>NZ_CP067140.1:2550000-2868750 GCF_028553805.1 Paracoccus saliphilus | reverse complement strand
GCATGGCCGCGAGATGGGCAGCGTCATTGGCACGGATATCACCCAGGCTGCTGGCCTGCTGCCCTATGATGTCCACGCGCCCGAGGTGGATTTCACCCTCTCGACCAGTCTCAAATGGATGTGCGGTACGCCCGGAGCCGGGGTGATCTATGTCTCGCCACGGCTGATCCCGGAATGTCATCCGGATCTGCGCGGATGGTTCTCGCAGGACAATCCGTTTTCCTGGGGGCTGGATGCGTTCGAGTTCGCAACCGGTATCCGGCGTTTCGATCACGGCACACCGGCATCGGTGCCCGCCGTGGCGAGCCTGCCGGCGCTCGAATGGTACAACCGTCAGGACCACGCGGCCATCCTGTCGCACAACAGGGAACTGTCGGCGATATTGCTGGACGGCTTCGACGATCTGAATCTCCGGCTGGCCAGCCCACGCGACCCCGATCAGCGGGGGGGCAGCCTGATGGTCACCTTGCCGGACAAACTCCCCGGCGCGGATGTCGTCTCGGGTTTGCGCGACGCCGGCATCCATGCGGATTCGCGAAGCCAGACATTGCGGATGTCGCCGGGTGTGGTCACGACCCGTGCCGGGGTGGAGCAGACATTGGAAACTCTGGCCTCGATCACCGGTTGAAGACTGCCTGCAGCCGGGCATTCCTACAGGCGGTTCATCGTAGCGATGAATCGCCTGCTGTGCATTTGGCATATCTTTTCCGGCTGTCATGAGGTAGGTCCACCCCGGGTTTTGGCTGTGGGCGCCGTAAAACCCGCGAATGGCGGGCCGTCATTCCATTCGTCCTTTGAAAACCAAGTTCCGAGGAGAACAGAGACACATGCGCATGCGCGACACATTCATCAAGCCGATGCATCGGGAAGGCATCCGCTTCGTGGCGATCTTCGCGGTCGTGACGCTCGGCCTGTTCCTGCTGTCGGATTTGCTGGGCTGGATCGGCGTCGGCCTGACCATCTGGTGCTATTATTTCTTCCGCGATCCGGTGCGCTTCCCCCCGGCGCGCCCCGGAGTGATCGTCAGCCCGGCCGACGGGATCGTCTCGCTCATCGAAGAGGCCGTGCCGCCTGCCGAGCTTGGCATGCCGGATGTCCCGCTCACCCGGATCAGCGTTTTCATGAACGTGTTCAATTGCCATGTGAACCGGTCCCCGGTCGCGGGCGAGGTCGCGTCACTCGCCTACCGCCCGGGCAAGTTCTTCAATGCCTCACTGGACAAGGCAAGTGCGGATAACGAGCGCAACAGCCTGTGCATCCGCATGGACGACGGGCGGGATCTGGCCGTTGTGCAGATCGCGGGCCTGGTGGCGCGGCGCATCGTCTGTTTCGTCAAGCCGGGGGACAGGCTGCAGACCGGTGAACGCTTCGGCCTGATCCGCTTCGGTTCGCGGCTGGATGTCTATCTGCCAGTGGGCGTGATGCCGCTGGTAAGCATCGGTCAAACGATGGTTGCCGGTGAAACCGTTCTGGCCGATTTGCTTTCCCCGCCTCAAGGCGGTTAGAAGAACCCATGGCGGAACCCTCGAACAAATCCGAGCCCGGGTTTTCCCTGATCCAGTTACTGCCGAATGTGCTGACCATAACGGCCATTTGCGCTGGTATGTCTGCCATCAGGTTTGGCGTGCAGGAAAATTACATGCTTGCGGTGCAACTCATCATCGCGGCCGGCATCCTTGATGCGATGGACGGGCGGATCGCCCGCCTTCTCGGCAGTTGCAGCAAGATCGGGGCGGAACTCGATTCTCTCGCCGATTTCCTGAATTTCGGGGTTGCCCCGTCGCTCACGCTGTATTTCTGGGCCTTGCAAGACATCCGCGGCCTGGGCTGGATATCCGTGCTGATCTTTGCGATCTGCTGCGTCATGCGGCTGGCACGGTTCAATGTGGGCAATAAATCGGACGGCGAGGATCACGACAGCGCTTATTTCGAGGGCGTACCTTCCCCCGCTGGCGCTTTGCTTGTCATGTTGCCTATATATGTTTCCTTTACCTTCGCGGACGCACCGGTGCTGCCGGGAATCGTGATCTGTACCTACATGATCCTCGTTGGCCTTCTGCTGATCAGCCGAATCCCGACCTGGTCGTTCAAGATGACAAGGATCTCGCGCGGGAACGTCAAGTTCTTCCTCATCGGGGTCGCCATTATAGGTGCCGCGCTTTTGACCTTTGCCTGGATCACGCTGATCGCGCTTTGCCTTGGTTATATCGGGATGGTTATCTGGGCGGGTATCGACAAGAAACGTCCTTCAGGCCGATAAGGAACAGACATGGATATCGACGCCGTTCAAACCTCTTATTCCCGTTGGGCCCCGGTCTATGATAATACCTTCGGCGCCGTCACCAATCTCGGCAGGCGCAAGACGGTGGAGCATATCAACACCCGACCGGGAAGCGTTCTCGAAGTCGGGGTCGGCACCGGCCTGTCGCTGGAGCATTACAAGCCCGATATGCAGGTGACGGGAATCGATTTCAGCGAAGAGATGCTGCAGAAGGCCATCGCCAAGGTGCAGCGGATGAAGCTGGATCACGTCACCGATCTTCGGCAGATGGATGCGCGCAACCTCGATTTCCCCGATAATCACTTCGATACGGTCGCGGCGATGCATGTCCTGTCGGTCGTGCCGGAACCCGAGAGGGTGATGGTCGAGATCGCACGGGTCTGCAAACCGGGCGGCAAGGTGGTGATCACCAACCACTTTGCCCGGACAGAGGGCGTTCTCGCGAGACTGGAAAGGGCTTTCGCCCCACTCTCGAATACGATCGGCTGGCATTCCGACTTCGAGATGGACACCGTCCTGCAAGAAGAGGAACTGGTTCTTGAGGAGCAGAGATCGCTTCCGCCGCTCGGGATGATGACCTTGCTTGTCCTCGGCAAGGTTGCGGCCGGGTAATCTTTGGCTCGCGCCGTTTCTCGTCAGTGACGCGCGCGCCCCGGATACGGCCGCGACAACAGCTGGTTACTGCAAGGGAAATAAAGTGCAGGATTCTGTTGCCAGGCTCCTGCGGGCCCCGCCTGAAGCTGCTAGGCGTCAGGGCTTAAGGTTTCGGTTTGGTTACTGCTTACGCAGCAACGGCCACCGGAGCACGGTTGTCATTGGCAACTGTACATTTAGCACCGATAACGGTGGTAGCTCACCGGGACAAAGCAAACCCCTTTAGACGTTCGTCGATCCTGTTTCGGCCCCATGTTCCCCCAATGAGGGTAATTGGTGGAGCCGCCGGGTACCGCCCCCGGGTCCGATCCGCTTATTACGAGCGCGTTTATGTCCATAGCCCGACCGAAGCCGAACAGGTTGAATATAGGGGCGCGGGCAGGATGCTGCAAGGATGGATCGGGTCAGGCGAACATAAACTGACGTACCCGCCTGACCAAGGGACGCGGCGCACTCTTGGGCACGCCGCGCAATTGTCTTGCCTATTTCTCCGGCACCAGCCCGCGCGGCGCAAAGCGCAGGACCAGAAGCAGCACCAGCCCCATGGCGATGAAGCGCATATGGGCGGCGCTATCGAGCAGATGCGCCTTCAGATTGCCATCGGGCATGGGCGAGGTCAGCAATGCGATCAGTTGCGGCCCCCAGATCTCGGCCTTGATCCACAGGAACCAGATCAGCACTGCGCCCAAGACCGCACCCCAGTTATTGCCGGACCCGCCGACGATCACCATCACCCAGATCAGAAAGGTGTAGCGCAAGGGATTATATCCCACCGGCGCCATCAGCCCGTCCAGCGTGATCATCATCGCCCCCGCGATCCCGATCACGGCCGAGCCGAGGATGAAGACTTGCAGATGCCGGGCGGTCACATCCTTGCCCATCGCCTCGGCCGCCGTTTCATTGTCGCGGATCGCGCGCATCATCCGGCCCCATGGCGATTTCAGCGCCAACTCTGCCAGCAGGATGATCGACAGCAGGACGACAAGGAACAGTAGCATGTAGCAGAGCTTGACCCAGATTCCCGAGGCGGTGGAGGCGGCCATGCCCCAGCTATTGGCCAGTTCGAGGAATTCGGGATTCCGCTGCAGCTCGATCTCGAAGGGGACGGGGCGGGGGATGGTGGTGACGTTCTTGACGCCGCGTGCCAGCCAATCCTCGTTCTTGAGCACGGCAACGATGATCTCGCCGATGCCGAGCGTGGCGATGGCGAGGTAATCCGAGCGCAGCCCCAAAGCCACCTTGCCCACCGCCCATGCGGCGGCAGCGGCAAAGACACCACCCACGGCCCATGACAACAGGACCGGCAAGCCCAGCCCGCCGATATTGCCGTGCCGTGCCGGATTGTTCGACTCGATCGCCGTCACCGCCGGATCGAAGAGCCAGCGATAGACGATGAAACCTGCGATCAGCACGGCGGTCACGGCCAACCCGCGCCATTTCGGCAGGCGCTTGCGAAGCTGTGCGGCCAGTGCCAGCGTGCCGACCGCCATCGCCAGCGCGATCAGCACACGGGGGACTCCGGCCTCCCACGCGCCTTCGACCGGCTGCGTCGAGATCAGTACCGGGGCCAGCCCGCCAAGGGCGAGAAAGCCCACCACGCCGACATTGAACAGCCCGGCATAGCCCCATTGCATGTTCACGCCCAGGGCCGTGACGGCCGAGATCAGCCCCATGTTCAGCATGGCGAGCGAGGTGTTCCAGCTACCCGAGAACATCCCGTTCCTGACCGTGCCTTCAAGGATGAACAGAGTTGCGAGAATGGCGAAAAGCACCGGGGCGCGCCAGACGCTGGCGCTCGCGGCTTGACGGTTCGTAGACATGCGCGAGCCCTCCCTTATACCGATTTGCCGCGGAACAGCCCGGTCGGGCGGAACAGCAGCACCACGATCAGAATCACGAAACTGACGGCGAATTTATATTCCGTCCCCAGAAGCTGCAGCAGCCCGCCAGGCTGCCAATCGGGGAAGATATAGCCGGCGATCTTCAACCATGGATAGGTGACCGCGACCTCCGAGAATGCCACCAGGAACCCGCCCGCGATCGCGCCCACCGGGTTGCCGAGGCCGCCAACGATGGCGGCGGCGAAGATCGGCAGCAGGATCTGGAAATAGTTGAAGGGCTTGAAAGCCTTGTCGAGACCGTAAAGCGTTCCGGCGATGGTCGCCAGCGCGGCGGCGATGATCCAGGTCATGCGCACAACCTTTTCCGGATCGATGCCCGACAGCAGCGCCAGATCCTCGTTGTCGGAATAGGCACGCATGGCCTTGCCCGATTTGGTGCGGTTGAGAAAGCGGAACAGCGCCCAGACCACGATCACCGCGATGACGATGGTCAATCCCTGCGTGGTCTTGAGGGCGAGTCCCTCTTTCAGCCCGGTCATTTCCCGGAAATCACGCACGTTGATAATGAAACGCTCCCCATCGGCAAAATTTTGTTGATCGACGCCGATCAGCAGGCGGGTCAGCCCGTTCATCAGGAACATGACGCCGACAGAGGCCATGACGAAGATGATCGGCTTGGCTTTCTGTGCCCGGTAGAACCGGTAAACGGCACGGTCGGTCGCCAGCGCCATGACAGCGGTCGCGGCGATGCCAATGGGCAGGGCGAGCAGGGCGGTCGGCAGCGGCCCCAAAGTGATACCGAGCGCCTGCAACCCCCATGTCGCGAGGATGGTGACGGCTGTGCCGAAAGCCATGGTGTCGCCATGGGCGAAGTTCGAAAAGCGCAGGATGCCATAGATCAGCGTCACCCCAAGCGCCCCGAGCGCAAGCTGCGCCCCATAGGCGGCGGCGGGTATGACGACGAAGTTCAGGATCGCGACGACGGCGTTCAGGATGTCCATCTCTCAGCCCCCCAGGAATGTGCGGCGGACCTCGGGATCGGCCAAGAGTGCCTGCCCGGTGTCGGTGTAGCGGTTTTCGCCCTGCGCAAGGACATAGCCGATATCGGCGATCTCCAATGCCTGTCTGGCGTTCTGTTCGACCATCAGGATCGAGATGCCGGTGCGGGCGATCTCGATGATGCGGTCGAAAAGCTCATCCATGACGATGGGGCTCACGCCCGCCGTCGGTTCGTCAAGCATCAGCAGCCGGGGCTGGGTCATCAGGGCGCGGCCGACGGCGACCTGTTGACGCTGCCCGCCCGAGAGTTCTCCGGCCGGTTGGCGGCGCTTGTCCTTGAGGATCGGGAAGAGGTCGAAGACCTGCTCCATCGTGGTCTTGATATCGTCGTCGCGGATGAAGGCACCCATTTCGAGATTTTCCTCGACCGACATCGACGGGAAGACATTGCTCACCTGCGGCACGAAGCCCATGCCCTTTTTGACCCGGTCCTGCGGTGAAAGGCCGGAGATATCCTCTCCGTCCAGCGTCACCCGGCCTTCGCGCAGATGCAGCATGCCGAAAACCGCCTTCATCGCGGTGGATTTTCCGGCGCCGTTGGGGCCCACGATCACCGCGATCTGACCTTTGTCCACGGTTACGGTGCAACCATGCAGGATATCGGCCTTGCCATAGCCGCCGCGCATGTCCGTTGCGGATAGATAATGGCTATCGCTCATGCGTCGGCCTCTGCTTTTATCTTGTTTTTCAGGCCGGTGCCCAGGTAAGCCTCGATCACGGCCTCGTTCTGCATGATCTCGTCGGCCGCGCCTTCGGCCAGCACCTGGCCGGTGGCCATGACGATCACCGGATCGCAAAGCTTGGCGATGAAATCCATGTCATGCTCGATCACGCAGAACGTGTAACCACGCTCGCGGTTCAGCCGCACGATGGCATCGCCGATGGTGCCCAGAAGCGTGCGGTTCACGCCTGCGCCGACCTCGTCGAGGAACACCACCTTGGCGTCGACCATCATCGTGCGTCCCAGTTCCAGCAGCTTTTTCTGCCCGCCCGAGAGGTTGCCGGCCTTTTCATGCGCCAAATGGCGGATGGTCAGGAAGTCGAGCACCTCGTTAGCCTTGCGATGCAGCTCGGCCTCTTCCCGCTCGATGCGGCCGCGTTGGAGCCATGTGCTCCAGATCGCCTCTCCGGTCTGTTTGCCCGGAACCATCATCAGGTTCTCGCGTACTGTCATCGATGCGAATTCATGCGCCAGCTGGAAGGTGCGCAGAAGACCGCGATGGAACAGCTCATGCGGGGGCAGGCCGGTGATATCCTGACCATCCATGAAGACGCGCCCGGATGTAGGAGGCAACACCCCCGCGATAACATTGAACAATGTGGATTTTCCGGCGCCATTCGGTCCGATCAGCCCGGTGATTGAACCGGTTTCGATGGTCAGGCTGGCGCCATCGACGGCGCGAAACCCGCCGAAATGCCGGTGTAGGTCTTCGACCCTTATCATGCGTTTTTCCCTGCCTTCACTCTATGTGGTGAAGCTTCTCCGTCGAAGCGGTTGATTATATGTTAATCGGCCCGGCACCCACGAGAGGCGCCGGGCCGGAGCAATCAGACCTGCTCAGCGATAGCCGATGACTTCCATCGCGCCATCGGTAAAGGCGACTTCGCGATAGATGCCCGCCGATTCACCCGCGCCGACAAGTTCGACCGAGGTGGCGCCGACATAGTCGATATCGCCGCCGCCATTGAGGACCTCCAGGCCCTTGGCGAGTTCGCCCGGCAGGATTTTCTCGCCCGGCTCGTTGGCGATATCCATGATCGCTTCCTTGTAGGCGTTCGGATCGCTGGAGCCGGCGGCGGCCATGCCCAACAGCATCAAGGCCGCAGCATCATAAGCCTCGGCCGAGAATGCGCCGGTGCCGTCGAAACCCGCCTCTTCGGCCATCGAGACAAAGGTGTCGCGGCCTTCGCCTTCAGCAGCGGGGTTCTGTCCGAAGCTGCCGTCGATCTCGGTGCCGAAATTGTCGACCAATGCCTGACCGACCATGCCGTCGGGGAAGACGAAAGTGTCAAACGCGCCGGTATCCAGTGCGGCGCGCACAACGCCCGAGCCTCCCTGATCGACGTAACCGGCCACGACGAGAGCCTCGCCCCCGGATGCGGCCAGCGCGGCCACCTCGGCAGAATAGTCGGCCTTGCCGTCCTCATGGGCGGAATTGACGGTCACGGAGCCGCCCTTTTCCTCGAACGCGGCCTGGAAACTTTCGGCGAGCCCCTTGCCGTAATCATTGTTGGTATAGGTCACGGCAACGGTTTCGAGACCCTTCTCCATGATGATATCTGCCATCACTTCGCCCTGACGTGCGTCCGACGGCGAGGTGCGGAAGAACAGTCCTTCATCCTCGATCTCGGACAATGCGGGCGAGGTGGCCGAAGGCGAGATCATGACGATGCCGTTAGGCACGGCCACGTTTTCCAGCGAGGCGATGGTTTCGCCCGAGCACATCCCGCCGACGATGCCCTTCACGCCTTCGGCCGTAATCAGGCGCTCCACGGTTGCGGTCGCGGCGGCGGCGTCCGCGCAGGTCGAATCGCCCTGGACCAGCGTCACGGTCGAACCGTCCAGCAGCAGTCCGGATTCGCTGACCTCCTTGACGGCGAGCTCGGCCCCGGCCTGCATCGCGGGCGCCATGGATTCCAGCGGTCCGGTAAAGCCGAGAGAGGTTCCCAGCTTGATTTCCTCAGCACTGGTTACGCCCGCTGCAAGAGCCGTTGCGGCGGTTGCGAGAAGAAGTTTTTTCATCGATTTGTCTCCCAGTTGGAACAACATCCTGCCTTGCAGGTTAAAAGCCCCGTGAACAAAAGGAAAGCGACTTGTCGCGAGGAATTACACGCTTTTTACAAGGAAGTCCTGCGGGCTCAACGCCAGCCGAGAGGATCCTGGCGGCGGCGGAAAAGCAGTCCGGCCAATCCGGCACCCAGCCAACCGAGAACAAGGCCGATGGCGGCCGCGACGAAGCCCGATCCGGTGACCGGAACCGCAGGGCGAAAATCGCTCCAGGTCGCGTCCAGGGTTTCGGGATCGCGCAGTCGGTGGGGCAGAAGCAGCCGCTCCAGCGGTGCGGCAGCGCGTAACATCTCGAGATCGTTCCGTGCGCGGTTCAGGCGGGTGAAGACGCGCTGCATGTCGGCGCGATGCGCCTCGCGGAAACCGCTGCCCGAAAGTTCGGCAAGAGCCTGATCGCGAGTCAACCCGGCCTCGCGGGCACTGCCGTCGAAATCCTCCGCCACTTTGGTCAGCGCATCGACCTGGCCGCCGAGACGCTGCAGGTACTGATCGGAAAACGCGGGAAACTGCGACATGGCGGCAGCACAGAGAACCGCCGCCGCCAGCCGCAGAAGCCGGATCATTTGTCGATCGCCGCCGTGTTCAGCACCGGCGCATAGATCGCGGCCAGCCGCGCCACGACATCCTTGGGCGACATCTCTTCGCTTTCACCGGTGCGGCGATTGGTCAGTTCGACCATGTTGTTCGCCAGCCCGCGCGGACCGACGGTGACCCGCCAGGGCAGGCCGATCAGGTCCATCCTGGCGAATTTCGCGCCCGCCCGCTCGTCGCGGTCGTCGTAAAGCGGGTCAAGCCCACGCGCCTGAAGCTCGGCATAGATCGCGTTGCAGGCACTGTCGGTCGAACTGTCGCCCTGTTTGAGGTTCACGATCCCGGCATGGAACGGGGTCACGCCCTCGGGCCAGATGATGCCCTTGTCGTCATGGCTGGCCTCGATGATGGCGCCCAGAAGGCGGCTGACGCCGATGCCGTGGCTGCCCATGTGGACGGGCACGCGATTGCCCTCGGGCGTAACCACCGTGGCGCCCATCGGCTCGGAATACTTGGTGCCGAAATAGAAGATCTGGCCGACTTCGATCCCCCGCGCGACGCGGCGGCGGGCCTCGGGGACCTGCTGGAACAGGGCGTCGTCATGGGTCTCGTCGGTCCGCGCATAGCGGCTGGTGAACTCTTCCAGCACGGCCTGGCATTCTTCCTTGCTGTCATAGTCGATCTGCCGGTCGCCAAAGGTCAGGTCGGTGATCTCGCTGTCATAGAAAACCTCGGATTCACCGGTTTCGGCCAGCACGAGGAATTCATGCGTATAATCCCCGCCGATCGGCCCGCCATCGGCCCGCATCGGGATCGCCTGCAGGCCCATCCGCTCGTAGCTGCGCAGATAGGTTACCAGATGACGGTTATAGGCGTGCAGCGCGTCTTCCTTGGTCAGGTCGAAATTGTAACCGTCCTTCATCAGGAACTCGCGGCCGCGCATGACGCCGAAACGCGGGCGGATCTCGTCGCGGAACTTCCACTGGATATGATACAGCGTCAGCGGCAGATCCTTGTAGCTGCTGATATTGCTGGACCGGAAGATGTCGGTGATCATCTCCTCATTGGTGGGACCATAGAGCAGATCGCGCTTGTGCCGGTCGCGGATACGCAGCATTTCCTCGCCGTAATCGTCGTAGCGGCCGCTTTCCCGCCAGAGATCGGCGGGCTGCAGGGTCGGCATCAGAAGTGGAATATGCCCGGCGCGCTGCTGTTCCTCATGCACGATCTGCTCGATCCGGCGCAGCACCTTGTAGCCGAGCGGCAGCCAGGAATAGATCCCTGCTGCCTGCTGCCGGATCATGCCGGCGCGCAGCATCAGCCGGTGGCTGACGATCTGGGCTTCTTTGGGGTCCTCTTTCAGGACGGGCAGGAAATAGCGCGACAGACGCATGACATGGTCCTTTGGGTTCGGGTCGAGCCGAGGGTTAGCGGATCAGCCCTGTCTTGCCAAGAAGCCGGAGGGGTGAAAAGCCGCCGCAACGGCAGCGAGCGTTGCGTTTCGGTGTTGCGCCGCCCGCGACAACGGGCTTGACCAGCGATTGTCGGGTTTTTGGCAGCACAACCCGTACACCGCGCGTACACAGGCTGTACACAGGGCGTACACAGACAGCGTAGGCTGCGGGGCGGTGGTCACGATTTGGTGTGGAGGTTCTGAGGGACCGGAGCGACGCGACATACGCGAGCCCAAACGATCATGAGCGCTTGGGTAAGGTCAGAAGATAGAGACCCACTGCAAAGATCAGCACCGCTGCAAGGACGGCCGCCTCAATGACCGATACAGTCCCGCTGAATACGGCAAGACCGATCAGTCCGATGATCAGGTAAACAATGAGCGGTGCGTAAAGCCAGAACCGGAATGCGCGCCAGCGGCGTGTGGTCAGTCCAAACACAAGCTGAAAAATCGCCAGCCCACCTAACGGAGTCAGCATGATCAGGATCGTCCCTGTGTCCGGGGAACGCAGAGAGCCGGGCGTGAATATCTGGCCGACGAATTGCGCCGTGAAGAGCCAGACAGTTCCTAAGCCAATGACAAAGGCGGCAGTATAGGCAAAAAAGTCAAAAGCCGTGGATCGGTGGGTCATGATCGAATTCGTCCAGGGTTGAAGTTCGCCTCTGGAGTTTAGCGTCATCATCTCGTGAGGTGAAGGATGCGGTGCAAAGCGCGCCAAGCCAACCCTGCCGCGGCGCAGGCGCGGGCTGCGAGCGTCATGCCGCATCTTGCAACCTCCCTTCAACCCGGCCACATTCACCCCGTATCATTCAAGCGGAGAGACGCCATGAGCGTGCCGGTGCGGAAACAGGTGATGTGGTGGGGTGTCGCGGCGCTGGTGCTGTTCGTGGCCATGTGGCTGCTGGGGCAGGCGGTTCTGCCCTTCCTGCTGGGGGCGGGCATCGCCTATATGCTTGATCCCATAGCCGACCGGCTGGAGCGGATGGGCCTGTCGCGGACCATGGCCGTGGTGGTGATCACCGCCGGGGCGGTGTTCATGCTTGCCGCCGTGATCCTGCTGCTGGTGCCGACATTGCTGCGCCAGGCTGCGGCGCTGATCGAGACCGCCCCGGAGATGATGGACAAGGCGCGCGGTTTCGTCTACATCCATTTCCCCGAGTTGGTGCCCGAAGGCGGTACGATCGGATCGGCGCTCAGCGATCTGGGCCAGGCCATGGGCGAACAGCTCGGCAAATTCGCGGGCACGCTTCTGGGCTCTGTGCGGGGCGTGTTCGGGGTCGTTGCCCTTTTTGTGATCGTGCCGGTGGTGACCTTCTACCTGCTGCTGGACTGGGACCGGATGGTCGAGCGGATCGATGCACTGCTGCCGCGTGAACATGCCGTCACCGTCCGCCGCCTCGCGACCGAGGTAGATGGCGCGCTGTCCGGTTTCCTGCGCGGGCAGGGGCTGGTGATCCTGATCCTCGGGACATGGTATTCGCTGGCGCTGGCTCTGGTTGGCCTGCCATTCGGCTTTTTCATCGGTATCATGGCGGCCGTGCTGTCATTCATCCCCTATGTCGGCGTGCTGATCGGCGGGGCGACGGCCATTGGCGTCGCGCTGTTCAGCTTTTGGGGCGATCCGCTCTGGATCGGCGCCGTCGTGGTGATCTTTGCCATCGGGCAGGTGGTCGAGGGCAATTACCTGCAACCCAAGATCGTCGGCGGACATGTCGGACTGCACCCGGTCTGGCTGCTGCTTGCCCTGTCGGTCTTCGGCGCGCTGTTCGGTTTTGTCGGGCTGGTGCTGGCCGTGCCGCTGGCTGCCGCCCTGGGGGTGCTGACCCGGTTCCTGATCGAGCGTTATCTCGAAAGCCCGCTCTATACCGGCAAGACCGCTCCGCCCGAACCGGCGCCCCCGGTTCTGGTCGAGCTGGCGCCGCGGGGCACATTGGTCACCGAACTGCACAAGGCCTATCGGCGCGAGGAAGCGGAAAACAACGAGAAGATCGCCGAAGCCGACGCCGGCGGGCCGGTGCAGCACGATGTCCCGAACAGGCAGGGCTGAGATATCGGTTTGCCCCGGCAATTGACCCTCGACCTGACCACGCCACCGGCCTTTTCGCGTGGCGATTTCCTCCCCGCCGCGGCGAATGAGGCGGCGCTGCTGACGCTGGACTCGCCGCAGGACTGGCCGCAGGGGCGGATGCTCCTGATCGGGCCGGAAGGGGCGGGCAAATCGCATATGGCGGCCTTCTGGGCGGCAGAGAACGGGGCGCGCAAGGTCACGGCGGCGGGGCTGCTTCCGGAGGCGAGCGATCACCTGGTGGCCGAGGGCGGGGCGCTGGTGGTCGAGGATGCCGATCACGCGGGCTTTGCCGCCGGGGCCGAGCAGGCGCTGTTCCATCTGTGGAACCTCTGTGGCGCGCGCGACTGCCTTTTCCTGCTGACCGCCCGCAGCGCTCCGCGCGATTGGGGGCTGGTGCTGCCCGATCTGCGTTCGCGCATGGATGCGATGGCGCAGGTCAGGCTGGGGCCGCCGGACGAGGCGCTGCTGGCCGCGGTGCTGGTCAAGCTGTTCGCCGACCGGCAATTGACCGTCTCTGCCGGGCTGATCGATTGGCTGGTGCTGCGCATGGATCGCGACCTTGGACTTGCCCGGCGATTGGTGGCCGCGATGGATCGTGCCGCGATGGCGCGCAAGGGGCCGGTGACCCGCCGGATCGCCGCCGATCTGCTGGACAAGCTGTCCCCGGTTGACGCATGATCTGCCGGCGATTTTTCGCCCTTCGAATCTTATCCGGATAGCATGACCCAGGCCAATTTCCTTCGAAACCCGTTTCCTGAACCCAAAGAACTGCCATCGGGCCCCCCCGAGGGACCGGCGCGTTTCTTCAATCGCGAACTGAGCTGGCTCAGCTTCAACTGGCGGGTTCTGGACGAGGCGAGAAATGCGCGGGTGCCGCTGCTGGAACGGTTGCGTTTCGTGTCGATCAGCGCGGGCAACCTGGACGAGTTCTACACTGTCCGCGTGGCGGGCCTGCGCGAACTGGTGCGAGAGGGCAACACTACGCCCTCCGATGACGGGTTGACCGCTGCCGAGCAATTGAAGCTGATCGATGCCGATGCCCGCCGCCTGATGAGCGCGCAGCAGGGCGTCTGGAACCGCCTGCGCCGCGAGATGGAAGAGCAGGGGATCATGATCCTGTCGCGCCGCAACATCACCCGCGCGGAAGAGGAATTCCTGCGGCAGCATTTCGAGAACAAGGTCTTCCCGGTGTTGTCACCGCTGGCCATCGACCCGGCGCATCCCTTTCCCTTCATCCCGAATGCCGGGTTCTCGCTGGCGCTGGAACTGGCGCGCGAAACCGATGGCCAGCGGATGCAGGCGCTGCTGCCGATCCCGGCGCAATTGCAGCGCTTCATCCCGTTGCCGGGTGGCCAGCGTTTTCTGCGGCTGGAAGAACTGCTGCTGATGCATCTGTCCAGCCTGTTCCCCGGCTATCGCGACACCGGGGATTGCGCCTTCCGGGTGCTGCGCGACAGCGATCTCGAGGTCGAGGAGGAGGCCGAGGACCTGGTCCGCGAATTCGAGACGGCGCTGAAACGCCGCCGCCGGGGCAGCGTGATCCGGCTCAAGATCACCGCCGGTGCGCCGGAGCGGCTGCGCCGCCTGATCATGGAAGAGCTGGAAGTCACTCCCGACGAGGTGGTCGAGGTCGAGGGACTTCTGGGCATGGCCGATCTGGGCGAGCTGGTGCTGGACAATCGCCGCGACCTGCTTTGGCCCGGTTTCACTCCGCGCGTGCCCGAGCGGGTGCAGGACCATCACGGCGACATGTTCGCGGCGATCCGGCAAAAGGACATGCTGCTGCATCACCCCTATGAGACCTTCGACATGGTGGTGCGGTTTCTACAACAGGCGGCGCGCGATCCGAACGTGCTGGCGATCAAGCAGACGCTTTACCGCACCAGCCGCGACAGCCCGATCGTCGAGGCGCTTTGCGAGGCGGCCGAGGCGGGCAAATCCGTCACCGCCCTGGTGGAATTGAAAGCGCGTTTCGACGAGGCTGCCAATATTCGCCAATCGCGGCGGCTGGAGCGGGCGGGGGCGCATGTTGTCTATGGTTTCGTGAACTACAAGACCCATGCCAAGATCAGCACCATCGTGCGGCGCGAAGGGGATGCGCTGGTGACCTACACCCATTACGGCACCGGCAATTATCACCCGATCACGGCACGGATTTACACCGATCTGTCGATGTTTACCTGCGATCCGGCCCTGGGGCGGGATGCCACCAAGGTTTTCAATTACCTGTCGGGATATGTTCAGCCGGACGGGCTGGAGAATCTGTCGATCTCTCCGATCGACATGAAGGAAAACCTGCTGGCCCTGATCGCACGCGAGGCCGAACTGGCCCGGCAAGGGCGCCCGGGGGCGATCTGGGCCAAGATGAATTCGATCATCGAGACCGATGTGATCAAGGCGCTTTACGCGGCCAGCAATGCGGGGGTCCAGATCAGCCTTGTCGTGCGGGGTATTTGCGGAGTAAGGCCCGGTATCAAAGGGTTGTCAGAAAATATTCGTGTAAAATCCATCATTGGCCGTTATCTTGAACATTCCCGGATCGTCTGTTTCGGCAATGGTCACGGCCTGCCATCGAAAAAGGCGCGGGTGTTCTTTTCCTCGGCCGACTGGATGGGGCGCAACCTGTCACGCAGGGTCGAAACGCTGGTCGAATGTCATAACGAGACCGTCAAGGCCCAGATCACCAGCCAGATCATGGCCGCGAACATGGCGGACGAGGCGCAAAGCTGGCTCTTGCAGCCGGACGGGCGATTCGTGCGCTACCTGCCCGACGGGCGCGAGGATCTGTTCAACTGCCACCGATTCTTCATGGAGAACCCGTCGCTTTCGGGGCGTGGCACTGCGGGGGCGCGTGACGTGCCGGCACTGACCCATTCTGCCGATTGACGGATAGCACAGATCACGCCATTAACTAGGGCGATGCGCAAGCAGGGGGCTTTGCAATGAACGGCGTCCGCACTTCGACCGGGCAGATGGTAGAGCCTTTCGGCGATAATTTCTTTGCCAAGCTGCCAAAGCGCGCCTTGTCCCGGGTTGGGGTGGTCGATGTCGGCTCGAACTCGATCCGGCTGGTGGTGTTCGACGGCGCCGCGCGCTCGCCCGCCTATTTCTACAATGAAAAGGTCATGGCCGGGCTGGGGCAGGACATGGCCACGACCGGACGGTTGAACCCGGCAGGGGTCGAACGGGGATTCGCCGCGCTGCGCCGTTTCGCGGCCCTTGCCAAGGGCATGGATATCGAGCCGCTGACCTGCGTGGCCACCGCGGCCGTGCGCGAAGCAGAAGACGGCCCCGAGTTCCAGGAACGTGTCGAGCGTGAAACCGGTCTCAAGCTCTGGGTCATCGATGGCGAGGAAGAGGCGCGGCTATCGGCGCAGGGCGTGCTTCTGGGCTGGCCCGAGGCCAAGGGGCTGGTCTGCGATATCGGCGGCAACTCGATGGAGCTGGCCGAGGTCGAGGGCGGCAAGGTCGGCCGGCGCGTGACCTCTCAGCTTGGTCCGTTCCGGCTTCAGCAAGTTCAGGGTGGCAAGGACGGGTTGCGGAAACATATCCGCGGGATCATGGCGGAACTGGCAGAGAAGATGGGGACCGATCACGAGCGGATCTATCTGGTCGGTGGATCCTGGCGGGCGATTGCCCGGCTGGACATGGAACGGACCGGCTATCCGATGACCGTGCTGCATGAATATCGCATGACACCGGATTCGGTGGGCAAGACGGTGGACTGGATCGCCGAACATGATCTGAACCAGTTGCGCGGCCGCGTCGGTATCTCGTCTTCGCGGATGGAACTGGTGCCGCTGGCATCCAGGGTGCTGTCTGAACTGATCGCGACGTTCAAGCCTGCCGAACTGGCGGTGTCCAGCTATGGAATCCGCGAGGGGCTGTTATACGAGCAGATGTCCGACCGGTTGCGCAAGCGCGATCCGCTGATCGAGCTGGCCCGGTTCACCGAACGGCAAATGGCGCGGATGCCCGGTTTCGGCAAGAAGCTGTATCAGTTCCTGCTGCCGATCTTTCAGGACGTCCCGCCAGAGCGTGAGCGCCTGATCCGCGCCGCCTGCCTGATGCATGACACGACATGGCGCGCCCATCCCGATTACCGCGCCGAGGTCTGTTTCGACAATGTGACCCGCGCCAATATGGCGGCGCTGAGCCATCAGGAACGGATCTTCCTGGGCTTGGCACTGCTGCACCGCTACAAGAACAGCCGCTCGAAATCGCCGATGGCCCCGCTCTTCGAACTGCTGTCCAAGGACGAGCTGCGCGAGGCCGAGATCCTCGGAAAGGCGATGCGTTTTGGCGCGATGTTCTCGATCGACGATCCTTTCGAGGCCGGGGAACTTGTGTATCGGCCCGATGACGGGCAGCTTGAACTGAAGCTGACGGCAACCGGGCGGAACCTGGCCGGGGAAGTGGTCGAGTCCCGCTTCAAATCCCTGTGCAACGCGATGGAGGTCGAGCCTGTCGTCAGCGCGTAAACGATTCAGGCAGGGGTTTTCCGCAAGGCGGGAAGGCCGACGCCGGTCGACTCGAAGCCGCCATCGACAGCCAGCACCTGCCCGGTGATATAGCTGGCCTTCTCGCTTGCCAGGAAGGTGATCGCCTCGGCCAGTTCTTCCTCGCTGCCATAGCGGTTCAACGGGATCGCGTCGTGATAGGCCGCGATGATTTCCGGGCTGTGGACGGCCATGGCCAGCTTGGTGCGAACCGGGCCGGGCGCGACGCAATTGGCGCGGATACCGTGTTCGCCCAGCTCGGCGGCCTGCTGGCGGGTCAACTGGATCACGGCGGCCTTGGAGGTCCCGTAAGCCACCCGCAATGTCGAGCCGCGCAGCCCCGAGATGGAGGCGATGTTCACAATGGCTCCGCCCTGTTTTTTCAGTGCCGGAATGCAGGCTTGGCTGACCAGGAACGTGCCATCCAGATTGGTGGCCATCACGCTGCGCCAGCGGGCGAAATCGGTCTGCTCGATGGGGCCGAAATCCGCGACTCCGGCATTGTTCACCACGGCGTCGATGCGGCCGGTCCGCGCCAGCACCTCGGCAACCATCGTCTCGACCCGGTCGGGATCCGAGATATCGCAATCGACCGCGAAACCCTGTGAGATAGCGGGGGTGGCCTTTGCCAGCTCCTCGCTGTCGCGGTCCACCAGGGCGACTTGCCAGCCTTGCGTCGAGAACAGCCTGGCCGTCGCAAGGCCGATCCCGCGTGCTGCGCCGGTGACGATTGCCGTTTTCATCGCTGTCCCTCCTGCTCGATTTCCGCAGCAGAATAGGGTTGTGGCGACAAAAGAAAAGGGCGCCCGAAGGCGCCCTTTCCGTATCTGCCTGAGGGCAGGGGGATGATTACATCATTCCGCCCATGCCGCCCATTCCGCCCATGGCGTCCATGCCGCCACCGGCACCGCCCTGGCCTTTCGGCTCGGGCTTCTCGGCGATCATGGCTTCGGTGGTGATCAGGAGACCGGCGACCGAGGCTGCGTCTTCCAGCGCGGTGCGGACAACCTTGGCCGGATCGATCACGCCGAACTTGAACATGTCGCCATATTCTTCGGTCTGGGCGTTGAAGCCGAAGGTCTTGTCTTCGGATTCGCGGATCTTGCCGGCAACCACGGCACCGTCGACGCCTGCGTTGTCGGCGATCTGGCGCAGCGGAGCTTCAAGCGCGCGGCGCACGATGGCAATGCCCGCTTCCTGATCCGCGTTTTCACCTTTCATGCCATCCAGGACCTTGGCGCCCTGCACCAGCGAGACACCGCCGCCGATCACGACACCTTCCTGAACGGCCGCGCGGGTCGCGTTCAGAGCGTCATCGACACGGTCCTTGCGCTCTTTCACTTCGACTTCGCTCATGCCGCCGACGCGGATCACGGCAACACCGCCGGCCAGCTTGGCCACGCGCTCTTGCAGTTTTTCCTTGTCGTAATCCGAGGTGGTTTCCTCGATCTGCTGGCGGATCTGCGAAACGCGTGCTTCGATCTCGGCCTTGTCACCATTGCCGTCGACGATGGTGGTGTTGTCCTTGTTGATCGAAACATTCTTGGCGGTGCCCAGCATGTCGATGGTGACATTCTCGAGCTTCATGCCAAGGTCTTCGCTGATCACCTGACCGCCGGTCAGAACTGCGAGGTCCTGCAGCATGGCCTTGCGGCGATCGCCGAAGCCCGGAGCCTTGACGGCAGCGATTTTCAGACCGCCGCGCAGCTTGTTGACGACCAGGGTCGCCAGGGCTTCGCCCTCGACATCCTCGGCGATGATCAGCAGCGGTTTCTGCGACTGGATCACCGATTCCAGGAGCGGCACCATCGGCTGGAGCGAGGACAGTTTCTTCTCGTGCAGCAGGATGTAGCAGTCTTCCAGCTCCGCGATCATCTTGTCGGGATTGGTCACGAAATAGGGCGACAGGTAGCCGCGGTCGAACTGCATGCCTTCGACGACATCGACCTCGGTCTCCATGCCCTTGTTCTCTTCGACGGTGATCACACCCTCGTTGCCGACTTTCTGCATCGCGTCGGCGATCTGGCGGCCGATCGAGGCTTCGCCATTGGCCGAGATGGTGCCGACCTGCGCGACTTCGTCGCTGTCGTTCACGGGGCGCGAAGCGGCCCTGATGGCCTCGACGACTTTCAGCGTGGCCGCGTCGATGCCGCGCTTCAGATCCATCGGGTTCATGCCGGCGGCGACCGCCTTCATGCCTTCCTTGACGATGCCCTGGGCCAGGACCGTCGCGGTGGTGGTGCCGTCACCGGCCTCGTCATTGGTGCGCGAAGCGACTTCGCGGACCATCTGGGCACCCATGTTCTCGAACTTGTCGGTCAGTTCGATTTCCTTGGCGACCGTCACACCGTCCTTGGTGATGCGCGGAGCGCCGAAGGACTTGTCGATCACCACGTTGCGGCCCTTGGGACCAAGCGTCACCTTCACCGCGTCGGCGAGGATGTTGACGCCCTTGAGCATCCGGTCGCGAGCATCAGTACCGAATTTGACTTCTTTGCCAGCCATTTGATTCTCCTGGAAATTTTATCGTGAAGTTGCGTATCCGGGGGCGGCTGTATCAGCCGGTAATGCCCAGAATGTCGCTTTCCTTCATGATCAGCAGTTCTTCACCGTCGATGGTGACTTCGGTGCCCGACCATTTGCCGAACAGCACGCGGTCACCTGCCTTGACGGCCGGTGCGATCAGTTCGCCCGAATCCTTGCGCGCGCCTTCGCCGACCGAGATGATCTCGCCTTCAGCGGGTTTTTCTTTGGCGCTATCGGGGATAATCAGACCGCCCTTGGTCTTTTCGTCAGATTCGACGCGGCGGACCAGCACGCGGTCATGCAGCGGTTTGAAAGCCATGAGTGAACACTCCGATGTTTCAGGTTGCAGTGTCATTGTTGGCACTCACCACCTGTGAGTGCCAATAGCGCTGATCTAGGCAAGTGCTGCACCACTGTCAACGGGAAGTTCAGATAATTTGAAGGACATTCCGCTAGCAGGCAGAGTTGAAACATGCCAGCTTGCCCCGCATATGGCAGTTCAAGGGAAAGGCAGGTTTCGGATGCGCGTTTTGCTGGCGGGACTTTTTGCGCTTTGGGCGGGTGCTGCGGCCGCGATGACCTGCGAAGGCAGGAACCTGATCGCGGCACTGCCGGAGGGCACGCAGGACCGGTTGGATGCGGCGGTTGCCGAAATCCCCAATCACAGCGGCATCCTGTGGCGCGCCACCAGGGATCAGGCGCAGATCACCCTGGTTGGCACCTATCATTTTCCCGATCCCCGGCATCAGCAAGTGCTGAAGCGGTTGGCCAATCCGCTGGAAAACGCCGCCGCCCTGTATGTCGAGGCCGGGCCCAAGGAAGAAGCGCGGCTGACCCGGGCACTGACCGAGGATCCCTCGCTGATGGTCAACGAGGAAGGGCCCACATTGCCCGAGAGGTTGAACGAGGCAGAGTGGAAGACATTGTCCGACGCCATGGCCGAACGCGGGTTGCCCGCCGCCGTTACCGCCAAGCTGCGGCCGTGGTATGTGGCGATGATGATCGGCGTGTCGCCCTGTGTGCTGCAGGGTGCGGCACAGTCGGGCGACCTTCAGGGCCTCGATCACCTGCTGATCGGCAAGGCCGAGGAAGCGGAACTGCCGATCCGCGCGCTCGAGCCGTGGGATACCGTCTTTACCCTGTTCTCGGGCATGACGGACAAGGAAGAGGAAAACATGATCCGCTCGGCGCTGCCTGCCGCTGCCTATGCCGATGATTACGCGGTGACGCTGACGGATGCCTATTTCGCCGGAGATATATGGGCGATCTGGGAATTCGGGCGTTTCGATGCCTATGAAAATTCGGGGCTCGACAAGCAAGAGGTGGATGAGCAATTCTCCTTTGCCCAGACCCGGCTGATGGATCAGCGAAATCAAAGCTGGATCGATCGGCTGACAAAAGGGGCCGAGGCCGCGGCGAAAGACGGCAAGGGTGTCGTTGCGGGCTTCGGCGCATTGCATCTGCCGGGCGAGCAGGGGGTCCTGCGGCTTCTGGAAAAGCAAGGTTGGATGATCGAACGGTTGGATGGATAGCCATTGATCGACAATGCAAGCCTTCGCCCTTGAACCCGAGGCGCCTTTGACAAGAGAGGTGCTCGGGTTGCCGTTTGAATGCGTAGATACAAGAGCATAAGTCCTGGCGTTTCAGTGAAATGCCGGGACCATGGCTCAACGTCCTCCAGGGCGCGAGTTGCGGACCGGATGATCGTGGGCTGGTGCAGTCTCCTTTTCCTTCTCGGAGGGCAGCGGAGGATCGTCGGAATTGTCGGCGAAACGATTCATCAGTGCGGTTTCAAGAGTGCGATTCAATTCCCGGCTGAGTTGGATATATTCGGGATTCTGTTCCAGCGGAACGCCGGGTTTCCAGACTTCGGCCAATTCACGCAGCGAGGCGCGGTCGAGGCGGTAGAAGATCTTTTCAAGCTCGGCAGCCTCGAATGCGGACAGGCCCGCATTTTCAAGGACGTAACGGCCGGCGCGCAGAGAGCTGTCGAACATTTCGCGCACTATGTCATTCGCCCCGGCGGCATAGAGTTGGTAGACATTCACCCGGTCGCGCGCGCGGGCGATGATATGCAGATCGGGGCGGCGTTCGCGCGCATATGTGATCAGCTTCAGATTGGCAGCCGGATCGTCCAGCGCCGCGACAAGGATACGGGCCTTCTCCAATCCTGCGGCGGCAAGGATTTCGGGCCGCGTCGGATCGCCGAAATAGCCCTTGAAGCCAAAGCGGCGCATGACCTGGATCACCTTGAGATCGTGGTCCAGGACCGTGGTCTGAAATCCGGACATGGTGACCATACGGTTGATGACCTGACCGAAACGACCGATGCCGGCGATAATGATCGGCTGTTGCTCGTCGATGTCATCGTCAGGTGTCTCTGGTTCCGATATCTCGCTGAGGCGGCGTCTCAGCTGCGCATGGATAATGAACAGCAGGGGGGTGACGAGCATGGACAGGGCGATGACCAGCAGGAAACCCTTGGCGAGATCATCCGGCAGAATCGCCAGCGCGACCGCGTAAGAGATCAGGACGAAGCCAAACTCCCCCGCCTGCGCAAGTGACAGGGTGAATAGCGAGCGATCCTTTCGCCCCATTTTCGACCGATGGGCGATCAGCCAGAGCACCGCGGCCTTGGTCCCGATCAATGCCGCGGTGATGCCGAGCACCGGAACCGGCTTGTCGAACAGAAGCTGGAAATCCATTCCTGCGCCGACGGTGATGAAGAACAGGCCGAGAAGCAGCCCCTTGAACGGTTCGATCTGGGCTTCCAACTCGTGCCGAAACTCGGACCCGGCCAGCATTACCCCGGCCAGGAAGGTGCCCAAGGCAGGGGACAGGCCGACGAGGATCATCAGCGAGGCGATCCCGACGACGATCAGCAGGGCCATCGCCGTTTCCATCTCGCGCAGGCGGGAAGAGACGACAAAACGGAAGACCGGGCGGATCAGGTATTGCCCCAGCAGGATCACGACGCCAACCGCGGCCAGGGTCGTCAGGGTCGCGGCCCAGCCCGGCAGGTTGGCCATCAGCGCCTCGCCGATATGTTCGTCGCCATGCCCCGCCTCGCCCTGCGGCGTGACGGGAGCCAGTAGCGGCATCAGCGCGATCATCGGGATCACCGCGATGTCCTGGGTCAGCAATACGGAGAATGCCGAACGCCCGCCGCCGGTCTGCATCAATCCTTTTTCCGTCAGCGTTTGCAGCACGATCGCGGTCGAGCTGAGCGACAGGATCATCCCGACCGTCAGCGCCACCTGCCAGTCGAGGCCGAAGCCGGTGCCGATCAGTGCGATCAGCAGGATCGTGGCCAGGATCTGCGTGCCGCCAAGCCCGATCAGCTTGCTGCGCATGTTCCAGAGGCTTCGCGGTTCCAGTTCCAGCCCGATCAGGAACAGCATCATGACCACGCCGAATTCCGCGAAATGCTGCAGATCGCTCATCTCCGAGCCGGTAAGGTTCAGGACCGGGCCGATCAGGATGCCGCAGATCAAGTAGCCCAGAACCGAACCGAGCCCCAACCGCGCCGATAGCGGTACGGCGATAACCATCGTGATCAGATAGACGGTGGCCAGCAGCAGGAAGTTTTCCATTACTGCCCGCTCAACACCGAAAGCTGTTTCGTCCGCCCGCCTTCGACATAGGTGATCCGGCTGTTTCCGATTTCGGTGATCTTCCCGCCATTGATCTTGTCACCAAGGCGCAGGGTGATGATCTTTCCGTTGGACAGGCGGACCAGGGCGCGGCTGGCCTTGCCGGCACCGATCGTGCCGATGATCTGGGTGCGGTTGATCCTGATGCCGTCCTTGACCGTTGCCGCAGAGGCAACCGAGGACGGGGTGCGGCCAGCGGGGATCTGACTGGCCACTTCCGGCTCTTTTTCCGCTTCGGGCGGGGTGTATTGCTGCTGGCGCGCAGCGGCGGCGCGCGCTTCGGCTTCGGCCTGGGCACGGGCGCGGGCTTCGGCTTGGGCTCGGGCCTGCGCCTCGGCCCGTGCGTCGGCGGCCGCGCGTTCGCGGGCACGGGCCTCTGCCTGCGCCTGCAATTCGGCATCCTGTCGGCGCTGCTCGGCAAGGGCGGCCTCGCGGGCGCGTTCGGCTTCCTGTTCCTTCGCGGCGGAACGCAGGTCATCGGCCGTCGGAGCGGATGGGGTGGCGTCGCCGCGCCGTGGAGGGATCGCAGATGAAGTAAGCGCCGTCAAAGCGACGGCGCCCGGTGAAGCTGTGCTGTTTTCGACGGCAGATGCGATTGCGTCCTCTACCGCGGCCTTTGACAGGCTTGGATCGCCCGGGTCCGAGCCGCTTTCGGCCCGGGCGGCGACCGATCCGGGACGTTCTGCAGGCCGGCTGGAGTGATCGAGGCCGGCGAGGCTGGCTCCACCACCACCGCCGCTGCTTCCGCCTCCGCCGTCAGCATCGGCGCGGGATTCCGGGCGTTCGGAACTCGTGAGCGCATCGGCGACTGCATCGCGGACCGCGTCTTGCGAGGGGCCGGCGACAGAAACCGGTTTGCGCTGTGGTCGCGCCTGCGCGAGTCGAATGACCGCGCCATGTTCAGTTTCGGAAAGCCCAGTTGAACCAGCCTGCGCCGTTCGCAGATCGCGCAGCAACCCTTCGAGGAAGAGCTGCTCCGACCGGGTCAGGCGAGTATCGTTTTCGTCGTCGGTCGTGCTGCCTTCCTCCAGAAAAGTCAGATCGTCCGGACGGACAGGTGGCCGCGGCGAGGGGCCGGGCGAGGGCGTGGAAGAGGTCGCGGTCTCGGGCGGGGCGGTTGTCGCCGGTTGCGGTGCGGGTTCCTCGCTCGTGGCCGTCGGGGTTGTGGCCGGAGCGGTGCTGGTCGCGGCAGGACGTGATGGCGGGCGTTGGCCGGTCACTTGCTGCGGCGCGGGCTCGGTTCTCTGCTCATAGGGTTGCGGGTTGGCGGGGACCGTCGGGCGCTGGTCGTTCGACGCGGGAGTCTGCGCCTGCTGAGGAGCCGCGCGTGGCGGGCGGGCCGAACTGCTCAGTTGCTGCGCGGCAGGCTCGGCCGTGGCAGGTTCAGAAGGTTCGACCGGAGCCGATGCTGTCTCGGTGGAAGCATCGGCGGGTTCTGCGGCAGGTGCCGCGGCGACCGCTCGTTCGACGGCCTGTCCGCTTGCGATCTGCGCGGCTTCACCTTGCAGTATTTGCGGCTGCGATTGGGATTCCGGGCTGGCCTCGGTTTCCGGGGAAACCCCGTCCTCGACCTCTTCCGTGCCGGAAGGGTTGGCGATCTGCTCTGCTGCGTTCGTGTCCTGCAACGCCTCGGTCAGGGCGGCGGTCAGGGCGTCCTGCGACGCATCTTCGGACATGTCCGGATCGGTATTGGCGGGATCGTTCGCCGCGCTGTCCTGTGCCGTCGCGTCTTCCGGACGCGCATCGGGCGCTGTTGCGGCTTGTTCTGTTCCGTCCTGTTCCACCGGTTCGATCTGCGGATCGGCTGTGGCCTGGGAATCGGGTTCCGTAGGGACGGTCTGATCCGATGCTGTCCTGTCAGCCTCTGCCAACTCGCCGGTTTCGGCCTGGGAGGCCGGTGTCTCGGTGGTTTGCGGGCCGTTGCCGGGCGATCCGCCCAGAAACAGCAATGCCACCAGCATGACAGCGACAAGCAAACCGATCATGATGGTCAATGTGCTTGGCGGAGAGTTCTGCCACCGTTGCAGAAGCCCGCCAGCTTTCACCGGATCGGAGGCATCCGCGTCGTTACGCCGATTACGGGCTTCGGCCGCCTTTGCATGGATGGCCTTCGCGCGTGGAGACAGCCCTGCCGGAACGGGCCCGGGGCGGCGATCTCCATGGCGGATGACTGCCGGAGCGCCCGCCCCGTGATTGCTGTCATCTGTCTCGGGCTCTTCGGAGGATGTGGCATCAACCTCGATCGCTTCCTTCGGGAAGGCGGGTTCTGCATCGGCAGCAGCAGCCGGTTCCGGCATGACATAATGCGGAGGGATACGGGAAATCACCGGCTGCTTGTCTTCGGGCTCTGCGATCTCGATCCGGTCCGATGTCACTGCTGCCTGTTGCAGGTCGGGCTTGCTGAAGGGTGGTACGCTGCGTTCCTGTTGCGCCAGTTCCGAGGCGCCGAAATCCGGTTGGCCATCGAAACGCTCATCGCCGGGACGGGCCATGAACCCGGAAGGGCGAAAACCCTGCACCCGGGCGAAATCCTCGGCCTCTTCCAGCGTCTTGCGGGCGACGGCGGCCACCCGCAGGCTGTCGATCCTGCCATCCTCGTCAGGGCACCAGTCGAAGGCCAGTTCCTCGGCCTTGTAGGGCGTCATTCCTTCCAGGGCCCGACCGATCGCGGCCGGCACATCCGCGCCGGGGGATGCCGTCAGCCGCGTATAGAGGATCTGGTCGTCCGGGATGACCAGCACCGTATCCAGTTCAGAGCTGCCGTGACCGTGATCTCCGCGCAATGCGTTGAGTTTGGCGGCTACGTTGCCTTCGGAAAACGGGGCCTGTCCCAGGGGCTGCCAATCCAGTCCCTCTCGCCGCTCCAGCAGCACGGCATCCTGGGTAAAGCTCATTGCGAATTCAGGGGCGGCGTGTTTATTCATATTTCGGTTTCGTCGCTCAAATAAGGTTGCGGCGTCCCTTTGCCGCGATTTGGTGGAGTCTAGCATGAACTACCCCAATTTGTAGTGTGAGAAAAGCGAAACTGGCGCATCTGTGAACGCTTTTCGATGAACGAAACCGCCTTGATCGGCGTTACTCCGCTGACTGATACCCGAAGAAGAAGGAAAATCGGATGACTCTGTATTCTCCCCGTTTGGGCAATGCCCTGATGGCCGTAACGGCCGGCCTTGCCCTGACATTCGCAACGACTGCCCTCGCATCGCCCGGCAGCGGCCATGAAGGAGGCATGAAGCAGGGGCATCATGGCTGCGGGGCGCGGGGCGGCATGATGATGTCGCGCCTGACCGTGACCGGGCAGGGCGAAGCGCGGATCGCGCCCGACCTCGCGGAAATCCGGCTCGGCGTGACCTCGCAGGCGGACAGCGCGGCGGCGGCGATGGAGCAGAATGCCGAACAGCAAACTGCCGTGATCGAAGCCCTGAAAGATGCGGGCATCGCGGCAGGGGATATCCAGACCTCGGGCCTGAACCTGCAGCCGAGAATGGAATATCCCGAGAACGGTGCGCCGACCATCAATGGCTACGAGGCGACCAACATGGTTTCGGTGCGTGTCGCCGAGGTGGAGAAACTGGGTGAGGTTCTGGATGCCATCGTCGCGGCCGGGGCGAACCAGATCAACGGCATCAACTTCAAGCGCGAGGATGCGGGCGCAACCGAGGATGAAGCCCGCCGCGCCGCCGTCGAGGATGCTCGCCACAAGGCCGAGATCCTGGCGGAAGCCGCGGGGCTCAGCCTCGGTCCGGTGATCGTGATGCGCGACGCGCCGGTTGCGGATGGGCCGCGCCCGATGATGATGCGCGCCGAGGCGGCCAGGGATGCGTCGACGCCGGTCGAGGCGGGCGAACTCTCGGTTTCGGCGCAGGTGCAGATCGACTATGCGCTGCGCGGCGAAAAGGGGGGCAAAGCGTGCGGTCCGCATGGGGGCAAGCGTGGCGGACATGGCGGGATGCAGGATGACGGCGGTGCCGAAGATCAGGCCGCGCCGGCAGATGACGCGGGCGAGGCCGATCCGGCGATGGAAACGGATGCCGCCCCTGACGAGCAGGCCGAAACCGATGCCGAGGCAGCCGGGGAAGCAGATGTCGAAGTCGAACCAGCGCCGGAAGACGCTCCCGCATCTAACTGATCGAATTCATGAAGATAAAAAGGAGGGGGCGGTTACGCCCCCTTTTTCATGTCCGGTCCGGAAACTGTGCGGCCTTGCGACCGCGCAGGATCATCTCTGCCGTCGTGCCATGAAGGCAAGCTTTTCGAACAGCGCGACATCCTGTTCGTTCTTCAAAAGGGCGCCATGCAGTTTGGGCAGCATCTCACCGGCATCGCGCTTCAGATCCTCGGGGGACAAATCCTCGGCCAGGATCAGCTTGAGCCAGTCCAGAAGCTCGCTGGTCGAAGGTTTTTTCTTCAGCCCCGGTGCCTCGCGCAGCTCGAAGAACTGGCCGAGCGCTTCGTCCAGCAGGCGCGGTTTCAGTCCCGGATAGTGCACATCGACGATGGCGCGCAGCGTTTCGGCATCGGGGAACTGGATATAGTGAAAGAAACAGCGGCGCAGGAAGGCGTCGGGCAGTTCCTTCTCGTTGTTGGAGGTAATGATGACCACGGGCCGGTGCCTGGCGCGGATCGTCTGGCCGGTTTCGTACACATGAAACTCCATCCGGTCGAGTTCCTGCAGCAGATCGTTCGGGAACTCGATATCGGCCTTGTCGACCTCATCGATCAGCAGCACGGTTTTCTGCTCGGCCTCGAAGGCTTGCCACAACTTGCCCCGGCGGATGTAATTGGCGACGTCATGGACGCGCTCATCCCCAAGCTGGCTGTCGCGCAATCGGCTGACCGCATCGTATTCATACAGGCCTTGCTGGGCCTTTGTCGTTGATTTCACATGCCATTCGATGATGGGAAGGTTCAGGCTTCCCGCTACTTGCCGGGCCAGTTCGGTCTTGCCGGTGCCGGGTTCGCCCTTGACCAGCAGCGGACGCTCCAGCGTGACGGCGGCGTTGACGGCGATTGCGAGCTCGGGCGGTGCTACATAGCGCTCTGTCCCGGTGAATTGCATGAGGCTCTCCTTTTGCGCGAAAATCATTTTCTGACTCTCGTTATTGGCGTGCATGCGCTGTGTTACGATTTGTTCATACGGTCAAATAGCGAATATTGGGCTAGTGACAACCTCTGCGGCTTCCGGTAATGGGGCGCCCAAGGTGCCGGATTTATGTTCCGCCCGGCGCCGCCGGAGGACCTATGAAAGCCCAAACCTTCCTTCCCCAGGATTACCGCCCCGCTGAAGACGAAGCATTCATGAATGACCGGCAGTTGGAATATTTCCGCCGGAAGCTGGAGGCCTGGAAGCAGGAATTGCTGGATCAGTCGGCCGAAACGCTTGAAGGGTTGCAATACAGTGCCCGCAGCGTGCCGGATCTGGCGGATCGCGCCAGCGAGGAAACCGATCGCGCGCTGGAGCTTCGCACCCGCGACCGTCAGCGCAAACTGGTCAGCAAGATCGACGCCGCGTTGCGCCGGATCGAGACGGGCGAATACGGTTACTGCGAAATAACCGGCGAGCCGATCAGCCTGAAGCGTCTGGATGCCCGTCCGATCGCCACCATGACGCTGGAGGCGCAAGAGCGTCATGAGCGGCGCGAGCGCGTGCATCGCGACGATTGACCGGGGCATAAGGCTGCCCCCGTCGCTTCAAAAGGAGGGTGCAGATGGACATGACCGCGTTGAAGCCGGTTCTGATCGTGCTGATCGACCGGTTCGCCGATTGGGAAACCCCGCTGATTTCGGGAATCGGCGGGGATTTTTATGGTCTGCAGACCTGCCACGCGACCCCCGGCGGCGGAGACGTGATCTCGATGGGTGGTCTGACCGTGACCGGCCTGCCGGATATCCAGTTGCAGGGTGACGAGGTGATCGTGCTTTGCGGCAGCGATGGCTGGAGCGGTGAGGACGCGCCGGATCTGGGCGATATGCTGCGTGCCGCTCATGACCGGGGCCAGACCGTCGCGGCGATTTGCGGGGCGACGCTCGCATTGGCGCGGGCAGGGCTGCTGGAGGGGCGTAGGCACACGTCGAACGGGCTGGATTTCCTGCGCGACAGGCTGCCTGACTATACTGCGGCGGCTGATTACAGCGATGTTGCCCATGCCGTTGGCGATGATGGGATTATTACTGCCCCCGGCACCGCCCCCGTGACCTTCGCGGCGGAGGTTCTGCGCGCCGCCGGGCTGCCGAAGGATGCGCTTGCCCAGTTCCGCCAGATCGCGTCGGCCGAGCATTCTGCATGAGTGGCGCATTGCGGGATCGCCCCGTGACCATCGTCGGTGCCGGTGTGGCTGGTCTGACCGCGGCCATCGCATTGGCACGGCGAGATGCCAGGGTCACGGTTCTGGAACGCGCGCCGGCCATTCGCGAGCTTGGGGCGGGGCTGCAATTGTCACCCAACGCGATGCGGGTGATCGATGCACTGGGGCTGGGCGAGGCTTTGCGCGGCATTTCCTTGCGCAGCAATGCTGTGCAGTTGCGCGATACCTCCGGTGCACAGGTGGCGAAGCTCGATCTGTTGCGTCACCGGCCAGATGACGATTTTCGCCTGGTTCATCGCGCAAGGCTGATCGAATTGCTGGCCGCTTCCGCCCGCTCTGCCGGCGTGGAGATTCGGCTGAGCCAGGAGGTCGCGACGCCACCGGAGGGAGGTCTGATCATCGGTGCCGACGGTTTACGCAGCGCGATCCGGACCGCGTTGAACGGCCGTGAGGTGCCCTTCTTCACGCATCAGACGGCATGGCGCGCGGTCATTCCCGATGCCACTGGCGCGCCGCCAGAGGCACAGGTCTTCATGGGACCGGGCCGCCATCTTGTCAGCTATCCGCTGGTCGGGGGGCTGCGCAACCTGGTCGCCGTGCAGGAGCGGCATGAATGGCAAGAGGAGGGCTGGTCGCACGAGGACGATCCCGATCACCTGCGCAGGGCTTTCGCCGCATTTGGCGGACCGGTGCCGGAATGGCTGGATGCCGTGACGGAAACTCATATCTGGGGATTGTTCCGCCATGACGTCGCCAGGCGCTGGCAGGATGGGCGCTGCGTTCTGATAGGTGATGCCGCCCATCCGACATTGCCTTTCATGGCGCAAGGGGCGGCCATGGCGATCGAGGATGCCTGGATCCTGGCGGCATGCCTCGACGCAGGGCCCGACCAGCCAACGGCGCTCAACCGCTTCGATAGCCTCCGCCGGTCAAGGGTGGAAGGTATCGTTGCCGCCGCGAATGCGAATGCCCGCAATTATCACCTGACCGGCCCGCTCCGTTTCGCGGCTCATACGGCGCTGCGCTTGGCCCACCGTTTCGCGCCGGGGCACCTGCTTGGCCGCTTCGACTGGCTCTACGATTACGACTCGGTCGCGATCACGTTCTAGTATTCCTCTTCATGCAAATATCCCGCAGGGGGTCTGGGGGCGGCGTACGCCCCCAGCTATCGCGGGACGCAACAAGCGCAACGCCTGTCGCATAGCGCTTTTCCAACTCCGACAATCCGGCTCAGGCCGCCTTTTCGACCGCCTCGACGATTCCGTCGACCACCTCGTGCAGCACGATTTCGTCCTGAGCCTCGGCCATGACCCGGATCAGCGGCTCGGTTCCGGACTTGCGTATCAGCACCCGGCCCGAACCGCCCAGTCTCGCCTCTGCGGCCGCGATGACCGATTGCACCGCCGCAGCTGCCAGCGGATCGCTCCCCTCGGCATAGCGCACATTCTTCAGCAGTTGCGGCACCGGCTCGAATTGCGATACGAGGCGGCTGGCCGGATCGTCGCAATTGGCCATGGCCGCAAGGAATTGCAGTGCCGCGATCAGCCCGTCCCCGGTCGTCGCGTAATCGGTCATCACGATATGACCCGATTGTTCGCCCCCCAGGTTATAGCCCGCCTCGCGCATCCGCTCGACCACGTAGCGGTCGCCGACGCGGGTCCGTTCAAGCTGCAGCCCGTGCCCCGCCAGGAAATGCTCCAACCCCAGGTTGGACATCACCGTGGCGACCAGCGCACCGCCCCGCAGCCGTCCCTGCGCCGCCCAACGCGAGGCCAGCAAGGCCATGATCTGGTCGCCATCGGCCAGCTTGCCCTTTTCGTCGACGATCTGCACCCGGTCGGCATCGCCATCCAGGGTGATGCCCAGATGCGCGCCATGCCGGACCACGGCCTCGGCGCAGGCTTCTGGATGGGTGCTGCCGACGCCGTCATTGATATTGAAACCGTTGGGCTCTACCCCAAGCGGGATCACATCGGCGCCCAGTTCCCACAGGACCTCGGGAGCGGCGCGATAGGCCGCGCCATGCGCGCAATCGACCACCACCTTGAAGCCGTTCAGCCGCTGCCCGCCGGGAAAGGTCGTCTTGGCATATTCCACGTAACGCCCGCGACCGTCGTCGATCCGCTTGGCGCGGCCGATATTGTTGGGCTGCGCGGGCACGATCTCGGCCGCCACGATCTTCTCGATCTCGGCCTCGGCCTCGTCGGACAGTTTGAAACCGTCCGGCCCGAAGAACTTGATGCCGTTATCCTGCGCCGGGTTGTGACTGGCCGAGATCATGATCCCCAGATCGGCACGCATCGAGCGGGTCAGATATCCCACTGCGGGTGTCGGCACGGGGCCAAGCAGCAGGACATTCATGCCGGTCGAGGTCAGCCCTGCTGTCAGGGCATTCTCCAGCATGTAACCCGAAAGCCGCGTATCCTTGCCGATGACCACCCGGTGCCCGTTGCGCTTGTCGCGGCGAAAGAACCGCCCCGCGGCAGCTCCAAGCCGCAGTGCCATCTCGGCGGTCATCGGGTGGGTGTTGGCGCGACCGCGCACGCCATCGGTTCCGAAAAGCTTTCCGCTCATTTTCCTGCCTCATCATTTTGTGCGAGTGCTTGCCACAGCCGCATGCCCTGCGCAATTTCGGCGACATCATGGACGCGGTGGAGCTGTATCCCCTGCGCCAGCGCCGCCAATGTCAGGGCGAGAGTTCCGGGCATGCGGTCCGCAGGGCGTTCCGCACCGCTGATTGCGCCGATGAACCGCTTGCGGGAAAGCCCCAGAAGAATCGGACAGCCCAGCCCGTGATACAAGGATATCCGCCTCAGCAGCGCCAGGTTGTGATCCTGCGTCTTGCCGAAGCCGATTCCCGGGTCGATGAAGATGCGCGCGCGCGGAATGCCTGCCGCCTCGGCCCGCGCCACCCGCGCCTCGAGCGCGTCATAGACATCCAGCAGAACATCGTCATAGCGGGGGTCGTCCTGCATGGTTTCGGGCTTGCCCTGCGCATGCATCAGGCAGACCGGCACCGAGGTTTCGGCGACCAGTTGCGCCAGTTCCGGATCGAAATCGAAGCCAGAGACGTCATTGACCATCACCGCCCCCGCGTCCAGCGCCGCATTTGCGACCGCTGCCTTGCGGGTGTCGACTGACATTGGCACCCGTTTCGCCAGCGCGCGGATGACCGGTTCTATACGGGCGATTTCCTCGGGAACCGGGATTTCCCTTGCGCCGGGCCGGGTCGATTCTCCGCCGATATCGAGGATATCCGCCCCCGCCGCGATCAGCGCCTCGCCTTGCCTGAGCGGGTCGTAGCTGCCGCCATCAGAGAAACTGTCGGGCGTGGCGTTGATTATGCCCATCAGGCGCGGGCGATCGAGCGAAAGCCCCAGCAGCGGTGGCCGCGCCGCGGTGAGGCGCTGCAGGACCTCTTGCGGGACCTCGTCGCAGATGCGCGGAGACTGGCCGCGTGCGAGGATCTCGATCTGCGAAAATCCGACCCAACCGCCAGCCAAGCGCCAGCGGCCACCTGAAGGCTGGGGGATGGGGCGATAATAATGGCGGTGGGTTTCTTCCATTACGGACAATTTCAGTTCTTCGGTTTTGCAGCGCGGGAGATTCTGGCGCGGCAGCCATGCGGCGCATCCGGCAGCGCAGTGCCATCAGGCAGCGCCACCTCGATCTCCCTTGCGCCAACACGATCCGCAAGCCATCCCGCCAGAACCATGGGCTCTGCCCCGATGCCGTCTATATCGACGGCCAGCCGTGCCGGTGCCCAGATCACCGGGCGGGTGGCCCTGATCGCGTCATCCAGCTCGGTCCGGCTTTGGGCCACTTCCAGCCCCAGCTTGCCCGCCAGGGCCCATGCGGCCTGATCCAGTGCCAGAAGCGCGATCCTTTGGGCATCGCCCCCCTCGGGCAGGGGCAGGCCTGGCCTGTCTGGTACGATGATCACCGCCCCATCCGGCACGGCAGCCGGAGCGGCCCAGAACATCACCGTCGCGGGCAGGTCTGTCTTCTCGGCGGGGACCTGGCCGAGATTGCGGCTGATCGTGATTCCCAACGCGCCCGGACCACGGTCCAGCTTCTCGACACTGACCTCTACCCGCAGGGCCGCGGGATGGGCGAGGATTTCGGCGGCGATCTTTTCCGCCAGGGTCTCGACCAGGTTATATCGCTGATCGGCCAGCGCGACCGCGACCGCCTGCGTGAGGACATCGTAAGACAATATGCTGTCGACCTGATCGTCCCGACTCGCGGCCAGGTCGCGCAGCTCGACCGTCAGGTTAAAGCGCAGTCGCTGCGGGTTGCCCCGCTCGGACTGAAAGGCGCCGATATCGGCGGCGACCACATGGTCGCGCAGGTGGATGCGGTCACGAATTTCCATAACCGCCATTCACCGCAAAACGGACTTCTACGCAAGTTAATCCTGAGCGCGCCGAAGCGGAATTCAGTTGGATGCGACCCGGTGCTGTCCGCGATAGAAGATATGCTGGCCAATCCGCGCGGTGCGCTGGAAACGATGCGACCATGCGGGCCGAACCGAAGGAGTGTGGAAATATGTGGCCCCGTTGGTCAGAACCCGAGGCGCACCTTGCAGCGCGTCCTTGGCCACCTTGAGAACACGCTGATAAGCGCTCTTGTTGCGGATCGTCTTGCGTCCGCCGATCGTATAGCTGAACTGCATCGGCTGATTCACCACGGTGCAAACCGTCGAGGGGAACACGCGGCTTTCAACCCGGTTCAGGATCACTTCTGCAACGGCAGCCTGTCCTTGCCGGCCTTCACCTCGGGATTCGAAATACAGCGCCTCGGCGAGGCATTGCAGTTCGGTTGCCGAATAGCGCGGCGTCGAATGGGCGAGATACATTTCTTCCGGGCCGCCAACAATCGAAGCAGCGACATCGATACCGGCATAGAGGAGCGGCTTGGAACGGGGCATTTCCATGGGCAGCGCAATGCTCCCATAGGGCTCTAGGTTGGGAGAAAAGAGCATACCACTTCCGTCGGAAGCGGCGACCGGGGCAGCAGGCAGGGCGACAGCGACACAGATCTGCATCAGCCGGTGAAGCAGCTTAGGCATAGGCAGTCCTAATATTTTATTTTACCCATTGAGCGGGTGACGTAGGCGGCGACCGCGAGCAGGTGGTTACCAAAATCGCCTGATGCTTAGTATTTTGGCTCTTGACAGTTCCACATCACATCGGCGTCATAACCGAATAACCCATGCTGCGGTGCAGAATGGGCGATATTTTGCCGACACACTCGTGCCGGGATGGCGAGATTCGGCGAAATCGCCCCTGAAATATGGCCGGTTCGGAACTATTTCTGGCGCGCGCGATACGAAAGAAGCTGGATCGAAAGCGAATCGATCCAGCTATCTAATCTGCGGGCGAGCGGATCGCTGCCTGTGCCGCCGCAAGTCGCGCGATGGGCACGCGGAATGGTGAGCAGGAGATATAGTCAAATCCCGCCTCGTGGCAGAAGGCGATGGATTCGGGATTGCCGCCATGCTCTCCGCAGACGGCAATGGTAATCTCGGGGCGCTCGATACGGGCCCGTTCGGCGCCAATCAGAAGCAGTTCCCCGACGCCGTCCTGGTCGAGGATGTGGAAAGGGTCTTCCGCGTAGATGCCTTGCTGGACATAGATGTTCATGAAGCGGCCCGCGTCGTCGCGGGACAGGCCGTAGGCCATCTGTGTCAGGTCGTTGGTTCCGAACGACAGAAAGGCGGAATGCGCGGCAATGTCGCCAGCCCGCAGCGCTGCCCGAGGGGTTTCGACCATGACGCCGAGCCGATAGGTGAAATCCGTCTGGCGGTCGTTGCGTACGGCGGCGGCCACCGCATCGACGCGATTTTGCACCAGCTCGACCTCGCGCATGGCCGATACCAGCGGGATCATGATCTCGGGAACCACGGGTTTGCCCTTGCGGTTGGACTCGACCGTCGCCTCGAAAATCGCGCGGGCCTGCATCTCGTAGATCTCGGGAATGGCGATGCCGAGGCGTACGCCGCGCATGCCCAGCATCGGGTTGAATTCCGTCAACGCATCTACCCGCCGCGTGACATCCGAAAGCGGCAGGTCCAGGGATTCGGCCAGTTCACGCAGGCCCGCGCGGTCATGCGGCAGGAATTCATGCAGCGGCGGATCGAACAGGCGAATCGTGACGGGCAGCCCGGCCATGATCTCGAACAGGTCGATGAAATCCTTGCGTTGCATCGGCAGAATCCGATCCAGCGCCAGTTTCCGGTCTTCGGGGCTGTCGGCAAAGATCATCTCGCGCATGGCGGGCAGACTATCGGTTTCGAAAAACATGTGCTCGGTGCGGCACAGACCGATGCCTTGCGCGTTGAATTTGCGGGCGGTGTGAGCCTCTTCGGGCGTGTCGGCATTGGCGCGTACAACCATCCGGCTGGCGTCATCCGCCCATTCCAGCAACTGGGTGAACGCGTCGTCCAAGGCCGGTTCCAGCATGGCGGCGGCGCCTGCCAGGACCTCGCCCGTGGTGCCGTCGATGGTGATTTCGTCGCCTTCCTTGAGGCTGCGCTTTCCGGCGAGCAGGGTTCTGCTGCGCAGGTCAATGCTGATATTCGAAGCACCGACGATGCAGGGCAGGCCCAGTCCGCGCGCGATTACCGCTGCATGGCTGCTCATCCCGCCACGTCCCGTCAGCACGCCGACTGAGGCGTGCATGCCGCGGATATCGTCGGGCAATGTTTCGCGCCGGACGAGGATGCAGGCTTCGCCACGGGCGGCCGAGGCCTGGGCGGCGGCGGCGGAGAACACGATCTTTCCGGTCGCGGCGCCCGGGCTGGCATTGATGCCGCTGGTGATCACGTCACGCTCGCCGCGCGGATCGACCTGGTGGTGGAGAAGGTCGATCAATGCGCGCGGTTCGACCCGCATCACCGCCTCTTCGGGCTGGATGATGCCATCGCGGGCCAGGGCCACCGCGATCCGGACACCGGCCCGTGAACTGCGCTGCACCTTGACCGCGTCGATGACCGAGATTTCGCCGTTGGTCACCATGAATTCGATCTGCATCTCTTCGCGCAGTCTTTCACGTGCGGCGACGCCGAAACGGACCAGATCGGCGAAGATTTCCGGGGCAACATCCTCAAGCGACGATCCTCGTTCGTCGCGGGTCAGGAAGAGCGTTTCTGCGCCTGCGCCCTCCGTTTCGCCATGCCGCTGGCCGCGAAAACGGCCAGTGACACGAGGCTGCCCGGTGATCGGGTCAATGAACTGGATCGTGCCAGAACCGCAGAGGCCGGGTCCCAGGGCCAGCCGCATCTGCTGGACCACAAGGCCCAAAGGCGCTTCCGCCGGTGCCCCTTTGGCCTGTCGCAACAGGCGCGCGGTCGGCCCCTCCCATGCACGTGCCATCGAACGAAGGACCCCCGCCAGCTGCCGCTCGGGGTCCTGAGGGAAGGGTTCGTCCATCTCGTCGCGATAGGCGCGCAAAGCGTCGGACAGCGCGCCCCCGCCTTCCTGCGCGAACATGTCGGGATCCAGGCGGGCGATATGAATGGCGTAGCTTTGAACGAAGGACAGGTAGATCGCGTCGGCATTCTCGCGTCCGATCCGGTCGGACAACCGGGCATGGCTGACATCATTGATGCCCACATTCAGAACCGTTCCCGGTCCGCCCCATTCCGGATTCATGGCCGAGGGCCGCACGCTGACCAGCCCGTCGCCCAGGGAGAACAATTCGCTCAGCGGCTGCAGATCGATTTCCTGTCCCGCGGCAATTGCCTGCACGGTCGCGGTCGGCAGGGCAAAACTGTCCGGGACCGGCAATGCCATTCTGACCAGACGCTGCAGGCATTTCGCGCGCCAGCCATGAGAGGCGCGATCGATCTTTGCCGATGGCGCGATTTGGGTCAGGAGATTGGCGTTCTGCATATCCATGGAGGCAGAGGATAGGCGCGCGGGTCGTCATGCCGCAAGTGCGAAAAGGGGGGACATGCCCCCCTTTGCGTCATTTTAGTGGAAATCGACCAGCTCATTCCTCGATAGAGACCTTGGCCATGTAGTCGGGTTCTTCGACGGCGCCATTGGCGTCGGAATCGCCCTTCTTCACGTTGTTCAGAACGTCCCAGCCATCGACCAGTTGTCCGACCACGGTATATTCCCCGTCAAGGAAGGTCGCCGGGGCAAGATCGATGAAGAACTGGCTGTTTGCGCTGTTCGGGTTCTGAGAGCGCGCCATGCCGACCGTGCCTTGCTGGAACGAGACATCGTTGAACTCCGCCTCGAGGTCGGGCAACTCCGAGCCGCCCATGCCAGCCCTCGACGTGTCGCCATCCTGCTTGCCATGCTCCACATCGCCGGTCTGGGCCATGAAGCCGTCGATGACGCGGTGGAACACGACGCCGTCATAGGCGCCGGATTCGGCCAGCTCGACCAGCCTTGCGACATGGTTGGGCGCCTTGTCCTCATAGAGGTCCAGCGTGATCGTGCCCTTGGAGGTGCCATCGGCCGAGGCGACCTCGATCACCATATTGGGGCCGGGTCCGTCACTGACGCCAGGCAACCCTTCGGCCAGCGCGGCAGTTGCGGCGAATGTTAGGGCGGTGGAAAGCAGGACGACCTTATGCATCGGCGGCCACCTTCACCGAGATCATCCGGTCGGGCTGCGCGGGCGGCTCGCCGCGAGTGATCTTGTCGACATGTTCCATCCCCGAAATCACGCGACCATAAACAGTATACTGGCCATTCAGGAAATGGTTGTCATTGAAGCTGATGAAGAACTGGCTGTTTGCGCTGTTGGGATTCTGCGAGCGCGCCGCGCCAATGGTGCCGCGGTCATGCGGCAGTTTCGAGAATTCCGCTGGCAGGTCCGGCAGGTCCGAGCCGCCGGTGCCGGCGCGTCCGGGGTTATAGCCGCTTTCCATGTTCGCATTGGCCACATCGCCGGTCTGGGCCATGAAGCCGTCGATGACGCGATGAAAGGCGACATTGTCGTATTTGCCCGCCCGCGCCAGTTCCTTCATGCGCTCGACATGTTTCGGAGCGACATCGGGCAGAAGCTCGACCACGACAGGGCCGTCCTTCAATTCGATGATGATGGTGTTCTCGGGATCCTTGATATCGGCCATGAGGCCCTCCTATGCCTGTCTGATCCAAGGTCTAGGCGGATGTCGCGCCAAGGGCAACGCGGCAATCACTGACAATCCCGTCAGTCTTTGCGCCAGTTGACGCCATCGCCATCATGCGGGACAAGCCATGTAACGCCTCACAGCCTGCATAAAGGGACGCGATATGGCCGAATTCAAAACCATCGACGACATGGACCTGGACGGGAAGGCCGTTCTCATCCGCGTGGACCTGAACGTGCCGGTCGATCAGGGCCGGGTCACGGACGCCACCCGCATCGACAAGATCGTGCCCACGGTAAAGGATGTGCAGGCCAAGGGCGGCATCCCGGTGCTGCTGGCCCATTTCGCCCGCCCCAAGGGCAAGCGCGTGGACAGCATGAGCCTGAAGCAGGTCCTCCCCGCGCTGGAGGCGGCACTGGGCCAGAAGGTGGCTTTCGCCGATGACTGCATCGGAGGGCCGGCCAAGCGGGTGGTCGCCGCGTTGGAACCGGGTGACGTCGCCTTGCTGGAAAATACCCGCTTCCACGAAGGGGAAGAGAAGAACGATCAGATCTTCGCCGCATCGCTGGCCGCGTTGGGCGGGGCTTATATCAACGACGCATTCTCGGCTGCGCATCGCGCCCATGCCTCGACCGAGGGGCTGGCGCGGCTGCTGGATGCCGGGGCAGGGCGGCTGATGGAGGCCGAGCTGAAGGCGCTGGATGCGGCGCTTGGCAATCCGCAACGCCCGGTTGCGGCAGTGGTCGGCGGGGCCAAGGTCTCGACCAAGCTGGACCTGCTGTCCAACCTGATCGAGAAGGTGGATCACCTGATCATCGGCGGCGGGATGGCCAATACTTTCCTGGTCGCTAAGGGCGTCGAGACCGGCAAATCGCTGGCTGAACGTGACATGGCCGATACGGCCCTAGAGATCATCGAAAAGGCCGAGGCAGGTGGCTGCACCATTCACCTGCCGGTGGATATCGTCGTGGCGCGGGAGTTCAAGGCGGGGGCCGAGAGCGAGATCCTGCCGGTCGATCAATGCCCGGCGGATGCGATGATTCTCGATGCCGGGCCGGATACGGTGGCGGAAATCCGCGACATCTTTGCGAATTGCCGCACATTGATCTGGAATGGCCCGCTCGGTGCGTTCGAGATCGAGCCTTTCGACCGCGCGACCAATGCCGCAGCCCAAGCGGCGGCGGAGGCCACGCGCGAAGGCACGCTGATTTCGGTTGCGGGCGGTGGCGACACCGTGGCAGCGCTGAACAAGGCCGGGGTTGCCGAGGATTTCACCTTCATCTCGACGGCCGGAGGCGCTTTCCTTGAGTGGATGGAAGGTAAGGACTTGCCGGGTGTCGCAGCGCTTCACGCCGCAGCTTCCTGAATCCACGGGAATATACTCGACGCGAAGGGGCGGCATGGCCGCCCTTTCTTCATGCGGCTTCTCCCTTGTTTCGATAGATGATGGGAGTTGACGGCATTTTCCTGCCGAAATGAGGCGAGCCCGCGCGGGGGCGGTTTCCCCTGTGGCAGAAAGTTGCCGCTATCGACAAATCTGCGCGCGTTATCAGAAAAATGTTAGCGAAAACAAGATTGTCTGTCCCGGCCCGCATGCTATGCAGCCCGCAATCATGACAGGAGCATTTTTATGATGATGACCGACACGGTGCGCCGCATTCTTGCCAATTACGAAGGAGAAACGCCGGGTGTTAAGGCACAGCTTGCGCGTATGCTGATGACGGGCAAGCTGGCTGGCACCGGCAAGATGATCATTCTTCCGGTCGATCAGGGGTTCGAACATGGGCCTGCACGTTCATTCGCGCCCAACCCGGCGGGATATGATCCGCATTACCATTACCAGCTTGCCATCGATGCCGGGCTGAACGCCTTTGCCGCCCCTCTGGGCATGATCGAGGCCGGGGCCGACAGTTTTGCGGGCCAGATCCCCACGATCCTCAAGCTGAACAGCGCCAACAGCCTGATGTCGGGAACGGCGGGCAAGAACCAGGCGCTGACTGGCAGCGTCGACGACGCGTTGCGCCTTGGTTGCGCGGCCATCGGCTTTACCATCTATCCGGGCTCGGACATGGCGTTGGACATGTTCGAGGAAATCAAGGAGATGCGCCGCGAAGCCGCCGCCAAGGGTGTCGCCACGGTGATCTGGTCCTATCCGCGTGGCGAGGCGGTCTCGAAGGATGGCGAGACGGCCATCGACATCGCTGCCTATGCCGCCCAGATGGCGGCGCTGTTGGGAGCGCATATCATCAAGATCAAGCTGTCCACCGATCACCTGGAACTCGGCGAGGCCAAGAAGGTCTATGAGGCGCAGAAGATCGATATCTCGACCCAGGCCAAGCGGGTTGAGCATTGCATGCAATCCTCCTTTGCCGGGCGCCGGATCGTGGTGTTCTCGGGCGGTGCGGCGAAGGGCGCGGATGCGGTCTATGACGATGCGCGCGCAATCCGCGACGGCGGCGGCAACGGTTCGATCATCGGCCGCAACAGCTTCCAGCGGTCGCGCGAGGATGCGCTGGACATGCTGCAGAAGCTTGTCGATATCTATAAGGGAGCCTGATCCGGCGAGCCGGTGGACGCGCCCTTGCCGGGCGCGACGAGATTTGCGCCTGACGGCGCGGAGTAGAGGGGGCGCTCGCGCCCCCTCTTGCACTTGCGGTGCAATTCATCCCCGAAGGTATTTGGACAAAAAAGAAGCCTGTCCGTGTCAGCTCCGCAGTCCGGTTTCTTTCAGAAGGCCCTTGCGTTTGGCCTCGTAATAATAGCCCCGCGCATACCACATGACCGCCTTGTCATGGTTGCCATTGGCAACCAGATAGGCGCCGCGCAGGTATTTTACCGCGTATTTGAGGTTGGTGTCGGCATCGAGTAGCCCGCTGGCAGGGCCGCGATAGCCCATCGTTCGCGCCGTCTGCGGCAGGATCTGCATCAGCCCGTAATAGGGGCCGTTGCGCGCGCCGGGCCGGTGTGTGGATTCGCGGATGATGACCCGTTGGACCAATGATGCCGGGACACCGTAATGCGCCGCCCAATAATTGATGCGAGAGCGCAGATAGGGTGTCTCGTTGGGGTGGAGGCCCGAGTGATCGGACCTTTCAGCCGGTTTCTGCGATTTCCGTCCGCAAGCCACCAGTGCCAGAGACCCGGCCAGCAGAGCGCGTCGCCCGACCTTTCCGGCGGAGAGCGGCTTCCGGGTGGAGGACGAGGGAGGAGGTGATGCCTCCCACGTTTCGTCAGACATGGATTGCCCCGTCGCCACAGGCCAGGGCGGCTTCGCGAACCGCCTCGGAGGTGGTTGGATGGGCGTGACAGGTCAGCGCCAGATCCTCGGCCGAAGCGCCGAATTCCATGGCCACGCAGACCTCGTGGATCATCTCTCCGGCATTGGGGCCGACGATATGACAGCCCAGGATGCGGTCGGTTTCGGCATCGGCGATCAGTTTGACGAAGCCGTCCGGCTGCATCATCGCCTTGGCGCGGGCATTGCCCATGAAGGGGAACTTGCCGATCTTGACCTTGTGGCCGTTTTCCTTCGCGGCCTCTTCGGTCAGACCGACATTCGCCACCTCGGGGGTGGTGTAGATCACGCCGGGAATGACGTCGTAATTCACGTGTCCATGCTTGCCGGCGATGGTCTCGGCCACCGCCATTCCCTCGTCTTCGGCCTTATGCGCCAGCATCGGGCCGGGGACACAATCGCCGATGGCATAGACACCCTTCACATTCGTGGCCCAGTGCTGATCGATCTTGACGAAGCCGCGATCGGTCATCTCGATGCCGATCTTGTCCAGGCCCAACCCATCGACCTGCGGGCGCCGGCCAGTGGCGACGAGAACGCAGTCGGCCTCCAACGCATGTTCGCTGTCATCCTTTTTCAGCGCATAGGTGAGTTTCGCCTTGCTCTTGGCAACCTCTGCCCCCTTGACCGCTGCGCCGAGAACGAATTTGAGGCCCTGCTTGGTCAGGGTCTTCTGGAATTGTTTCTGTACCTCGGCGTCCATGCCGGGGGTGATGACGTCGAGATATTCCACCACCGTCACCGCGGTGCCGAGACGGGCATAGACCGAGCCGAGTTCCAGCCCGATGACACCGGCGCCGATCACGACCATGGATTTAGGGATCTTCGGCAGCGACAGCGCACCGGTCGAGTCGACGACCACGCCGGCATCGTTATCGACCTCTACCCCCTTCAGCGCAGAGGGAACCGAGCCGGTCGCGATGACGATATTCTTTGTTTCGTGCAGGGTGTCGTCGATCTTGACCTTGCCGGGCCCCTCGATGCTGGCCCAGCCCTTGAGCCAGTCGATCTTGTTCTTCTTGAACAGGAACTCGATGCCCTTGGTATTGCCCGACACCGTTTCGGCCTTGTAGCCCTGCATCTTGGTCCAGTCGGTTTTGACCTTGCCGCCGGTCAGGCCCATACGCTCGAAATTCTCGTGGGCTTCATGCAGCATATGGCTGGCGTGCAGCAGCGCCTTGGACGGAATGCAGCCGACATTCAGGCAGGTGCCGCCAAGCGTCTCGCGCCCTTCGACACAGGCGACCTTGAGGCCGAGCTGGGCGGCACGGATGGCGCAGACATAGCCGCCGGGACCAGCGCCGATCACGATCAGATCATAGGTGGACATCACACACTCCTTCTGTCCTTCGGACCATGCGGTCTGTAGACCGCAGATATATTCATTCAAAGCGCCGCATCAGAAAAGCGCCGCCAGTATCATCAGCATCGTTGCCGCAAACCCGACCGCCCAGATGAGCGAGCGCCACGGCACCCAGCCCAGCAAATAGGCGGGCACATAGAGGATTCTTGCAAGCAGGTAGACCCAGGCACAGGCCGCCGTAAGCGCCGAACCCTGCTGTCCTGCCGTCACCACGACCACGGCGAGGGTGAAGAGGATCAACCCTTCGAAATGGTTGTTCAATGCCCGGTGCAACCGGCCAGCCACCCCCGTGAGGGCAGGGACGTTATCGCGGGGCCCCATTGCAAGTTTCGGGCCGATCTGCCGGTTCGCGGCGATTGAGAAGCCTGCGAATTGCAAGCCCTGCAGCAGTCCGGAAAGGGCCAATACCGTCAATTCCGTGCTCATGTCAGACGGTCTCGACGAAATGGAAACTGGTGCCGGTCACTCCCGCCTGTGAATTGAACACGCCTGCCGCGCCGTCGAGATAATCTTTCGCCGCCTTCGCATTCGTGACGTTGAACAGAGCCCATATATTCGCCTCATCCTCGCGCCAAAGCTGTAGCAGCGACAAACCGTTATGACTGCGATCCTCGGCATCGGCATCGAAGGCGGGCTTGAATGTGGCATAATCGCCGATCCGGTAATGGGCGAGCAGTTGCATGGGTCATTTCCCCGTCATGGCGGCGCGGATCACATGACGATCCGCATCGGTGATTTCGAAAAGTCCGCGCCGGGCCAGCATTCCCCAGCTTCCCCGCGTAAAATCCAGCGTCTGCGTCAATTCGGCAAGCTGCGCCTCGGTTGCGTCGAGCCAGTCGATATCGCGGCGAAAGCCCATTGCCCCGCCATGCATCTTGATCTGATAGGGCTCGGCATCTTTCACGGTGCCGATTGCGGTGAAGGCTTTCAGAACCTCGCCGCCCGTCGGCATGGTCCGCGGCGAGTAGTAGATCAGCCAGTCGCCCGGTGTCAGGCGCAAAAGTGGACCCAGCTTGCCATGGTCCAGCATCGAGAAACCGCTCTCGACGCTTTCCAGGGCGTGATCGCGGCTGACAACGGCAATCCAGTTGCGGGTCTCCGCTTGCGCTGGCGCGGATTGTTCTGCCGTTGTGCCGGGGTTGGATTGCGTCTTCGCGGACATGGATACCTCGCTGGCGGGACGGGGCATGAAGCCCGTCCCGACCGGTCGTTGAATTACAGATCCATCAGCAGGCGGCGCGGATCCTCCAGCGCCTCCTTGACACGGACGAGGAAGGTCACGGCGCCTTTCCCATCGACGATCCGGTGGTCATAGGACAGCGCCAGATACATCATCGGACGAATGACGATCTCGCCTCCCACGACCATCGGACGTTCCTGGATCTTGTGCATGCCCAGAATGCCCGATTGCGGCGGGTTCAGGATCGGCGAGGACATCAGCGAACCGTAGACCCCACCATTCGAGATGGTGAATGTGCCGCCCTGCATGTCGGCCATGCTCAGCTTGCCATCGCGGCCCTTGGCGCCAAGCTCGCCGATCTCCTTCTCGATTTCGGCAAAGCTCTTGCGGTCGGTGTCGCGCACGACCGGAACGACCAGGCCCGACGGAGTGCCGACGGCCACGCCCATATTGACGTAGTTCTTGTAAATCACTTCCGTGCCGTCGATCTCGGCATTGACCTCGGGCACTTCCTTCAGGGCGTGACAGCAGGCCTTTGCGAAGAAGGACATGAAACCCAACTTGACCTTGTGCTTCTTTTCGAAGGCGTCCTTGTATTCGCTGCGAAGCTGCATGATGCCGGACATGTCGGCCTCATTATAGGTGGTCAGCATCGCGGCGGTGTTCTGCGCGTCCTTCAGTCGGCGGGCGATGGTCTGGCGCAAGCGGGTCATCTTGACCCGTTCCTCGCGCGCCGCATCCTGAGCGGGCGAGGGCGCCCGTGCGGCGCTCGCCGTGGCTTTCGGTGCAGATGCGGCGGATGCGACATCTTCTTTCATGACCCGGCCATCACGGCCCGAACCCTGCACCTGATCGCGGCTGATCCCTTTTTCGGCCATGGCTTTCTTGGCCGAAGGCGCATCTTCGACATCCTTGCCTGAGCCCGAAGCGCTGGCCGGGGCGCTGGCTTGCTGGGCGGCCGGGGCAGGGGCGGCGCCTGCAGCGCCTTCGGTGATGATTGCCAGTTTGGCCTTGGCGTCCACGGTGGTTCCTTCCGGCGCCAGGATCTCGGCCAGCACACCGGCGGCAGGCGCGGGAACTTCGACCGAGACCTTGTCGGTTTCCAACTCGCACAGCATTTCGTCTGCAGAGACATTGTCGCCGATCTGCTTGAACCAGGTGGCGACGGTTGCCTCGGTCACGCTTTCGCCAAGCGCGGGTACCATCACATCGACCGAGGCGCCGGTCTTGGCAGGTGCGGCTGATGGAGCATCGCCGTCTTGCCCATTGCCGTCTGCTGCCTTCGCCTTGGGTGCGTCAGCCTTCGCTGCACCGCCACCTTCGGAGGCGCCTTCCGTGATTTGTGCCAGCAAGGCCGAAGGGCCGACGGTTTCGCCCTCGGCGGCGACGATTTCGGCCAGAACACCGGCGGCGGGGCTGGGAACTTCGACGGTTACCTTGTCGGTTTCCAGTTCGCACAGCATTTCATCGACCGCGACGGCGTCGCCGGGTTTCTTGAACCAGGTGGCGATGGTCGCCTCGGTAACGGATTCGCCCAGGGCGGGAACACGAACTTCGATGGTCATCGGATCATCCTTCGATAGTGAGCGCTTCATTTACCAGCGCTTCTTGTTCAGACTTGTGACGCGAGGCGAGGCCGGTCGCGGGCGAGGCAGCGGCATTGCGCCCGACATAACGGGCGCGACCGTGTTTGGCGCCCAAACGTTCCAGCACCCATTCGATATAGGGCTCGACAAATGTCCAGCCGCCCTGGTTCTTGGGCTCTTCCTGACACCAGACGACTTCGGCCTGTTTGAAGCGGCCCAGTTCCTTCACCATCGCCTGCGCGGGGAAGGGGTAAAGCTGTTCCAGTCGCAGCAGGTAGACATCGGTGAGCCCTGCTTCGTCGCGCGCCTTGAGCAGGTCGAAATAGACCTTTCCCGAACAGACGACGACGCGGCGGATCTTGTCGTCCGCAACCAGCTTGGTGTCGGAATTTCCTTCCTCGGCATCGTCCCACAGCACGCGGTGGAAGGTGGAACCGGTCTGGAAATCCTCTGCCTTGCTGACCGCCAGCGGGTGGCGCAGAAGTGATTTCGGAGTCATCAGGACCAGCGGCTTGCGGAAGTCGCGATGGATCTGACGGCGCAGGATATGGAAGTAATTCGCCGGAGTCGTGCAATTGGCGACGATCCAGTTGTCCTCTGCACTCATTTGCAGGAACCGTTCGAGCCGGGCCGAGCTGTGTTCGGGGCCCTGACCCTCGTAGCCATGGGGCAGTAGCATGACCAGCCCGGACATGCGCAGCCACTTCTTTTCGCCCGAGGAAATGAACTGGTCGAACATGATCTGGGCACCATTGGCGAAATCGCCGAACTGCGCTTCCCACATGACCAGGGAATTGGGCTCGGCCAGCGTATAGCCATATTCGAAGCCGAGAACCGCATATTCCGACAGCATCGAGTCGATGACCTCGTAGCGGGCCTGATTCTGGGATATGTTGTTCAGCGGGAAATACCGCTCTTCGGTTTTCTGATCGATAAGGGCCGAGTGGCGCTGACTGAAGGTGCCGCGAGCACTGTCCTGACCGGCCAGGCGCACACCGTGACCTTCGGCCAGCAATGAGCCGAAGGCAATCGCCTCGCCCGTGGCCCAATCGAAGCCTTTACCGGTTTCGAACATCGTTTTCTTCGCCTGCAGCAAACGGTTTACTGTCTTGTGCAGGCTCACCCCATCGGGAGGGGTGGTCAAAGCACGGCCGATCTGCGTCATCATCTCGGGCGGGATACCGGTTTGACCCGGAACATATTCCGCGCCTTCACGCTCGAACCCGGACCACTTGCCGTCCAGCCAATCGGCCTTGTTCGGTTTGTAATTCTTGCCGATTTCGAACTCTTCGTTCAGATGCGCCTGGAAGGCAGCCTTCATATCGTCGATCTCGCCCTCGGGGATCAGCCCGTCGGCGACCAGCCGGTCAGTATAAACCTGCAGCGTCGTCTTGTGCGACTTGATCTTGGTATACATCGCCGGGTTGGTGAACATCGGCTCGTCGCCTTCGTTATGTCCGAAGCGGCGATAGCAGATGATGTCGAGCACCACATCCTTGTGGAATTTCTGCCGGAATTCTGTTGCCACGCGCGCGGCATGAACGACCGCTTCGGGGTCGTCGCCATTGACGTGGAAAATCGGCGCCTCGACCATCATCGCGATATCGGTCGGATAGGGCGATGTGCGGCTGAAATGCGGGGCGGTCGTGAAACCGATCTGGTTGTTCACGACAATATGGATCGTGCCGCCCGTGCGATGGCCGCGAATGCCCGACAATTGCAGACATTCCGCAACGACGCCCTGACCGGCGAAAGCCGCGTCGCCGTGCAAGAGGATCGGCAGCACGGCCGTTCGCTCGGGGCTGTCCTTCAGCTGATCGCCCTTGGCGCGGGCCTTGCCCAGCACGACCGGATTCACCGCTTCCAGATGGCTGGGATTGGCGGTCAGCGACAGATGAACCGTGTTGCCGTCGAACTCGCGGTCCGAGGAAGCGCCGAGATGGTATTTCACGTCGCCCGAACCATCCACATCCTCGGGCTTGAAGCTGCCGCCCTGGAACTCGTGGAAGATCGCGCGATAGGGCTTCGACAGCACATTGGCCAGAACCGAAAGCCGTCCGCGGTGGGGCATGCCGAAGACGATTTCCTTTACGCCCAGTGCTCCGCCGCGCTTGATGATCTGCTCCATCGCGGGGATCAGTGCCTCGCCGCCGTCAAGGCCGAAGCGCTTGGTGCCCATATATTTGACATGCAGGAATTTCTCGAAGCCCTCTGCCTCGACCAGCTTGTTGAGGATGGCGCGGCGGCCATTCTTGGTGAACTGGATTTCCTTTCCATAGCCCTCGATCCGCTCTTTCAGCCAAGAAGCTTCCTCGGGATTCGAGATATGCATGTATTGCAGCGCGAAAGTGCCGCAATAGGTGCGCTTCATCAACTCGGCAATCTGGCGGATCGTGGCGACTTCGAGGCCGAGGACATTGTCGATGAAGATCGGACGGTCCAGGTCATCGGGACCAAAACCATAGGTGGCGGCTTTCAGTTCGCCATGATCGGGAACGCTGCGCAGGTTAAGCGGGTCCAGGTCGGCGTGCAGGTGGCCACGAATCCGATAGGCGCGGATCAGCATCAGCGCGCGGATCGAGTCCAGCACCGCCTGACGCATCTGGGTTTCGGTCAGATCGACGCCCTTTTCCTTGGCCTTGGCGGCGATCTTTTTCATCGCTGCATCTGCCTCGGCCTTGGGGGCCATCGGCCATTCGCCGGTCAAAGCGGCGGTGTTGTCGTCGGTCGGCATGGGCGGCCAATCGGCGCGCGCCCATGACGGTCCTTCGGCTTCCCGCACCGCGTCCCCTTCGGCATCGCCGAGAGTGCGGAAGAAAGTGTCCCAGGCCTGGTCGACCGCGGCCGGATCCTTGGCCCATTGACCGTAAAGCTGTTCTATATAGGCCGCGTTATGGCCTTGAAGAAACGAGGAATCGTGGAAATCAGAGTTGTTTGGCTGGTCATTCATGGCTCATCCCCGGTTCAGGGCAGAAGAAAAAGTTGTCAGGCACAGTAAATATCGATCATGGCGGCGCCGGGATCGGCATAGGGGTCGGTGCGGGGTATACGCTCGATACGAGAGACCGAACGGCTTTCCAGCCCGCAAAGCGCCCGCGCCGCACCCTGATCGGCAGAGGCCGGGGCGCGGGCAGGATGGTAGATCAGCCGCCAGCCATAATCGCGGCGGGAGACGGTGCGGACTGAATCGGATGGTAGGGTGCTGGCCTCGTGCAGATCGGTCCGGGCGGGAACGCCGCCAGGCAGCACAAGATCGGTGGGCTTGCCGCCGCAGGCGGTCAGCGTCAACAGCGCGGCAAACGAGAGTGGAGCAACCGAGGAGGAACGCCTCGTCGAACGCATTTCTGCGGGCTTTTTTTGCCGGGCCTCTGGTCCCTGTTCGTCCACGTCTTGCCTCGCGCGGTGGTTGCCCCGTGCCCCCATACTCAAGTGGGGGGCACGGGCTGTCAATTCATCAGCTTCCGATGGCCTTCAAAACGGCCTCGCCCAGCCCGGCGGGGCTGTCGGCGACCACGATCCCGGCGCTTTTCATCGCCTCGATCTTTGATTCGGCATCACCCTTGCCGCCCGAAACGATCGCGCCGGCATGACCCATGCGGCGGCCCGGAGGCGCGGTGCGGCCGGCAATGAAACCGGCGGTGGGCTTCCATTTGCCCTTCTTCTTCTGTTCGGCCAGGAATTCGGCGGCATCTTCCTCGGCGCTGCCGCCGATTTCGCCGATCATGATGATCGACTCGGTTTCGTCGTCATCGAGGAACATTTGCAGCACGTCGATATGCTCCATCCCCTTGATCGGATCGCCGCCGATGCCCACGGCGCTGGACTGCCCAAGGCCGACATCCGAGGTCTGCTTGACAGCCTCGTAGGTCAGCGTGCCCGAGCGCGAAACCACGCCGACCGAGCCGCGCTTGAAGATATTGCCGGGCATGATGCCGATCTTGCATTCATCGGGCGTCATGATGCCGGGGCAGTTCGGGCCGATCAGTTTCGAGGTGCTGCCTTCAAGCGCGCGCTTGACCCGCATCATGTCGAGCACCGGGATACCCTCGGTGATCGCGACGATCAACGGGATCTCGGCATCTATCGCCTCGAGGATCGAATCGGCGGCGAAAGGCGGCGGCACATAGATCGCGGTGGCAGTGGCGCCGGTTTTCGCGACGGCCTCATGCACGGAGTTGAATACCGGCAGGTCAAGATGCTCGGTCCCGCCCTTGCCGGGCGTCACGCCGCCGACCATTTGCGTGCCATATGCAATCGCCTGTTCGGTATGGAAAGTGCCCTGGGAACCGGTCAGGCCCTGGCAGATGACTTTGGTGGTTTTGTCTACGAGAATGGCCATTTCGTGGCGTCTCCGAATTTACGAGAGTTTCGTTGAGTTCGTGGGCAGAGGGTCACCCCTTCACCGCCTTCACGATCTTTTCGGCTCCGTCCTTGAGGTCATCGGCGGCGATCACGTTCAGACCGCTTTCGTTAATGATCTGCTTACCCTTGTCGACATTGGTGCCTTCCAGGCGCACGACCAGTGGCACCTGCAACCCAACCTCTTTCACGGCGGTCACGATGCCCTCGGCGATGATGTCGCAGCGCATGATGCCGCCAAAGATATTGACCAGGATGCCTTTGACGTTCTGGTCGGATGTGATGATCTTGAACGCCTCGGTCACCTTCTCGGTGGTTGCGCCGCCGCCGACATCGAGGAAGTTGGCGGGCTCGGCACCGAACAGCTTGATGATGTCCATCGTGGCCATCGCCAGGCCGGCGCCGTTCACCATGCAGCCGATTTCGCCATCCAGCGCGATATAGTTAAGGTCAAATTTCGACGCCGCCAGTTCCTTTGGATCTTCCTCGGTCTCGTCGCGTAGCGCGATGATGTCCGAGTGGCGGTAAAGCGCGTTGTTGTCGAAGCCCATCTTGGCGTCGAGGCATTTCAGGTTGCCGTCCTTTGTCACGATCAGCGGGTTGATCTCCAGCATCTCCATGTCCTTCTCGATGAACATGCGATACAGGTTGCGGATCAGTGCCACGCATTGCTTGACCTGCGCGCCCTTCAGGCCAAGGGCGAAGGCCACGCGGCGGCCATGGAAATCCGACAGGCCCGAGGCCGGGTCGACGCTGAAGCTGACGATCTTGTCGGGGGTGCTTGCGGCGACTTCCTCGATATCCATGCCGCCTTCGGTCGAGGCGACAAAGCTGACGCGCGAGGTGCCGCGATCGACCAGCAGGGCGAGGTAAAGCTCACGCTCGATATCCGAGCCATCCTCGATATAGATGCGGTTGACCTGCTTGCCCGAGGGGCCGGTCTGATGCGTGACCAGGGTGCGACCCAGCATCTGGCGGGTCAGTTCTTCGGCCTCGGCAACCGATTTGGCCAGCCGCACGCCGCCCTTGTCGCCTGCCGCCGCCTCTTTGAACGAGCCCTTGCCACGGCCACCGGCATGGATCTGCGCTTTCACCACCCAAAGCGGACCGTCCAACTCGCCCGCAGCGGATTTGGCTTCGTCGGCCTTCATCACCACGCGGCCGTCACTGACCGGCGCGCCAAATTGGCGCAGCAGCGCCTTGGCCTGATATTCATGAATATTCATCGCGACCCCCTCATCGGTTCAGCAGATTTGTCCAAAGTCTTGGCACAGCTTTATGCAGGTATGAACCGTTTTTCTGGGAAAGTGGGTAAAATTGCACTGATATAGGTCATTGTGATCACATGCTGGCGGGGTGTGATCACAATATCAATCGGAAGGTGATTCCCATAGCGCTAACGCAGGGTCAAGACCTGTCTCAATTGAACAGAACCATGTAAAGTCCTGCGCGTCCGCCAAACATCCCGGTGAAATCCTGCCATGAATCGCGGCCAACGGTCCGGCCTTCGCGGGCATGGGGCAAGGCAGCGCTGCCCTGAACCCAACCGACCAGATCGACGGGCTGCGGGTCGTCATGCCAGTGCTTCAGGTCGATCCCATGGCCGGGTGCAAAGCGCCAATAGGGGATCAGCCTCTCGCCGTCCAGAACCTGTTCGGCGTCTTCCAGCACGGCTAGCCACGTCTTGCCGGCTCCCTTCGGGATCTCGAAACCAAGCGCCGCCTTCTGGTCGTCGCCGGGTATCCATTCGCGGTCATCGTCGGTCTCGGCGGCGACCATGGCCCAGAAATTCCGGTTGGCGGCGATCATGGCATGAACATGCTCGACAGCGTCCGAGATCTTGTCCTTGTCAGGCTGATTGCGCAGCGTTTGAATCACGACCGCGACGCGATCGATCAGGGGGCCGAAATACTGTGCTTCGGAATTGAAGCTCGGATCGGGTTGCGGATCGTCAGGCGTCGTCGCGAATTGTTCGCGCAGGGTCTCGTCAAGCTCGATCTTCCGGGCCAGCGCCGGTTCGGGGTCGAATGCGAGGATCAGCGTGGCCGCCGCTTCGATCAGATGCGTATAGGCGCGTAGCCATTCGGTATCGGCCGCATCGAAGCGGATTTCGCCGTCAACACCCTCGGGAAGCGGCATCAGGGCGAGTTCCAGCAACCCCTCGGATGGGCCGCGCTGGCCATTCGCATCTATATCGAGCCACAGATCCGGCAGGCGCAGGACCAGGGCGGCTTCCTCGTCATGCAGAACGTCGCGGGTCGATTGCATGGCACCCGACAGATCGGTGGCAAGCTGATTGAGAAAATCCGGGCGCATCGGCTCGGGCGAGGGGTTCCGGGACAAGGAGGTCCCCAGGATCGGCGCAGGGATTAGGGGTTCAGTTGCGCCAATCCGCCAGCGGGCCTGATAGGCGCTTTCGATGCCGGACTGGAAGTGCACTGCCGCCAGTGCCATGTCGCGATCGGGCGAGGCCGCTGAGGCTTCAAGTTCTGCCATGGCGGCACTTAGGCCCTTCTCTGCAATCAGGCTTGTGGTGGTGGTATCATCCGCCAGGGCGGGGGCGGTGCTCAGCAAGAGAGCGGCGAGAAAATGGCGCATGAAATGATCCTGCAAATGAAAAACGGCGCGCCGATGGTGGCGCGCCGTTCCATAATTCGCAAGAGCGGGGTTCAGGCCAGTGAACTGTCGATCCCCTTGCAGGCTTCGACCAGGCCTTTGACCGCATCGACGGATTTGTCGAACATCGCCTGCTCGTCCTTGTCCATCTTGATGTTGATGACCTTCTCGATGCCGTTCGCGCCGATCACGGTGGGCACGCCGACATAGAGCCCTTTCAGTCCATAGGCACCGTCCACATGCGCCGCGCAGGGCAGGACGCGCTTCTGGTCCTTGAGATAGGCCTCGGCCATCTCGATGGCGCTGGTGGCGGGGGCGTAGAAGGCGCTGCCGGTCTTCAGCAGCCCGACGATCTCGGCGCCGCCGTCACGGGTCCGCTGAACGATGGCGTCCAGTTTTTCCTGCGTGGTCCAGCCCATCTTGACCAGGTCGGGCAGGGGGATGCCGGCGACGGTCGAATAACGGGTCAGCGGCACCATTGTGTCGCCGTGACCGCCCAGCACAAAGGCTGACACGTCTTTCATCGAGACGCCGAATTCCAGCGACAGGAAATGGCGGAAACGGGCCGAATCCAGCACGCCGGCCATGCCGCAGACCTTGTTGCGGGGCAGGCCGCTGAATTCGCGCAGCGCCCAGACCATCGCGTCCAGCGGGTTGGTGATGCAGATAACGAAGGCGTTCGGCGCATGGGTCTTGATGCCTTCGCCGACCGCTTTCATGACCTTGAGGTTAATCCCCAGCAGGTCATCGCGGCTCATCCCCGGCTTGCGAGGAACGCCAGCCGTCACGATGCAGACATCGGCGCCTGCGATATCGGCGTAATCGCTGGTGCCCTTCAGGCTGGCGTCAAAGCCCTCGGCCGGGCCGGATTCGGCGATATCCAGCGCCTTGCCCTGGGGAATGCCCTCGGCGATATCGAACAGAACGACGTCGCCCAGTTCCTTCATCGCAGCCAGATGTGCCAGCGTGCCGCCGATCTGCCCCGCACCGATCAGTGCGATTTTAGGTCGGGCCATGAGTAACCTCCGATATGGTGGGTGTTTGCAGCGGGGTGGTTAGAACGTCGTAGACCGAATCGCAAGCCTAAGCCGCAGTCATGCTTGACGGTAGTCTAGGCCCGGTCTACCGCCTGTTGCGACACAATCCGTTCGGGAGAAGGAGATGCTGCAGCTTTCCGCCGAAGGATGGCTGCTTGCCGTTCTGGCCTCGGCAGCGGTCGGGTTGGCCAAGGGCGGCCTGGCCATGGTGGCGATTCTGGCCGTGCCGATCCTGTCGCTGGTGATGTCTCCGGTTCAGGCGGCGGGGATGATGTTGCCGGTCTATATCGCGTCGGATGTCGGTGGGTTGCTGGCATTCCGGCGTGATTTCGACCGGCGCGTCCTGTTGACCTCGCTGCCCGGAGCGGTTGTCGGCATCGGGTTCGGATGGGCCACGGCGCATATCGTGCCCGACTGGGGAGTGACCCTGATCGTGGGGCTGATCGGCCTTTCCTTCGCGCTAAACGCCCTGATCCGGCCTGACCTTTCGACCGAGGCGCGGCAACCCTCGCGAGGTCGAGGCAGTGTCTGGGGGGCGCTTGCCGGCTATACCAGCTTTGTCAGCCATTCCGGCGGTCCTCCCTATCAGGTTTATGTTCAGCCGCTGCGATTGCCCTCGGTGATTTTCGCGGGAACCACGACATGGTTCTTTGCCGTGGTGAACTGGGTCAAGCTGATCCCCTATGCCGCTCTTGGCCAATTGTCGCTTGCCAATCTGAAAGTGGCAGCGATTCTCACGCCCGTTGCGCTGGTTTCGGTCTGGATCGGATTGCGGCTGGTGCGGATCATCCCGCAAGCGCTGTTCTACAGGCTGATTACCTGGGGGCTGCTCGTGGTATCTTTGCGGTTGATCTGGCAGGGTTTCTCGGGTTGATGCCGCAGCGCAGCAAAATTCTACTTGCCATTTCTGACGCCTCAAGGCAGTTTCGCGCAAGAAAGTTGCCCGGAGGATTTCATGGCCCGACCCTACCGTTCCGTTCTCTATATCCCCACTGCCAATACGCGCGCGATGGAAAAGGCGCGGCAATTGGCGGCGGATGCGATCATTTTCGATATGGAGGATGCGGTCGTGCCCGGAGAGAAGGCGGCCGCGCGGGAACATCTGACGGAGGCGCTGGCCAATGATTACGGGCCGCGCGCGCTGATCGTGCGGATCAATGCGCTGGCGACGGAATGGGGCGAGGATGACGCGCGGCTTTGTGCCGGAGAGCTGGCGAGCCGGATCGATGCGGTGCTGATTCCCAAGGTAGAGGGCGCGGCCGATCTGGATCGGGCGGCGGCCCTGCTTCCCGACACGAAGCTTTGGGCGATGGTGGAGACACCTCTGGGCATGCTGAACGCCGCTGAAATCGCGGCGCATCCCCGGCTGGAGGGGATGGTGATGGGCACGAATGACCTGGCCAAGGATCTGAACAGCCGTTTTCGTCCGGACCGCCTGCCGATGCAGGCGGGATTGGGGCTGTGCCTGCTGGCCGCGAAGGCGCATGGCAAGATCATTCTTGACGGCGTCTACAACGCCATCAAGGACGAGGACGGCCTACGCGCCGAATGCGAGCAGGGCCGCGACATGGGGTTCGACGGCAAGACGCTGATCCATCCGGCGCAACTGGCCGTCACCAACGAGGTCTTCGCCCCGACCGAAGCTGAGATCGAACTTGCGCGTCGGCAGATCGAGGCATTCGAGGCGATTTCGGCCACCGGCAAGGGCGTGGCCGTGGTTGACGGCAAGATCGTCGAGAACTTGCATGTCGATACAGCCCGCAAGACACTGGATCACGCCGAAGCGATTGCAGCCATGGCTGGATGATGGCAAAGTGAATGGGATTCACATCCAGCGAGAGGAAGCAAGATGCTGATCCTGATTCTTGGCGTGGCCCTGTGGTGGGGCGCACATCTTTTCAAACGTGCCGCGCCTGAACGGCGGGAGGCGATGGGTAACCGGGGGCGGGGGCTGGTCGCCGGGGTGCTGGTGCTATCGGTGATCCTGATGATCTGGGGCTACAAGATCTCGGACGGGCCCTATTGGTGGGGGCGCAGCGGGGCATCCGTCGGCATCAATAACCTGCTGGTATTGATCGCGTTCTACCTTTTCGCTGCGGCCGGCATGAAGACTCGCGTGATCGCCTTTCTGCGCCATCCGCAACTGGTCGGGTTCTCGCTCTGGGCGGTGGCGCATCTGCTGGTCAATGGCGATCTGCCTTCCTTCATCCTGTTCGGCGGGCTGCTGGTCTGGGCGCTGGCCGAGATGGTTGTGATAAACCGTGCCAGCGCGTGGACGCCGCCGGCTGGCCCTTTCCCGGTCAAAAAGGAAATCATGGCAGCAGCAGGGGCTGTCATCGTGATGCTGGTTGTCGGGATATTGCACGGTTGGGTCGGACCCCAGCCATTCGGAGGCTGATATGAGCACGATTTACCGTTTGTTGACCGAGGACGATACCTCTGCCTTTTGCCACAAGGTCAGCGATGCGCTGGCCAGGGGCTGGCAATTGCATGGCAGCCCCTCGATCTCCTTCGATTCGGGGCGCGGCGTAATGCGCTGTGCGCAAGCCGTTACCAAGGAGGTCGAGGCCGATTACCACCCCGAGATGAAACTGGGACAGCAATGACAAAAACCAATCCGGGCCGTTTTTTCGAAGACTATCACATGGGTCAGGTGATCTGCCACGCGGTTCCCCGCACCGTTTCGGGCGGCGAGCGGGCGCTGTATCATGCACTGTATCCGGTGCGCCACGCCTTGGCCTCGTCGGATGAGTTCGCACGAGCCTGCGGGCTGGATGCCGCTCCGCTGGATGACCTGATCGCCTTTCATATCGTCTTCGGCAAAACGGTTCCGGATATCAGCCTGAACGCCGTCGCCAATCTCGGCTATGCCGAGGGGCGTTGGTTGCGGCCGGTCTGGCCGGGGGATACGATCCGCTCGGAATCCGAGGTGATCGGGCTCAAGCAGAATTCCAACGGCAAGACCGGCGTGGTCTGGGTGCGCACGCGCGGCCTGAACCAGTCGGGCGAGGCGGTCATGGAATATGTCCGTTGGGTGATGGTGCGTAAACGCGATCTGGATGCACCCGCGCCCAAGACCGTGGTGCCGGAACTGGCAGAGGCGGTGGATGCCGCCGATCTGGTTGTTCCAAACGGGTTGAATTTTTCCAGGTATGATTTTGAATTGGCGGGTGAAAATCACAGATGGGGTGATTACGAAATCGGCGAGAAGATCGATCATGTCGATGGCGTCACCATCGAGGAATCAGAACATATGCTGGCCACACGGTTGTGGCAGAACACCGCCAAGGTTCATTTCGACGCCACCAACCGAGAGGATGGCAAGCGGCTGATCTATGGCGGGCATGTCATCAGCATGGCGCGTGCGCTCAGTTTCAACGGGCTGGCGAATGCGCAGATGATGGTGGCGCTGAACGCGGGTGCCCATGCCAATCCCTGTTTCTCAGGCGATACCGTGCGGGCCTGGTCCGAGGTGCTGGACAAGGCCGAGACCGCCACGGCGGGCGTTGGCGCGATCCGGCTGCGGCTCGTGGCGACCAAGGGTGACAGCAGTGGATTTGGACTGAAGGGTGAGGGCGGCAAATACGTGCCCGAGGTTTTGTTGGATCTGGATTATTGGGCGCTGATGCCTCTTTGATGCCGGTGTTACCGCTCGGGAGGTTGCCTGCACCCAAGCGGGAGTCTGACGAATTCCCTCGGCTTTGATTGTTTGTGATCACGCATACGCAATGCGTGATCACAAACAATCATTTCCACTAAAATTACGCCTAAGGGCTGGCATAAACGGGTGACAGATGGCAAGAATGCGGCCAGACAGTTTTACAGATGCCAGCCCGTGCGGCCAGCCAGATGCCTGCGACGGGACCAGTTTGAACCGACAGAGGAGGCCCGTATTATGGCCGATGTGAACCGGGGTAACCGGCCGCTATCCCCCCATCTTCAGGTTTACAAGATGCCGATCGCGGCAGTCACGTCGATTCTGACCCGGGTTACCGGCCACGCGCTTGTCGCGGGTGTCCTGCTGCTGGTCTGGTGGCTTGTCGCGGCGGTCAGCGGGCCGGGCGCTTTCACCGTTGCCGATTGGGTCGTGCGTTCCTGGCTGGGCTTTCTGATCCTGACCGGTTCGGCATGGGCGCTGTGGTATCACCTGCTGGCCGGTATTCGCCACCTGTTCTACGACGCCGGCTACATGCTCGAGATCGAACAGGCGGAGAAAGCCTCCTGGGCAATCATCATCGGTTCGGGCGTGCTGACCCTGCTGACCCTGATCCTGTTCTTCATTTTCTGAGGCGAGGGAAGACATGCGTTATATCACCCCCCGCAAGGCCGCGACCGGCCTGGGTTCGACCCGTTCCGGCACGTCCGATCATTGGGCCATGACCGTCAGCGCCTGGGCGCTGCTGATCCTGACTCCTTTCTTCATGATCACCGTCGGCGGCGCCATCGGCCTGCCCCGGGAAGAGCTGATCACCCATTTCGGGCGTCCATGGCCGGGGATCGTCACCGCGCTCTTCGTGATCGTGGGCATGATCCACTTCATGAAGGGGACGCGGGTCATGATTGACGATTATTTTCACCATACTGCACGCAAGGTGGCGATCATCGTCTCGGTGATCTTTAGCTGGGCCGTCATCGCGTCGGCGGTCTTTGCTTTGGCGAAGATGGCACTTTTCACCATTGCGATCTGAGGACATCATGGCTGCTTACGAAACCCAAACGCATGAATATGACGTGGTCGTGGTGGGCGCGGGTGGCGCCGGTCTGCGCGCAACTCTCGGCATGGCCGAGCAGGGGCTGCGCACCGCCTGCGTGACCAAGGTTTTCCCGACCCGCTCGCATACGGTGGCCGCACAGGGCGGCATTGCCGCCTCGCTGTCGAACATGGGCCCCGACAACTGGCAGTGGCATATGTATGACACGGTCAAGGGCTCGGACTGGCTTGGCGACACCGACGCAATGGAATATCTGGCGCGCGAGGCGCCCAAGGCCGTCTATGAGCTGGATCACTACGGCGTGCCGTTTTCGCGAACCGAGGATGGCACAATCTATCAGCGCCCCTTTGGTGGCCACACCACGGAATTCGGCGAAGGCCCCCCGGTGCAGCGCACCTGCGCCGCCGCTGACCGGACCGGGCACGCTATCCTGCATACGCTTTACGGCCAGTCGCTGAAAAACAACGCGGAATTCTTCATCGAGTATTTTGCGCTGGACCTGATCATCACTGACGGGCGCTGCACCGGTGTCGTCTGCTGGCGGCTGGACGACGGCACGATGCATGTCTTCAACGCCAAGATGGTGGTGCTGGCCACCGGCGGCTATGGCCGCGCCTATTTCAGCGCAACCAGTGCCCATACCTGCACCGGTGACGGTGGCGGCATGGTGGCGCGCGCGGGGCTGCCGCTGCAGGACATGGAGTTCGTCCAGTTCCACCCGACCGGCATCTATGGCTCGGGCTGCCTGATCACTGAAGGCGCGCGGGGCGAGGGCGGTTACCTGACCAATTCCGAAGGCGAACGTTTCATGGAGCGTTATGCGCCAACCTACAAGGATCTGGCATCCCGCGACGTGGTCAGCCGCTGCATGACGATGGAGATCCGTGAAGGTCGCGGCGTGGGCGAGGACAAGGACCATATCTTCCTGAACCTGATGCATCTGCCACCCGAAACCCTGGCTGAGCGCCTGCCGGGGATCAGCGAATCGGCCAAGATTTTTGCCGGGGTCGATGTGACCCGAGCGCCGATCCCGGTGCTGCCGACCGTGCATTACAACATGGGTGGCATCCCCACGAATTACTGGGGCGAGGTTCTTAACCCGACCGAGGATAATCCCGATGCCATCTTCCCTGGCCTGATGGCCGTGGGAGAGGCGGGCTGCGCCAGTGTGCATGGGGCCAACCGTCTCGGCTCGAACAGCCTGATCGATCTTGTGGTCTTTGGCCGTGCCGCCGCGATCCGCGCCGGGGAAGTGGTCGATCGCGCTTCGAGCATTCCCTCGACCAATCAGGGCGAGGTTGACCGGGCGCTGGATCGCTTCGATGCTCTCCGGAATGCCAAGGGCAATACGTCGACCGCGGCCCTGCGCGACGAGATGCAGCGCACCATGCAGGCCGACGCCGCCGTCTTCCGCACCGACAAGACGCTGGCCGAGGGGATGGACAAGATGGAAGCCATCGCCGCCAAGCTTGACGATCTGCAGGTCACCGATCGCGGCCTGATCTGGAATACCGACCTGATGGAAACGCTTGAGCTGACCAACCTGATGCCCAATGCGCTGGCCACCATCACCGCTGCCGAGGCGCGCAAGGAAAGTCGGGGCGCCCATGCGCATGAGGATTATCCTGAGCGGGATGACGCCAATTGGCGCAAGCATTCGCTTGCAAGGGTCGAGGGGAACAAGGTTAAACTGGATTATCGCCCCGTGCATCTGGAGCCACTGACAAAGGCCGAGGATGGTGGGATCGACCTGAAGAAGATTGCTCCTAAGAAGAGGGTTTACTGATGCGTTTCATGTCTTATGCCGGAATCGGCGTTGTCGCGATTGCTCTTGCGGGATGTGCGGTAAATACGCCGCAACCCGGTACCGCACCGGCCGCGCCCAACACGGCTCCTGCCGCCCCGACCACGCTTGACGCCGCTTCGCGGCAGGTCGCGCGGAATGTGATCAATTCCGAAATGGAAAAACGGCTGCCGGGGGCTAATGTCGCGCCCTATACCGATTGCGTGGTGAATAACGCCACCACCGCGGAGTTGATCGACATTGCCCAGGCCGCCCGTTCCGGCGTGGCGGGAACCGCTGACAGCGTGGCAAGCATTGTCTCGCGTCCCGCGACCACCCAGTGCATCTCTGGTGCCGCGAATACGACAGCCTGATGTTGGCAAGGCATCGCGCATTCGGCTTGTTGCTGCTTTTGGGGGGGCTGGCCGCTTGCGGCCCGATCCCGGTTGACCGGGCAGAGCAAAGCTGTATGCGCGATGCCGAACTGGCCAGTCGCCCTCGTGGCGAAGTGGCCATTGGTGCAATAGGCGGCGGGGGGAGCGGAACCCGCACTGCCGGCCGTATCGAGATGGAAATCTCGTCGGATTATATCTTGGGGCGGGATCCGTCGGATGTGTTCAATCGTTGCGTGCTGCGCAAATCGGGACAGATGCCGACGCGGGTTCTGGCCGATCAACCCGGCTGGCGTGGATAGGTGAGATGGTTGCGAAAGACGAAAAGGAGCGGGCCTCCACAGGCAAACGCCGCTTGATCGTGCATGTTGGCGTTCAGAAAACCGGCAGCACCTCGATTCAGCGGCACCTGGGGCGCAATGCGAAAGCGCTGTCGGACCGGCTTATCGTCCGCACACCCGAAGAGGGTACTCCGATGCGGCCCCTGGGGCGTGCCGCAGTCGATTTCAGTCTCAGAAGCGAATCCGGTGATACGGAAGCGGCGTTGAAAATCGCGCTGGACGATGTGCTGGCTACATTGCCTGCGAATGATCTGCCGGTGTTGCTGAGCCATGAAAACCTGGCCGGGGCGATGCCCGGCAATGGCGGCGAGACCCGGCTTTATCCGGCATTGCCGCAAATCGTCTCGCTCATCCGCAGCCATGTAAAAGATTTCGATGTCGATTTCGTCTATTACAGCCGCAGGATGAATGCGTGGAAATCCAGTGTCTGGGCGCAGGCGGTCCGCTCCGATGGCTATACGCGCCGGGAAGAGGAATTCATGGCCGAAACCGCCGACCTGCCCGGATGGGGCAATCTGCACCGGCGGCTGGTCGAAGCGGTGGGAGGCAAGCGCGTGACCCGCTTCAAGCTGGAGGACGAGGCTGACGCCGAACGACCCGGTCGGCAACTGCTTCTCCATGCAGGGCTGAGTGACGAAGAAATCGATGCGCTGCAGCCGTTGGACGGGTCCTCCATGTCGCGGCTGAATGATGCGTCGACGGAATTTCTGCGGCATCTCAACAGCCTGAATATCAATCCACATGCACGCGGCAAGGTTGCCGACCTGGTCGCCCGCACGCAATCCCTGTTCAGTGCCGACCACCGGCCCGAAGGCACTCTTTGAAAGGAGCAACCCATGGTCCAGTTTACCCTGCCTAAAAACAGTCAGATCCGCGTCGGCAAGACCTGGCCCAAGCCCGAGGGCGCCACGAATGTCAAGAAATTCCAGATCTATCGTTGGGAGCCGGAAGCAGGTGAAAACCCGCGCCTGGACACCTATTTCGTCGATCTGGACAAATGCGGGCCAATGGTTCTGGATGCGCTGATCAAGATCAAGAACGAGATCGATCCGACCCTGTCCTTCCGCCGTTCCTGCCGCGAAGGGATCTGCGGTTCATGTGCAATGACTATCGGCGGCGGCAACCAGTTGGCCTGTATCTACGGCATTGACGAGATCGAGGGCGATATCGCCATCTACCCGCTGCCGCATATGCCGGTGGTCAAGGATCTGATCCCCGACCTGACGCATTTCTATGCCCAGCATGCCAGCGTGAACCCCTATCTGATCACCAAGTCGCCCACGCCAGGAAAAGAGTGGAAGCAGTCGATCGAAGACCGCAAGAAGCTGGATGGGTTGTATGAATGCATTCTCTGCGCTTCCTGCTCGACAGCATGTCCAAGCTATTGGTGGAATGGTGATCGTTACCTGGGGCCGGCCGCGCTGCTGCATGCCTATCGCTGGATCATCGATTCCCGCGATGAGGCGACAGGGGAACGCCTGGACGAGCTTGAAGATCCCTTCAAGCTGTATCGTTGCCATACGATCATGAACTGCACGAATACTTGTCCGAAGGGGCTGAACCCGGCCAAGGCAATCGCATCGATCAAGCATATGATGGTTGACCGGATGGTTTGATCCGCATCCCGGGGCTGATTGCCTCCGGGGAGCGAGAAAAATCGGAGTTTCGTTCCGGCTCGGATATTCTCTCGCATTCGATCATTGTTCGCGTGGCGATCTTGCGATGTCGGTGTGGGGTTAGGTGTCAGGCAAAAATGGGGGCGCAGCGGCTGAGCTGGGGCCTCCATAGGGCGCGGCATCCTCCATCAATACAGTTCCACTTTTCCAATGGATGCTCGGAGCAAATTTTCGATTGATAAAATACCGACCAGTTGGTATTTAAAAGGGGGCGCAAATTTTTCCAGGATTTGATTTCATCGATAGAACCTGAACAGAGGGAGGAAATCATGCCCAGTACTATTCGTCTACACCGTGTCATCGCCACCAAGCCCGAAAAGATTTATCGCGCGTTTCTGGAGCCGGACGCAGTTGCAAGCTGGCTGCCGCCATTCGGCTTTCTCTGCACTGTGCATGAGCTGGAGCCGAAGGTGGGCGGCAAGCATCGGATGTCATTCCGCAATTTCACCACCGGACAAAGCCACTCGTTTGGCGGCACCTATCTGGAGCTCGTGCCAGGTGAGCGCCTCGTCTACACCGACAGCTTTGACGACCCGAATTTGCCGGGCGAGATGAAGATCACCGTAACGTTGAAACCCGTGTCGGTTGGGACGGAAATGGAGGTTCAACAGGAGGGCGTACCGGACGTGATCCCCCGCGAGGCCTGCTATCTTGGCTGGCAGGAAACCCTGCGCAAACTTGCAAGGCTCGTCGAGCCGGAAATCAACCAGTAGGCGCAGAGGGAAAGCATGCTGATCGTGGCGGGCCATTTCACAGTCCCGGCAGAATGTCGGAATGCCTTCGTTGACGCCCATGCGGACCTGATCAGGCGCGCCCGCGAGAACCCGGGATGCCTCGACCTGTTCATCAGCGAAGATCCGGTCGAGCCTGTTCGTGTCAACATGCTGGAATTATGGGAGACCGAGACCGATCTGGAGGCTTGGCGAAAAAAATCCAATCCACCAGAGACTGATGTGCAGCTCGAAAATGTTACCGTCCAGAAATACCATATCAGTCACTCGACATCTCCGTTCTGACAGCAAAGCGCCAGAAGCGTCCCGATCCGCGGCTTGTGCATTCCTGTCAGATCGCATCCGGCCCGCCGGTTCCATGTGACGCAACGGGTCATGACGGCGATCACGGAAATATGCCGCTGAAATCATTGTTGATCCATCATGTCGGTGAGGTGGTGTCTCCCTGAAATTCGGCGGAGCCCGCTCCTGCCGTCATGTGTCGCATTCATGCGACAGTGCTGGTGCGATGTGATCAGCGTCGAAACCACTGCTTGCATAATCGCGTTTGGACGCAAGAGGATGGCAGAGAGGAGGAACTGAAAATGCGAGAGATTGGACGTATCGACTGCGAAGATAACGACCACAACCCCTACATGGTCGTCAAACTTCGGGAAGCTGTCTCCCTGACGCCAAGGAGCGGAAGGCAGCCACAGGCAAGCGGGGGCTATGAATACCGCTTATCGAACGGCTGCCCGGCCACCCCGGTTGGTCAAGGAGATAAATGCTTCAAGGTTATTGGAAGCGGCACGATCATCCAGCGGAAGGGGTGATGGCCACTCGAGGACGCGCTACGGATGCTGGTCGAGCTATGTCATGCGTTGTCATCGCACACTCTTGGTGTGAGCCGCCGGTTTCCTGGTCGAATATCTGATCGGGAATAGTCAGAGGCGATGCGAGCTGTAAGGCAGCTTATTTCCAATAGTCTTTTGCGCTTCATTCCAGAAAAAATTTGCCCTTAAACTGGCCGCGATTACTTGCAGCCAAGCATAGGTCTGATGGGGAGAAAACGACGAAGTCGCCCCTTTTCGGCAGGCTCAGTGATAAATGGCGGAGACGAAGTCTGCATGGACACGTTCCCAGACATTCCAACCCGTTCCGTTACCCCTTGAATCACATACATAAACGCCCCATTGTTGATTGCATAACATTCCCCCAATTTCCGCGAAGTTCTCGTTTCGCTTGGGGGAACTCCTGGGGGATTGAATGCAGGTAAATCCAACCCGCCGAAACAGTAACGGACTGAATGCGTTGAAAGTTCGATCCCCGCTGGAGCCGGGAAAGTATCATGATGGCGGAGGATTGGGGCTGTTTCTGCTGGTGAAGTCGAACGGCTCCAAGTTCTGGGTGCAGCGGATCATGGTGCAAGGCAGGCGCCGGGAACTCGGATTGGCGTCCTGACCCCTGAACCTTGCGAGGTTTGCGGTGAGAAGGCCGAAGCCCATCACGACGACTATTCCAGACCCGGTGACGTGCGCTGGCTTTGTCGTCTTCACCATCGGCAACTTCATTCACGGGGGGCGAGCTGATGGGCAGGGATCGCAAGGACGAACAGTCAACCGAGCATTTCACCAAGATGATCCGCAGCACAATGGAGGTGCCCGCTTGGCGGGCGCTTCCGATGGCCGCGCAGGCGCTTTACCCGACCGCTGGCAGCCGTCTCTATATCTCTGACGCCCCGACTGATCGAGACGGGGCGATCAGTGGTGCCTGGGTGGAGATCGGCGAGACCGAAGCGCTCGGCGGGCTGGGCATCGATTGGGAAACGGCCTCGGCGGAAGTCATGGAAGATTGCGACGGCATGCCGGTTGTGCAGACGGCCAAGCAATCCCGCCGCGCAAGCCCGATGCAAATCATCCTCGGCAATGACCCCACCGATCCGGGACAGGTCATCCTCTGGCAGGCAGTAAAATCGGAACTGTTCTATCCCTTCCGCCTGGAGTTTCCCGATAACGGCCCGAACCGTGAATGGCTGGCCCTGGTGGTGTCGCTGGGCGAGGCCTTCGATACCGCCAATGCAGTCATGAAGCTGCAAGCCAATCTGATCCCGACCCACAATATTATCCGCAGCGAGGCGCCCTGATGGCAATCGTGACATACGAAGAACTAGCCGCACAGGCCGGGCTTACCGTCGATGCCCCTGCCGAGGATCAGACCCTGCTGCAACAGAAGGGCGAGGCCGCGCAAAACCATGTCGAGCGGCTGCTTGGCTTCAAGATCGAGGCCATGTTCGGCGGCGTGGATCAAGACCCGATCCCCGATGCGCTGAAAGAGGCCGTGCTGCAGCTGGCCTGCTGGTGGTTTGAGAACCGGGAAACGGTCGAGAGCCGCGACGAGATGTTGCCCTTCGGCGTCTCAGAGATCGTCACCGAATATCGCGAGTGGACATTCTGATGGCGAATGATGGCGGGCTGAGCAGTTTCCAGAAGCGGATGCGGGCAATCCCGACAGCCGCGCGCAAGGCCGTGGAACCGGCGCTGATGAAGTCAGCCTATGAGATCGTGGATCGCATGGGCGCATCTGGCCACGCTGCGGGCCGAGAAGGTCGAGCAATCCACGACTGAGTATATCCGCAACTTCGGCGCCAGCGACGAGGAAGTGGCCGTTTTTCGCGCCCGGTTCTTCGACGGGATCACGAACGCGGATCGCATGGTCTGGAACGGCGATCCGTTCAACATCAAATCCGTGGCCCCGATTGGTCGCCGCAAGGGCGTGGAGCTGCGCTGCGTGAGGATGCCATGAAGGGAACCAAGCCAGCATTGCAGCAGGATCAGGACGCAATCCTGCGTTCTATCCCCGCGCCTGACTGGCTGGACCCGAAGGCCCGCGCCGAATGGGACCGCGTAATGCCGGTGCTGACCGAACGGCGCATCCTGACCGATGCCGATCTGGGCGGGCTTGAGAATTATTGCATCGCCATTGGCCGCGCCCGGCAGATGGAGGCGGCGATCCAGGTCGAGGCTGACCCGGAGCTGATGCTGAAATTCGTGCGCGTCCAAGACAAGGCGATGGCCTCGGCCCGCCAGCTTGCCGCCGAGCTTGGCCTGACGCCGGTTTCCCGGTCACGCCCTGCGATCCGCGATGATGAGGATGGAGACGACACCCCGAACCCTCTGGGGATGGGCTGATGGCCACGACCTTCCCCGAATGGATTTATGACGGAAGCGAGATCGCCGATCCGTTCGGGCATGGCGAGCGTGCCGTGCAATTCCTGCGCGCCCTGCGTCATCCGAAATCCATCCTGCCGAACCGGGCCTTTCAGCTCGACCCCTGGCAGGAGCGGATCGTGCGGCGCATCTATGGCCCCCGGTATGAGAACGGTAATCGGATCGTCAACACAGTCGCGCTGATGCTGCCGCGTGGAAACCGCAAGACATCGCTGGCCTCTGCTTTGGCGCTTCTCCATACGTTCGGGCCCGAGCGCATCCACAATAGCAACTCGATCTTTGCCGCATCAGATCGCAAGCAGGCGGGCATCGCGTTCCGTGAGGCTGCCGGTATCGTCCGGCAGGACAAGAGGCTCACATCCGCTATCAATATTTATGACCCCCAGAACGCGCCGAAAAAAATCCTGTATCGTCGCGATGCCTGCACGCTGGAAGTCATCTCAGCTGATGCGCCCGGCGCGCATGGGGAAACGCCTGGCTTCGTTCTGGCCGATGAAATCCACGTCTGGGCGGCTGGCAAAGGCCGTGATCTCTGGGACGCCCTGACGACCGGCCTTGAAAAGATCGATGACAGCCTTTTGGTGGTCGCATCGACGGCGGGCCGAGGGCAGGACAGTCTGGCTTTCGAGTTTTTTGACGACGCCCGAAATATCGCGCGGGGTGCGGTTGCAGATGGCTCTATCCTGCCAATCATCTTCGAGGCTGACCGTCGCGACGATTGGGAGGATGAAGACCTGTGGCACCGGGTCAATCCCGGCCTGCAACATGGTTACCCCAGCCTCTCGGGCTTCCGCCGACACGCCAAGCGCGCACAGCGTAGTGTGGGCGCACGGCAATCCCTCAAGCAGCTGAAGCTCAATATATGGCTGGACGCCTCAACTGATCCCTTCGTGGACATGGATATCTATGACGCCGGTGCCAAGGACTATGATCTGGACGCGCTGCGCGATCAGTCTTGCTGGTTGGCGGTTGACCTGTCCTCGACCGTTGACCTGTCGGTGATCGTGGCCTGCTGGCGAACGGCTGACGGTTATGTTGTGAAACCTTGGTTCTTCTGCCCACAGGATGCCATCGACGCCACCGCAGGCGACTCCATGCTGGATGGCGAGGACGGAATATCGAACCGCGAGGATCGATCCGGCGCCCCGTATCAGGCGTGGCTTGAGCAGGGATTGATCACGGCAACAGCCGGATCGGTGATCGATTATCAGGAAATCGAAAACCGGATCATCGAGATTTGCGAAGAATTCAACGTCCAGGAAATCGCCTTCGACCCGCACATGGCGCGGCAGGTTCAGCCGAAAATCCTTGAAGCAGGCTTGCCGGCAGTGGATTTCCGGCAAATCCCTTCGCTGATGATGCCTGCGGTTCTGGAACTGGAGCGCGCAATTCTCGGTGGCGAGTTCTTCCACGGCGACAACCCGGTTCTGCGGCACTGCTTCGCGAATGTCGTCGTGAAGCGCAACGACCACGGTCATGTGGTCAAATTCACCAAGCCGAAAAAATGGCTGTCGATCGATGGCGCGGTGGCCTCGGCAATGGCGGTCGCGCGGGCTGCGGCAGGCGATGGCATGACCACCAAGGCAGATTGGTTCACCGACGAAATGTGGACAGCATAGGAGGCCGCAATGGCTGTAGACGAACGACTTGTGGTGATGCTGGAAGCCCGCGTCACCGAATTCGAAAAGCGGATGCGGCAGGCCGAGCAACGCGGCACCCGGACCTATCAGGGCTTACAACGCAGATCGCGCTCGGCAACCCGTGGGATGGAAGCCGATATGGTGCGCTCGACCACGGCGATCAACCGTGCCCTGGCGACCACGGCGGCACGGATCGGCGCATTCGGTGCGGCTTTCGCGGTGGCGCGCGGGGTGCAGGGCTATAACCGGCTTGCCGACGCGGCGACCGCCATGGCGAACAGCCTGCGCGTGGCCGGGCTTGAAGGGGCCGAACTGACGCGCGTCTATGAGCAGTTGTTCGCGTCGGCACAGAGGAATTCGGCTCCAATCAATTCGCTGGTGGACCTCTACAGCAAACTCGCGCTGACCCAGACCGAACTGGGCGTTTCCAGCGATGAGTTGATCCATTTCACCGATGGGATCGCGGTGGCGCTCAAGGTGGCCGGAACCGACGCCACGGCAGCCAGCGGATCGCTCTTGCAGCTTTCACAGGCGCTTGGCGGTGGCGTTGTCCGGGCCGAGGAATTCAACTCCATCCTGGAAGGCACCCCGACGATCGCACAGGCGGTTGCGCGCGGCCTGAAAGAGGCAGGCGGTTCCGTGGCCGAGCTTCGCAAGCTGGTGGTCAACGGCGAGGTATCCAGCCGGACATTCTTCCGCGCCTTCGAGGCGGGGTCTGCGGAACTGCGACGGCAGGCAGAAACATCACAATCCACTGTCGGGCAGTCCATGACCCGACTCGGAAACAGCCTTGTGACCGTGGTCGGCAAGTTCGATCAGGCATCCGGGGCCAGTAAAGGACTGACCGGGATCATCGGCGATCTTGCTGAAGGTCTGGATAATTTTGATGTCGAGGGCTTCATATCCGACATCCAGCGGATCATCGACAAGATCGACGATGCCGAGGAGGCGGCGGCAGGCTGGTTGCGGCAGATGGCCAATGCTCAAGCCTTTGCCGATCTGAACGAGGCCATGGGCATCACCGAGGGCGAGCAGATCATAAACCCGGACGTGCGCGAGGCTGAAAAGAAGATCAACATTCTGGAACGCGAGATTGAAATCCTGCAAGCCAACATCGAGAAAAATACCCGGCTCGGTTTCGACGCTTCCGACTCAATTGCCAGAATACGTGAGGTTCGCGCCGAACTGGCAGCGCTGAGAGCCGAAGCCGCGAACCTGCCCCGCTATGTCGCTGGCCTGAAACCTGACGGCACGGCTGTTTATGACATGGTCGATACCGGAACCCCGGTTTCGGGCTATTCACCACCGCCCATGCCTGCCGAACCTGTCAGCATTGCGGATTTTCCCGCTGATCGCTCCGGCAGTGGATCAGGTGGCGGCGGTAGACGTCGCAGGCGCCGCGGCGGTGGCGGCAAAGCGCAGCAAGATGACTTTGCCAAGGAAGTCGAGGCCACCCGCGAACGCACGGCAGCCCTTGAGGCCGAGGCGGCGGTCCTGGCGGCAGTTGCCATCAGCGGGAAGGATTATGGCGATGCCATGGAATTCGCCCGCAAGAAGGCCGAATTACTGACGGCGGCACAGAAGGCAGGCAAGGAAATCACCCCGGAACTGGAAGCCGAGATCGACGCTATGGCCGACGCCTACACGCAGGCCGGTCTGGCAGCCGAGGGCGCGGCGGAAAAGCTGGACCTGATCAAAGAGCGCAGCCAAGCAGGCAAGGACGCCCTGACCGATATGTTCGGCTCGATCATTGATGGCTCCATGTCGGCGAAAGAGGCCGTGGCGAACCTGCTGATGGAGATCGCCAAGGCGCAGCTTATCAGCGGCATCATGGGACTGCCGGGCATGGGCGGCGTTGCCAGCGGCATCGGCAGTCTACTGATCCCCGGCTTCGCCAAGGGCGGCATGCATAGCGGCGGCGTCCGGCTGGTGGGCGAGGAAGGCCCGGAGGTCGAGGCAACGGGCCCGGCGCGATACTGGACCGCTTCACAGATGGCCAATGCCATGCAGGGCAGTTCCGGCAGCCAGGCGTCCGGCAGTCAGGACATGAATGTGCATGTCACGGTCGGCGTGGACGAGAACGGCAACCTGCAACCCTTCGTGGATAAGCGCGTGGCTACCGGCGTCCAGATGGGCATCTCCCGTTACGACAAGGATAGCACGCGGCGATGGGGCCAGAACTACAAAGATTGGCAAAATAGGCGGATGTAATGAGCAAATTGAAAACCCACCTTTGCAAAGCCCTGAAAGCCCACCTGACCGGCGGCAAGGCCCGCGTGCCCGATGGTGGCCGGGAGATGTTGGATTCCTTCATGGCGCTGTCCCGTGCCCGTTCATGGCACGCCCACGGGCCGAACCCGATCAGCTGGGAGGCGATGGCTGCGTGGTCCCGGATCATGCGGGTGCCGGTCCGGCCGCATCACGCCGAGATCATTATGGCTCTCGATGATGTCTGGATGAGCCACACCATGCAACGAGACAATGCCCCGGAGGGCGTGAAGAAAATACCGCAGATGTCCAAGCAACCCCTAACGGCGGCGCTGTTCGATGTCGCGGTGAGCTGATGTATCTGGACAAAAAATCGAGGCAAGGGGATCGGCGTGAGCGTGACGCACGGCGCGGTCGCCTCGGGCCGGGGCGGTTCGACAATCTGGTGCGAGAGCTCGCAGGGGTTATCCGGCTGGCATTCGAAGCAGGCGCTACCAGTTCACTGTTCGGGCTTGAGGGGCCATTGCGCGAGGGCATTCGCGCCGACCTCTGCCGCCAAGGATGGCACTGGCAAGACGCCGACGACATGGCGCGCGAGTTGCTGGAATATGCGTTCAGGAAGGTGCACGCAATTCGCCCGAGTTGGGAAGAAGGACAAAGGGAATGGGCAATTCACGCAGGAACGCTGATCGAACGGACCCGCTGCATTCGCTGTCACACCCCCTTGCCGGAGGGTCACTACAAGTTTTGCAGCAACATCTGCGGAGCCTCGCACAGTCAGCGACTGGCAACCCGCAAGCGGGCAAGCGACGAGAAGGCGGTGAAGCTTGCGATCGTCTCGATCTAACGCATCGCTGCGAATACTGCGGCACCCCGCTGCCAGATGGTTCCCGAAGCTCGCGAATGTATTGCACTCCACAATGCAAGCAAGATCACCGCACCGCTCTGGATCGGGAGGCCATGGGACTGGAACCCAGGCCACCACTCCCAGATAAAGCCGTGCGAAAATGTGGGCAATGCGGAGGTCCGATCCCGGAGCAAATGCGGCGCGGGACGGAATATTGCAGCGTTCGCTGTGTCAACTTGGCACGGCGGCAAAGATCGATGCAGGCCACCAACCCGATACCTTGCGAAAACTGCGGGACGTCCTTCCGGCCAGACGGCCCGAAGCGGCGGTTCTGCTGTCATCAGTGCGCCGTCGATGCCACAAAGGTGCGCAGCGAGATAGCATGCGCGCAATGCGGGACGCTCTTTCACCCCAAGACCTACACGGCCCGCTTCTGTTCGGCGTCCTGCGTGGCGAAATATAAGCATGCGCACGGAATGCTGCGCCGGAAACTAACTGCGGAGAGGTTGGACAGGCTTCTGAGGCCACCGCGCCCAAAGCGCCGGTATCGAATGCGCCTGACCCCCGCGCGCTTCGACAGGATGGTGGGAAGTTAGGCGCGGCCTTGTTCAGAGAAGATCGGGCAATCCGCTCGTCATATCCCGCACGGCGTCTTGTTTGCCTTTCTCAATACGGGCAAGATACTCAGTAGCGGTTTGGATGTGCGCGAGACGCTTGTTCATCTCTTTCAGCTGTTCCAGAATTTGTTCGTTTGTGTCTTTGTCAGTCATAAGTATCACCGTTTTTTGTGTCTTTAAACTATAAGCCCTCTCAGTGCTTTAGAGCATTTGCTGACCAGCTTGAGAAAGGCTTCATCTGAGGCTTTCGGGTCGCTTGAATGCTCACGATACCATAAATCGTTAGCCATCTTATAAGCGGTTCTTGCGACCGTCTCGTGATCGACATCTATTGAGCCGCGAATTGTCCTGTTGTCGCTCATCGGAGATCCTTGTATCTTGCTATAGGCAAAATCTTGCCTATCCTTGGAGCAAAAGCAAGGCTAGACTATTAATCTTCCCTGACGATCACTCGGCCCTGACGCTCTGCGAGGAATATGCGAATCATCTCGGGCCGCCGCATTTTGGCATTAGGTCCGGCAAATCGGCGGGCTTTCTTCATATCTCGAATTTCTCATGTGGCTTCACGGCATCCCCGCGCATGATCGACGCAAGTTGCTCCACATCCCAGCGGTCATGCTTTACAGGGCCCGGCAATGAGCCGCACTCGACAAGCTGCCGGAACTCGGCAGGCTTCATATCGAGCATCTTGGCGGCATTCTCCAGCCGCACGAACAGGGGCTGAATTTTCGAGTTACGTGCCATCTTGATAGCCATGCTCCTTCAACCAATCGCGCAGGACTATCGTCACCAGCGAAGATACAGAGCGATCATCAGCCGCAGCTGCACGCTCCAGTGCCTCTTTCATCTCTTCGGGAATGCGGAAACCAAGCGCAGCTGTCTTTGCCATCTAACATTCTCTAACATTTTTATTGACGAACATTGTTAGAGAATCTATAACGCATAATCAGGCCGAGGGGAAGCGCCAACTTCCCGCTCGGCCCTGACCGAAACGCGATCTACAAGGAGAACGCGAATGGCTACCAACAGCCTTATCACAGGTGCATTGCCTGTCGCCAGACTGCATGAACTGCATGATCTACTAACCCTCGCCCTGGACGCCACGGAAAGCCGCGTCGGCTATACGCAGGCTGAACGGGAAGCCCGCAGTTATGTGCGTGGCGCTCTGCGTCATACCAACCGCCTGATGGAGGTGGCAGCATGAGCAAGCAACTCATTCACAAAATCAACGATGTGGGCGATATCCTCGATCAGATGGACAGTATGGAGTATCTGCTGTCGTCGGCGGCGTTGGAAAATGAGACTGAAAATCGCGGCATCGCTTACGGCCTCAACCATCTAAGCGACCTGCTCAGGAAGGCTCAATCGGGCCTCGATGCACTCAAGGCAGATTTAAAGCTGCGCTGTGAGGAAGGGGGTGAAGCATGCTGACCGCTGATGAATACCGCCGCCAACGCGATGCCCTCGATAGCAAGATGGCAGAACTGGGCAACCTAAATGCGCTACTGCAGTTGGTCGCCTGGAACGCGGCACAGATAAGTGCAGAGCCGGGCAGCGAAATCGCGCAGCTCAGGGATGCCGTGATCGGGCTGGGTAGCGCGATCGACGGCGTGATGAAGAAGGACGCCTATGATCTGGCGACGGGTGCAGCATGAACCGCCGTCAGCTATTTCGGTCACTCCCGGCATTCGGCTTCTCGCTTGCCGGGCCTGCCGCCGCAATCGCCACCGAACGCGGCACCGATCTGGATCAACTGCACTATCATTTCAATGAAATGCTGCGGTTGCTGGGCGAGAAGGCACCGGACGGCGGCGAGTTCCTCGGCGTCTGGTGCAACCCCAAGAAATCCGGATGGGAAATTCTCGTTGGGGTGAGGGACGAGGAAAGCAGTTACTACTTCTCCAACAGACCGTGGATGAAGCAGATCGCGTTCACTAAGGCCTGATCCTGATCGCCTCCGGCTGTGATGGCCGGGGGCTGATTCATTGCGGGACGTGGTGAAATGTTCCCGCATATTCCGAATTTACGAGGGGGAATTTCAGGGGGAACTGCGCGGGGTGCCGGTGATATTTTCTAGCAAAAACAGTCACTTGCGTGGGTTGATGGCGGAGACGAAGGGATTCGAACCCTCGAGGCGGTTTCCCGCCTGCACCCTTAGCAGGGGTGTGCCTTCGACCGCTCGGCCACGTCTCCGCCGATCCGTATATGGATCAAATGAGGGGAAAACAAGGGGCTTTTGGGCCTTTGACGGCATGAAACAGTAGGCGCCTGTTTCAACGGATTTTGCCCGATTTTCGTGGGATCACCTGTGAGCCAAACATGCGCGCTATGCGAAGAATATGCGATAAGCATACGCCTTACTCTTCAATCATGTCTCGAGACGAAAGGATCATCCAACATGTTCCTGATCGCGGGCAGCGTCGCCCGCAGGATGGGCGCGTAGGAGCCCGGTCGCTTTTGGAATGGCCGTTTCGTCAGTTCGACAGCGCGGGTCCATCAATCCATCCGCGTCACAAGAATGCCTCAATCGTCCGTGCTGCGCCTCTCGTCGAGCGGGCGGATTCGCAGCTTGGTGATCCGGTTTTCACGACGGCTGACCACTTCAAAGCGGTAGCCGTGGAAAGCAAATACCTGACCGGTTTCCGGGATCGATTGGGCCATGTGGATGACCAGCCCCGCGACGGTGTTCGCCTCGTCATCCGGTAGATTCCAGTCGAGTTGGCGGTTCAGGTCGCGGATCGTCATGCCGCCATCGACCGTATAGTCACCCTGCGGATTCGGGGTCAGGGTCTGGTCGGCCTCGGTATCATGCTCATCCGCGATCTCGCCGACGATTTCTTCGAGGATGTCCTCCAGCGTGATCAGCCCGCGCAGAGAACCATATTCGTCCACGACCAGCGCAAAATGCGCGCGGCGCTTCAGGAACTCGCGCATCTGCTCGTCCAGGGCGGTCGTGTCGGGAACGAAATAGGGTTTCATCGCGACGGCCATCACGTCGAATTTCTGCAAGGCCTCGGGATCGCCGCTATCGCGCACAGCTTTGTTGACCGCCCGCAGCAGATCCTTGGCATGGACGACGCCCACGACATTCTCGCGTTCGCCCTTGTAGACGGGCAGGCGGGTATGCGGGCTGGCCAGAACCGCGTCCAGGATATTCGAAGGCGACATGTCGCAATCGATCATCTGGATGCCGGAGCGATGGCGCATGATCTCTTCGACAGTGCGATTGCCGAGGTCCAGAGCGCCCAGCAGGCGGTCACGATCCTCTTTCTGCACCACGCCAGAGGCATGGCCGATGGAGAGTGCGCCGGCGATCTCGTCATGGACCGAGAACATATGCGACTCGGGATCGGTCTGGAGGCCGAACAGGCTCAGGATGCCGCGCACGATTACGCGCACCACGGCGACGATCGGTGACAGGAGCAGGGTAACCCACCGGATCGGGCGGGCAACGAGGCTGGCGACATTCTCGGGCGCGGAAATCGCGTAGGTCTTTGGCATCACCTCGGCAAAGATCAGCACCAGAACCGTCATGACCAACGTGGCCATCGCCACCCCGCTCGACCCGAGAAGACGGGTGAACAGGGCGGTGGCGAGACTGGCTGACAGGATGTTGACGACATTGTTGCCCAGCAGGATGGCGCCGATCAGCCGTTCGCTATCCTCGGTGACCTCCAGGGCGGCATTGGCCCCTGCATCCCCCTTGTCCGCGCGTGCGCGCAGCTTGGCGCGGCTGGCGGCGGTCAGCGCGGTCTCGGAGCCCGAGAAACAGCCGGACAGCATGAGGAGAACAATAATTGCCGCAATGGTAAGCCAGAAGGCGGCGTCGAAGATACTCGAAGGGTCGTCCATGGGATCCGTCAGTTGTTTTCGGAAGTTGGCGCATCCCGAGATACGGATTGCGCCAGGGGATGGTGGTTCAAGACAAGGTCGCGCATGCGCTGATCTAGAACATGGGTATAGATTTCGGTCGTGCCGAGATCGGCGTGGCCCAGAAGCGTCTGGATGCTGCGCAGATCGGCGCCGCCCTCAAGAAGATGGGTCGCAAATGCATGGCGGATGACATGGGGCGTAACACGTGACGGGTCAAGCCCCGCGCTTGCGGCCATATCCTTGAGCAGCCGTCCGAAGCTTTGCCGGGGCAGGTGGCCCGCGGCTCCTGGCGCGGGAAACAGCCAGCGCGCACCCTTGCCCGCGACCAGCCGGGCCAGCGGGCTGTCCTTGGGTGCATTGTCGCGGAACTCGAGCCATCCGGACAGTGCGTCGCGGGCCGGAGAGGTCAGCGGAACCATGCGTTCCTTGCCGCCCTTACCCCGGATCAGTAACACGGCGGGATCGCCCCGGCAGGCGGCGACAGGCAGGGCCACCAGCTCGCTGACCCGCATGCCGGTGGCGTAGAGCAATTCGATCAGGCACAGGTTCCTGGCCCGCTCGGCGGTGCCGCGGCCCAATGCAGGAGCGGCGGCAAGGATCGCCTCGACCTCGTCCCGGCTTAATGTCTTGGGCAGGCGTTGGGCACGGCCGGGGCCGGTGATGCGGATGGCGGGATCATCCTCGCGCCAGCCTTCTTCCAGCGCGAAGCGGGTGAATTGCCGAATCGAGGACAGCCGTCTTGCCCGTGTGGCACGGGACAGGCCCTCGGCATCGCAATGTGCCAGGTAATCCTCGACCCGTTCCCGTGTCAGATCGAACAATGTCAGGCGCCGTCCCGCAAGCCAATCCGACAGGTCGCGCAGGTCCCGGCCATAGGCCAGCAGCGTGTTCCGGGCAGCCCCGGCCTCGGCAGCCTGCGCATCCAGGAAGCCCGAGATCGCGCGATGATCGGGAATGCTCATCCCGGAGCCTTTCTCATATGCGGTAAAAGCGTGAGCTGCGTGGCCGCCAGATCGGCATCGGCATCCAAGCCAAGCGCACGCAGCATCGCGATACCCCGCCCGGCGCGCGGCAGATCGCCATCCATGCCCGCGTCTATATCGGTCATCGCCGTCAGCAGCGCCTCTCCCCTTCGGTCCGCCGGTGGTTGGGGAAGATCGGTCCGCAATTCCCGGAGGATCTCCATCGGATCACTACCTGGCAAACCCTGCCATTGCTGCAGCCAGCCGGTGATCTCCCCAGCCTCCCCTCCGCTGTTGGAGGGCAGGTCCGCCGCCACCATCGCCGCCAGGACATCCGCCATGTCGGCAGAGCGGAACTCGTCAAAGGCGCGGGGCAGGGCGGTCGAGACATCTCCTGCAGAAATCGCAGCTTCGAGCGCCTGCATCCTTGCAGCCCGCTCCCACACGCCACCCGAGGCGGCTGGCTCCTGTTCGGAGTAAATCTCGCGCAGCCGTGCCGGCGGGAGCGCACCCGCGCGGGCCAGCCTTTCCGCCGCTTCCAGCCGGGCCTTCCAGCCGCTATTGGCGCGCAGATCGGATTGCGCGAAGGCCAGCGGCAGAGGGTGTGTCGGCAATGGCTGACCGATGGCCTCGTGAATGCGGAATTCCAACGGGGTGACGCGATCCGAAGGGATCAGCTCTTCATCGCTGTCCACGTAGGAATCATGCAGGAAATGCGTCAAAAGCTGCGCTTGCCCGGCCTCGATCAGGCCAAGATCATCCGCACCGTTCAGCCCGATGGCGGCAGCGGCCCAGTCACCCGAATGGGCCAAACAGAAAATGCGGGCGGAAAAGCTGGGTGCGATGCCCGGCGTGGTGTTCATGGTTTCGCAGGCCCGCGATTCGTCGCCCTCTAGCAGGGCTATGTCGAAGAGACGCCGGAACTGTTCGGGATCGCCGTGACCGGCCGCGAAGAGCAGTGCCTGCGCCTGGTCCAACGCGCCCATATCCAGCAGACGGTCGGTTCGGGCCAGAAACAACTGTCCCTGATGCATCCGCGAATCCGCGGGAGGCAAAAGCTGGGCCTTCAGGATTCGCCGCAACAGCGCGTTCATCGATGGCAGGCGGGCAGGGCTTTGCGCGATCTGTTCGGAGATTGTCGCGACCTCGCTGCCCTGCCACAGATCTTTGGGCAATCCGGCATTTCGTGCGGTGATCGTCCCGGCCATGTCGGGATTGGTGCCGTCCAGGCGCGTGACCTCGATCTCGCCCACCGCTCCGCTCTCTGCCACGGGCTGCGGGTTTCCATGCCCCCTGATCTGTGGAGGCGGTATTTCACCGGGCCGCCAGGCAGAGCTTTCGCGGGGCGGGCCCTTGACGCTGCCGGATAACCAATCGCTGGCCGATAACGGGGTTTCGGCATGCACCGCTCCGGCGAAAAACAGCTTCGCCAGAAAGAGTGCCATCAGGCTCGCTCCGGTCAGATGAAGGGAATCAGTCACTCCCGTCCCCTGTGCCGACCGGAGTGCGTATCTCTTGCTGAGGCGCCTGCATGTCGCCAAGATAGGCATAACCCACCAGCGCGATCAGCGCGGCGAGGATCAGCACCACCAGAAGTTTGAGTAACCGCATTTATTTCTGCCTTTGCTCTGCCTAGTTTGTATCCGTTCTACGGTCTTTTGCCGGTTCCGCCCAAATATATATGGCAATTCGGAAAAGATCACGTCATTCAGTTCCCCCGGCGACAACCATCCGCCGGAAAAAGAGGCGAAGGAAGATGAAGCGGCATATTGTCATGATCGGCATGATGGGGGCGGGCAAGACCGCGATCGGGTCCGAACTGGCCCGACGGCTGCATGTGCCCTTTACCGATTCGGATGCCGAGATCGAATCCGCCGCCGCCATGAGTATCAGTGAAATCTTCGCCCGCGATGGAGAGGCCTTCTTCCGGGACCGTGAAACCCAGGTGCTTTCACGTATCCTCAAGGGGCCGCCGGGGGTGGTTTCGACCGGGGGCGGGGCCTGGATGCAGGCCGGGAACCGCGAATTGATCCGGGCGCATGGGCTATCGGTCTGGCTGAATTGCGATCTGGAAACCCTATGGCACCGCGTTCGCCAGCGCAGCACGCGCCCGTTGTTGAAAACAGCCGATCCCAAGGGAACGCTGGCTAGACTGCTGGAGCAGCGCGCGCCGGTCTATGCCGGTGCGGACGTGACTTTCGAAGCCCGAGCGGATGACAGTATCGAGGCTGCGGCGACGCGGTTGATCGATCAACTCCGCGGCATTGTTCCCGAATTCCCGGAGGCGAAATGACCGAAACCACCCATGTTCATGTCCCCTTGGGCGAGCGCGCCTATGACGTCCGGATCGGGCCCGGTCTGATCGCGGGGGCCGGAGCCGAGATCGCGCCCCTCCTGCACCGCTCGCGTGTCTGCATCGTCACGGACGAGACCGTCTCGGCACTGCATCTGGAACGGCTGCGCGATGCGTTGAGCGTCGAGGGGATCGCATCGGAAGCGCTGGTCCTGCCGGCAGGAGAGGCGACCAAGAGCTGGCCGCATCTGACCCGCTGTGTCGAATGGCTGCTGGAACAGAAGATCGAGCGGCGCGATATCGTCGTAGCGCTTGGCGGCGGGGTGATCGGGGATCTGGTCGGTTTCGCGGCGGCGATCCTGCGGCGTGGCGTGCGCTTCGTGCAGATCCCGACGACGCTTCTGGCGCAGGTCGATAGCAGCGTCGGCGGCAAGACCGGGATCAACAGCTCGTTCGGCAAGAACCTGATCGGCGCCTTTCACCAGCCCGCGCTGGTGCTGGCTGATGTCGAGGTGCTGGATACATTGACCTCGCGCGATTTCCTGGCCGGATATGGCGAGGTCGTGAAATACGGCTTGCTGGGCGATGCCGGTTTCTTCGACTGGCTGGAACGGAACGCGCCACGTCTGCGCGACGATATGGCGCTGCGCCAGCAGGCGGTGGCGCATTCGGTACGGATGAAAGCCGGGATCGTGACCCGTGACGAGACCGAGCAGGGCGAACGGGCGCTGCTCAATCTTGGTCATACCTTCGGCCATGCGCTGGAGGCGGCGACCGGCTATTCCGACCGGCTCCTGCATGGCGAGGGGGTTGCCATCGGCTGTGCGCTGGCTTTCGACCTGTCGGCGCGGATGGGGCTGTGCAGCCAGGAGGCTCCGTCGCGGGTGGTGGCGCATCTGCGACAGATGGGCATGCCCGCGAAATTGACGGATATTCCAGGTGAATTGCCCGATGATCAGGCGTTGATCGCGCTAATGGGGCAGGACAAGAAAGTCGTCGATGGAAAGCTGCGTTTCGTTCTGGCCCGCGGCATCGGAGAGGCCTTCGTCAGCGACGATGTGCCGGGCGATGTCCTGGCAACCGTTTTGGAAGATGCGCGGCTGACTTGATCCCGGACCGAAGGGCGAAGCGGGGTTGATCGCCGCCGCCCTTTCGGCACCCCGCTCAGGCGGCGCTTGCCTCGCGCAGCATTTGCTCGACCATCTGATCCGCGATCTGTTCGGTGCTGCAATTCCCGGCGGTGGCGCGCGTCAGCATTTCGGCCACACGCCCGGCGATGCCGTCCAGCCGCTCGCGCCGCCACGCGTCACCCGTGCCATGGATCTCGCTGGCGACACTGATGATACCGCCGGCATTGACCACGTAATCGGGCAGATATGTGATCCCGCGCGCCCGCAGCTTTTCTGCGATGCCGGGAGTGGCCAGTTGGTTGTTGGCAGCACCGCAGACAAGGCGGGCGCCCAATTTCGGGCTGCTGTCTCCGTTCAGCACGCCGCCGAGTGCGCAGGGCGCGAAGATATCCATCTGCTGATCGAAAACCTCATCGGGGGCGCAGACCGTTGCCTCAAGGCGGGTCTTGGTGTCCTCCAGCGCAGCGGTATGGATGTCAGTGACGATCAGATCCGCCCCGGCGACATGCAGTTTTTCGGCAAGCGAAAGTCCGACATGGCCGAGCCCCTGTACCAGCACCCGCCGCCCGGTCAGATCAGCGCTTCCGAACACATGTGCCGCGCCGATTCCAAGGCAGCGGAACACACCTTCGGCGGTCCAGGGAGAGGGATCGCCCGATGCATCCGACAGGCCGACGGCATAACGGGTTTCTGCCGCTGCATATACCATGTCCTGGGGCGAGATGCCGACATCCTCGGCGGTGTAATATATGCCCTTCAACGCATCCACCGCCCGGCCGAATGCACGCATCATCGCCGGTGTCTTGTCGCGGCGCGCATCACCGATGATGACCGATTTGCCGCCCCCCAGCCCCAACCCGGCCATCGCGTTCTTGTAGGTCATGCCGCGCGCCAGCCGCATGACATCGGCAATCGCCTCGGCATCATTGGCATAGTTCCACATCCGGCAGCCGCCCGCCGCGGGGCCCAGCACGGTCGAATGCACGCAGATCAATGCGCGCAGCCCGGCCGAGGCATCCTCGGCCAGCACCAGGCGCTCGAAGCCTTCGGGCCTGTCGAGATCGGTGAGTCTCAGTTCCATGTTCTGCTCTCCTCGTCGCAGGCGTTCCGGTCCGGACCGCCTTGAAACAAGGTCAGAAAACGGCATTCCGCCTGCATTGCAAGCATAGGATCATCTGCAAAGATCGCATGGGGCGGTGCGCAATTTGCGTCAGAATCGGTCCCGATTGGCGCAATTATAACCCGGTTTGGGCGAAAACGAATGGGCGGCCCCTTGGACCGCCCGATGTGGTGATTCGCCGTGAATGCCGTAAGCCGGTATCTCAGAACGGGATCTCGTCGTCGTAATCGCTGCGCCCGCCACCGCCTGACGGGGCGCCGCCTCCGCTCGACGGGCTGCCATATCCGCCTCCGCCACCGCCAAAGCTGCCCGAATCGCGGCTGCCGCCGCCTTCGCCGCGCCCGTCCAGCATGTGCAACTCGCTACGATAGGGCCGCAGGACGACCTCGGTGGAATAGCGGTCCTGTCCGTTCTGATCCTGCCATTTGCGGGTCTCCAACTGGCCTTCGATATAGACCTTGGAGCCCTTGCGCAGATATTGCTCGGCAACGCGGGCTAGAGGTTCCGAGAAGATCGCGACGGAATGCCATTGGGTGCGCTCCTGCGCTTCGCCCGTGTTGCGGTCTTTCCATCGTTCTGATGTTGCGATCCGCAGATTGACCACCTTGCCGCCATTCTGGAATGTCCGCACCTCGGGGTCCTGGCCCAGATTGCCAAGAATGATGACCTTGTTGACGCTGCCTGCCATGGTGGGCTCTCCGGTTTTCGATATGCTGCCGCCGGTCTATCCCAGTCACGGCAAATACTGCAAGTCGTTCGGGCCTGGATGCGGATTACCGGCCTGTCGGCTATTTTTCGCTTTCCCGTTCCGACGGCTCATGCTTGAAAAAGCCTTGCTGGCGAAGGCGGGAAATTCATGTATAGTGCCCAAAAAATAATGCCAGGCTAACGAGGGCGGAGTTCATGAGGATCACACCGGTGATGAGAGCCGTGATCGGCACGGTGTTGCTTGCGGGAATTGCATTGCCCGCTGCGGCAGAGGGGCTGCGACTGTCGGGAAGTTCATCCAAGTCCAGGGCCGATCAATTCGCGCGCCAGACCAGGCTGATGGATTCGCGACTTGCATCGCAATATCAGCAATCGGCAAGGCTGCAGCCCGGCGCGGGCAATCGCAGCGTGGTTGAGCTGGACCTGTCCCCGAATATTCCCGCCTATAGCGGAAAGCGCAGCGAATACACACCTCATGCCCGTGCGGCGGCGCGCCGCTATGGCATCCCCGAAGATCTCTTCCTGCGTCTCGTTCAGCAGGAATCCGGCTGGAACCCGGCTGCGCGTTCGCACAAGGGCGCGACCGGATTGGCCCAACTCATGCCGGGCACGGCGTCCAGGCTGGGCGTCAACCCGCATGATCCGGTGCAGAATCTGAATGGCGGCGCACGCTACCTGCGCATGATGTATAACCAGTTCGGCAATTGGCGGCTGGCGCTGGCGGCCTATAATGCCGGGCCCGCCGCTGTCTCCAAATATGGCGGCATCCCGCCCTATCGCGAGACCCGCAATTATGTGCGCATCATCGCGGGCAGTTGACACGCCCGCGTCTTCTTCTTCACCTAAATATCCTCAGGGGGTGAATTGGCCGCAGGCCAAGAGGGGGCGCGAGCGCTCCCTGATTCGTCAGACCTCTTCGATCCGCAGTTCCACCGGATCGCTGACCAGCACACCGGTTCGCGGCAAGGCTTCGATCGCGAAATCGATCGCCTCCGGGGTTGTCTTGTGCGTCACCACCAGAACCGGAACGCTGCTGTCGCTGGCATGGCCGTATTGCCGCATCCGGTCGATCGATATCCCGGCATCGCCCAATACCGACGCGATCTTGGCCAATGCTCCGGGCTTGTCCTGCAGTTCAAGCCGCATGTAATAGGCTGCGGGCACCGCAGTGCGGGCGGGCTTTGCGGGATCGAGTTCGGCGGCGGGCTGACCGAAGACCGGCAGACGCACACCCCGCGCGACCTCGACGACATCCGACATTACGGCGCTCGCGGTCGGGCCTTCACCGGCGCCCGCGCCGCGCAGCACGATCTGTCCGACGCTGTCGCCCTCGACCACCACCATATTGGTGCCTCCCGCCAGTTGCCCGATGGGACTGTCGGCGGGAACGAGACATGGTGACATGCGCTGCTCCAGCCCGCGGGGGGTCATCTGCGCAACGCCCAGAAGTTTGATCCGGTAGCCCATATCCGCTGCGCGGCTGATATCGTCGATGCTGACACGCTCGATTCCCTCGATCTCGACGGCATCGAAATTCACCCTTGTGCCAAAGGCGATCGAGGAAAGGATCGCCAGCTTGTGGCCCGCATCGATGCCACCGACATCCAGGTTCGGGTCGGCCTCCAGGTAACCGAGCTGCCGCGCCTCTTCGAACACGGCCTCATAGGGCAGTCCGGCATTCTCCATCCGCGTCAGGATATAGTTGCAGGTGCCGTTCATCACCCCCATGACGCGGGTGATGCCGTTTCCGGCCAGCGACTCGGTCATGGTCTTGATCACCGGGATGCCGCCCGCGACGGCCGCCTCGAACCGGATCACCCGGCCAAGGCTTTCGGCCAGTTCGGCCAGCTCCTGCCCATGCATAGCCAGAAGCGCCTTGTTCGCCGTCACGACATCCTTGCCGGAACGCAAGGCCGCCTCGATGCTGTCCCTGGCGATGCCGTTGTCGCCTCCGATCAACTCGACATAGAGGTCCACGTCCTCGGCCTGCGCCACGGCCATGGGATCGCTTTCCCAACGGTAGGCCGAGATATCCGCGTCACGGTTCTTCATCCGGTCGCGGGCGCTGATGGCGGTAATGGTAATCCCGCGTCCCGACCGCTTCGCCAGCAGGTCGGCGTGCTTCTGAACGATCTTGACGACACCGATCCCGACGGTGCCAAGCCCGGCGATGCCGAGGCGAAGGGAGGACGACATGAAAGCCTCTCGGTTTGGATTGCGCGGGTTGTTAGCGCGCCCGGGCCGGCGTTGCAACGCGGTAACGCGCTTTGCAACCCGTCCGGCCTGGTTCCGAAGAGGCCTGCGTGACGAATAAGCCGCTATTCAGCCGCGAATCCCGCGACAACCTTCTCAATCTCAATCTCAATCTCAATCTCAATCTCAATCTCAATCTCAATCTCAAGCCGGGTTCCGGGGGGACGGCGGCCATGCGCGCCACCTACTCTTCGTCACCATCGCCCGCCAACTCACCCTCGATCCCCGTGGCGCGCATGATCGAGACCACCCGCCGCGCAATTCTCAACGTGTCGGCGTGGATCTTCTCGATATCCTCGGCATTCATCTCGTCGGGATAACGTTCGCCGCGGGTATTGATGAAGGTTGGGTGCCAATATCCCGGCTCGCTGCCCGGACGCCAGGAGGCATGGCACAGAAGGTTGCGCTTCAGTCGTATCGCGGTCAGTTCGTCGGCTAGGATATGGCGGTCATCGACCCTTGCACGCTTGGCCGAGGCGACAAAACTGTCGATCAATGTGCCAAGTGTGTCGTCGGCGATTTCTTCCATCCGCCGCAACCAATTTTCCAGCTCCTTTTCGCCGACATCCTCGCCCAGTCCCTGACGGGTCAGCGAGAATATGGCGCGCTTGAGAGCTTCTTCGAGGAAGCCGAAGCCGGAGACGGCGTGGCCGATCGCGGTGGCCATGTCATCCGAGAGGCGGTCTGGGGCGCGGGGCAGGCTCATCTTGGTCGTCTTGTGTCCAGGGTTCGATGGTTTTGGAAAGTGGCTATTCGCGCCACATTGTTTCGACCCAACCGGTGGGACGGAGATAGTGGCGCAGATGTTTCATCAGGCCCTCGCGGCGATCCTTGCCGAACGCGGCCCGCAGGTGATCCAGCGGGGGGCGAGGCGTGGCGTGTTCGTCCCACCGTCCGAGGATGGCGTCCGGCGGGTTCAGGTTGCCGGGGAAGATGACGATCCTCGCGCCCCGAGGAATGCGCGGCTCCTTCAGGTAGTTGAGCGGAAAGATCGGCACGCATTGCAGCCGGAAATGCGCCATCCAGCGAAGCGGCCAGAACTTGACTCCGCCCGGCGCATTGCGCGTCACGAAGCGCTGTTCGTAGCGATAGGTATCGGCCACACCCTGCGGATCGGCGCGAAAGATGTCCTGCAAGGGGGCGAGCTTGCCGACCCACATCCGGTAGACCGAGGTCTGGCCCATCCGTTCGAAGGGGGTATTGAGATTGCGCCCCAGGATCGTGTCCTCCGGGTCGCCATATTCGAAGAAGTCGTCGATATTGCCGGTGACGATCACGTCGAGATCGAGAAACAGAACCACGCCTGTCACGTCGCCAAGATCACCCCAGAGCCGGGATTTCGGCCATTTCCCGCGTGTACGTTCAGGTGCCTTGTAGTCGAATTCGGGCAGGGGACGTATGGCGATGTCGGGATGCAGCCCGGTACCGTCATCTGTAAAGCAATAGAGGCGGAAGGGCGGGGTGATATTCCGTGCGATCATGCCATGCAGGCGATTCACATATTCCGGACCGAACTTGGTGCCCCATTTGATGCAGATGATCTGCTTGACCGATCCGTTGCGCCCGTCGCTCATGCTACCCTCATCATTGCCGGAAAAAGCGTTTCACAACCCATGGCTGAGGGCAAGGGAAGAAGCTGGCAATCATCCGGATCGCGCAGCACAATTCACGCGATACTGCCCGGTACCATGCGGTAAGTTGGAAAATGATACCGGGGAAGGGTGCCGGCCAGCTGCATGAGCCGGCCGGCAAGCTTCAGGCGGCCCTGCCAGCAGCCCTGTAAGCGTCGAACTCGCTGACGATCCGGCGTGTCTGATCTTCGTGGCTGAAATAGCCGTACATCTGTTCCAGTGCTACATCGGCCTCGCTGTTGCGCAGGCGCTCGGAAATGCTTTGCGGTTTCGAATCTTGGCTCATGTCTGATCTGCCATATTGGAGTTGGCTCCTCCGCATTCGATCAGATAAGGGCGATGCCACGCGCATTCCAGTGCTGCGACGCGGCGTCACTTTTGGGTGCAATGCTGCCATGCAGAAAGCGCATTGACCCGCCGCCCGATCCGGATTTGTCTGGCAGGGCCATTCGGCACATCTTCTTCATTGAAGGGTCTATACAAGATCGCTGCTTGAGCGGTTCTATTCTGCATGATTTGAGCGGTATCTTGTAGAGATTCCGATTCCGCGTGTTGACCCTGAATTCGGTCTCCTTGAGAAAGACCGGAAAGCTGTCTCGTCGCAAGCTGTTGAACTTCTTGTGGCGTCGCTTGGCATAGCTCCAGAAGCTCTCGATCCCGTCGATATGGACGCCGTTCTCGACATGGACGGAGCGCTCGCACCCCAGTATTCGTTGATCCGGCGATGGCGTTTGAAGCCTGCCGCGACCAGGCCGTCATAGCCGCGGAACCCGTCGGTGGTGATATCGGCCACGGGATGAACGCGGCCAGCGATGATTACCTGAAGTGTTGCTTTCGAACAGTTTTTTCACGATCTGGCAATGCAGGCGTCCGCCGGGTTCCAGGATGGTGAAGACCGGCGTCTTCTTCGTGGGCCCCGCCCGGGTCAAAGGCCAGCCCGGCCAACGCAGCGGCCCTATCGGCAGTCATATCGAGCGTGAACAGCCGCAAGAGGTCATGAATGTCCGCTGCGAAATTCTCCCCGACACAGATAGCGGTTTTTCTGAGCCATAAGAGCACCTTGAGATGCTCTTATGGCAAACTCAGCTTGTATAGCCCCTTGGGCAAATATCCCGAGGGAAGTCGGCGTCAGCCGGATGGGAGCAGAACCCCCTGAGGCGGCTTATCCGTCGAAATTGACTTCCTCGATCAGCGTCAGTGCTTCGGGACGCAGCTTCGAGATCTCGCTCAGCGGGGTGCTGTCAGGCGTGAACTCGCCCCAGCTTTGCACGACCTCGGAGCGTTCGACATGGTCCGAGACGGGGAATTCGTAATTCGTCTCGGCATAGATCTTCTGTGCCTCGTCGCTGACCAGGAAATCCATCAGCTTTGCCGCGGCTTCCTTGTTCGGCGAGGATGCGGTCATTGCCACGCCCGACACGTTCACATGCGTGCCGCCATCCTCGAAGACCGGGAAGACGATGCGGACGGATTCGGCCCATTCCTTCTGCTCTTCGTCCTCAAGCATCTTGCCCATGTAATAGGTGTTGCCCAGGCTGATATCGCATTCACCCGCCCAGATGGACTTGACCTGAGCCCGGTCGCTGCCCTCGGCCGGCTTTGCCAGATTCGCCTTGACGCCTTCCAGCCACGCCTTGGTTTCCTCGGCGCCGTGATGGGCCAGGTAGGCGGCGGTCAGGGCGACATTGTAGTCATGGGTGAAGGGACGGGTGCAGATGCGGCCTTTCCATTTCGGATCGGCCAGATCCTCGTAGCTGGTCACCTCGCCATCGGCGACGCGTTCCTTGCTGGCATAGACGATGCGGGCGCGGGTGGTCAGGCCGAACCAGTGGCCATCGGCATCGCGCAGGGTTTCGGGCACAACCTCCAGCGCCTCGTCCTCGACAGCCTGGGTCACGCCGGCATCCTTGACCTCGCCCAAGCGCGCGACGTCCACGGTCATGATCAGATCGGCGGGGGAGCGGTCGCCCTCTGCCTTCAGGCGCTCGACCATGCCCTTGTCGACATAGGCCGTGTTGACGGTGATCCCGGTCGCTTCGGTAAAGGCATCGGTCAGCGGCTTGAGCAATTCGGGCTGGCGGTGGGAATAAACATTCACCTCCTCGGCCAAGGCAGGCAGGGCAGTGGCGCCCATCAGGGAAGCGATAAACAAAGAACGCATCGTTGACTCCTTTAGTCGGGTTTCCAGATGCTTTTCACATTGTCGCTATCGCTGCGTCAATAGCCCGGTGTGATTATGCACAATGCGCAAAATCGGGGTGGGCCAAGAAACTTGCCGGGGTCGTCGTCATCGTTTGAACAGATGCGAAAACAGGTCGGAGAACCGCAACGGGGAATGTATCTCCTTCAAGCCGATATTTCGCCCAGCTTCCAGAAATCGGAAAATATTCGCTTTCCCTGTCAATGTCAGAATATAGCTGTCTCCGATATCGGCCAGGAAAACCATGTGAAATCCCAACCGGCGCAATTGCGGCCTGGCGCGCTTTAGCCAGTATTCGGTCAGGACATTCTCGTCGTCATCTACCAGATCGACCTCTCCTCCGCATTCGGGTGCGACCCGCTTCAGGATCTGGTTGAGGTTCCAAGCGACATCCTCGGCACTGGATTTCCAGTCAAGCACGCGGACATAGGAATTGTCGTGAAAATACCCGTAGAGCAATGTCTGCCGCCACGAGAAATTACGGCATGCGGCGCGCGACATGTCCGTCAGCAGGTCCCGGGATTCAAGATATTCCCGCGGTGAGGTCGCAGCAGGAAGCAAATGATCCTGAATGTATTGCTGCGTTTCTGCCGTATGACCTCCAAGCATGCCGCCGAAGGTCTCCAGCTCCGCGAGATTCACATCTTCCGGGACGATCTCTGCAAGTTTTTCCTCCTTGCTGGCCGGAAAATAACCGAGCCGTTCCGCCAATCCCTCGATCTCGGTGAACATGCGCGCCAACTCTTCCTGTTGGGCGGGATCGTCCACCGACGCCCAATGCGCTTCGATCTGCGCGAGAGTCGGGATATTGCCATCGAGCCAGGGCGACCGGGCGGCCCGAGAGGCGACGCGCATGTCGGTTTCATCGTCCAGAAGACAGAGCCAATAGGTCGTGTCGTTCTTGCCCAGATGAAAAAAATCGAGGGATCTCGGGACATGGAAGCCCCTGAAATCCTCTTGCGGCTGATGGCGGATGCCGATCCCGACACCCTGCGGCCCCGTGCTTAGTCCCAAGGTATTTATCCGGGCGAGGCGTTCTACCCGGTCGCGAGAGATAAGCCGGGACGGCAACGGAGAAAGCGCCTTGCGGTCGAGATAATATGGCATATGCGTTTCCTTCGAATGGTTCCGGCATCTGTCCGGGCCCGATCTCAGCCCATGAGCTGACGGGGGCGGGTGCCTTGCGGCCTGCAGCTAGTGCAAGAGTGACCATGAGATCAATGACAGGGGCCGCGCGACTGCGGTGGCAGCAGAGGAATGATTGCCCAAAATTTCCGCCTGCCGATGCCGTACCAGCTCCACGCCGCATTGACCGCGACCCCGGCCCGCTATAGGGCGCGGCCATGGCACGCGCACCCTTGTTACAACTGACCGACATCTCGCTGACCTTCGGCGGCGATCCCGTATTCGAAGACCTGTCCCTGACCGTCCAGCAGGGCGACCGGGTGGCGCTGGTCGGGCGCAATGGCTCGGGCAAATCGACGCTGATGAAGGTCATGGCCGGGCTGGTCGAGGCAGACCGGGGCGAGGTTGTGCTGAACGCGGGCAGCCATGTCGGTTACATGGAACAGGATCCCGATCTGTCGGGATTCGAGACGCTTGGCGATTTCGCCCGCGCCGGATTGCCCGAGGGCGAGGGCTACCGGGTCGAGATGGCTGCCGAGGGGCTGAAATTCGATCCCGACCGCCCGGTGTCCACCGCGTCAGGGGGCGAGCGGCGGCGCGCGGCGCTGGCGCGTCTACTGGCGCAGGCACCCGAGCTGATGCTGCTGGACGAGCCGACCAACCATCTTGATGTCGAGGCGATCGGCTGGCTTGAGGATCACCTCAACCAGACCCGCGCCGCCTATGTCATCATCAGCCATGACCGCGCCTTCCTGCGCCGCCTGACCCGCGCGACCCTGTGGATCGACCGCGGCGAGGTGCGGCGACGAGAGAGGGGCTTCGAGGGTTTCGAGGACTGGCGCGAAGAGGTCTGGGCCGCCGAGGACGATGCGCGCCACAAGCTCGACCGCAAGATCAAGGCCGAGGCCCGTTGGGCGGTCGAGGGCATCAGCGCAAGGCGCAAGCGCAACCAAGGACGGCTGCGAAACTTGCAGGCGATGCGGGCCGAGCGGGCCTCGCAGATCCGCCGGCAGGGGACGGCCGCGATGGCGCTGGATGCGGGGTCGCAATCGGGAAAGCGGGTGATCGAGGCTCAGGGCATTTCCAAGACATTCGGTGAGCGGGTGATCCTGAAACCCTTCGACCTGCGCGTACAGCGGGGCGACCGGGTGGCATTCGTCGGCCCGAACGGGGTCGGCAAGACCACCCTGATCAAGATGTTGACCGGCGAGATCGCGCCGGACGAGGGCGAGCTCAAGCTTGGCACCAATCTGGAGATCGCCGTATTCGACCAGGCCCGCGCCGCGCTGAACCCCGATCAGAGCTTGTGGGATTCGCTGACCGGCGATCCCGATATGCGGGTATCCGGTCGGGCCGATCAGGTGATGGTACGCGGTCAACCCAAGCATGTCGTGGGCTACCTCAAGGATTTCCTCTTCGACGAGGCACAGGCCCGTGCGCCCGTGCGTAGCCTGTCAGGGGGCGAGAAGGCCAGGTTGCTTCTGGCGCGGCTGATGGCGAAGCCCTCGAATTTGCTGGTCATGGACGAGCCGACCAACGATCTGGATGTCGAGACGCTGGACCTGTTGCAGGATATTCTGGGCGACTATGACGGCACCGTGCTGTTGGTCAGCCATGACCGGGATTTCATCGACCGCGTCGCCGATACGACGATTGCGATGGAGGGCGATGGCCGCGCCGTGGTCTATGCCGGGGGCTGGACGGATTACCGGGCGCAGCGGGGTGAGGATTCCGCTGTTCAGCCCGTGCAGTCCGGGAAAATCGCACCGGCTGCGGCATCGGCCTCGAAATCTGCCGGTAAGCAGAAGCCGGGCAAGGACGGGCTGAGCTTTACCGAGAAGCACCGGCTGGAAGCCTTGCCCGCGATCATCGAGCGGCTGGAGGCCGAAATCGCCAAATTGTCGGAATTCCTGTCCGATCCCGATCTTTACCGGACCGCTCCCGCCAAGTTCGAGAAAGCGACCGCGGCGCTGACTGAGCGTCAGGCGGCCTTGGCTGCCGCCGAAGAGGAATGGCTGAGTTTGGAAGAGAAGGCGGCGGAGTAGAACCGCGAGCCTTCGAACGTCAGCGAAAACTTGGGGATTTACTTGACTTGCCCGCTCGAATCCGCCATATCCACGCGGACCGGCCGGGCAAATGCCTTTGGCCGGTACGTTATTTATATGACTCCCCGATTGCAAACGGGGCGCTGTCCGAAGGCGGGATGATCCCGAAACACCGGAATATCCGGGGCCGAAGGACGCGGAAAACGAAGGAAAACAAAGCGATGTTCGCGGTTCTTAAATCGGGCGGCAAGCAATACAAGGTGCAGGCAGGTGACGTGCTGCGCGTTGAAAAGCTGAATGCCGCCGCTGGCGAGAAAGTCCAGTTCAACGAGATCCTGATGGTCGGCTCGACCCTCGGCACGCCGCTGGTCGATGGCGCATGCGTGCAGGCCGAGGTGATTGATCAGATCAAGGCCGACAAGGTCGTCACTTATGTCAAGCGTCGCCGCAAGCACAGCTCGCAGCGGACCCGAGGGCATCGTCAGCAACTGACCCTGCTGCGTGTGACCGACGTCCTTGAAAAAGGCGCTGACAAATCCAAAGTTAAACCTGCGGTCGGTGCGCGGACCAAGGATGACGAGATCGCCGCTGCCAAGCCTGCGAAGGCGAAGAAACCGGCCAAGAAAGACGCCGCTGCCGACAAACCGGCGGCTGACGCCACTGAAGCGTAAGGAGACTGACCCATGGCACATAAGAAAGCAGGCGGTTCGTCCCGCAACGGTCGCGATTCGGCCGGTCGCCGTCTTGGCGTGAAACTCTATGGCGGGCAGGTTGCGACCGCCGGCAACATCATCGTGCGTCAGCGCGGCACCAAGTGGTGGCCGGGCGATAATGTTGGCATGGGCAAGGATCATACCCTGTTCGCGCTGACCGATGGCCAGGTGACCTTCAAGAAGGGTCTCAAGGGGCGCACCTTCATTTCGGTAATTCCAGCGACCCAGGTGGCCGCCGAGTAACCCAAAGGTAACATTCCGATGTTAGAGGGGGGATCGGCGAAAGCCGGTCCCCCAAGCTTTTTTCCGGGGGAGGAAAAATGATGATGACTGCACCGATGCGGGAGGGAACGCGTTTGGATGATCTGAATATTCTTGATGCTGCAGTGCTGGATCAGCCAGTCATCGAAACTGATCGTTTCGTGCTGCGTCCGCTGCGCCCGTCCGACACTGGGATGATTTCGCACTATACGGCTGATCGCCGCGTGGCCGAGGGCACGCGGGCGATCCCGCATCCCTTGCCGCCCGGCGCATCCGAGGGCTTCGTCGCCCGTGCCCTTTCCCCTGACAGGACCGAGGATGTTTGGGCCATCGACGGCTCGGCCAATCGCCTGGACGAGCTTTTGGGTGTGGTGTCGCTGACCCGGATGGAGGGAAACCAGTCCGAGCTGGGTTTCTGGATCGGTGCGGGCTTCTGGAATACCGGCTTCGCGACCGAGGCGGTCGAGGCGCTGGTCGCGGCGAATCCACATGGTTCGCGGACCCTGTTCGCCGAGGCGTTCCAGGATAATCCCGGTTCGGCGCGGGTGCTGACCAATAGCGGCTTTGTCTATCTTGGCGATGCCGAGAGCTGGTCGGTGGCGCGCAATGCCCGGGTGCCGACTTGGACCTATCTGCGCAAGATGGGATGATGTTTGGGGATGAAAGGGGGCGCTCGCGCCCCCTCTTGCGCTGACGCGCAATTCACCCCCGAGGATATCTTCCTGAAGAAGAAAGGGGTGGATTGCAGAATATGCAAATGCAGCTATTGCATTTGATGCCGGGCTGCATAACTGCGGCATATGAGCAGCATTCCTTACTCCCTTCTTGATCTGTCGCCGGTGCCCGAGGGCTTTACCGCGGCGGATGCCATTTCCAACACGATCGACCTTGCCCGGCATGCCGAGGGCTGGGGCTATTCCCGCTACTGGATGGCCGAGCATCACAACATGCCCGGTATCGCCAGCGCCGCGACGGCGGTGCTGATATCGCTGGTGGCACAGGCGACCGAACGGATGCGCGTAGGGGCGGGCGGGATCATGCTGCCCAATCACGCGCCGCTGACCGTGGCCGAGGCTTTCGGCACGCTGGCGACGGCCTTTCCCGACCGGATCGATCTGGGGCTGGGGCGGGCTCCGGGCGGTGATGGCGCGGTGATACGGGCGCTGAGGCGTGATCCGATGGCCGACAGTTTTCCGCAGGACGTGGTGGAGCTTCTGGATTACTTCGGGCCAGAACGTCCCGGCGCGACGGTGCGGGCGCTGCCCGGGGAAGGCACGGAGGTTCCGGTCTGGATCCTGGGCAGCAGCTTGTTCGGGGCGCAACTGGCCGCGCATCTGGGGCTGCCCTATGCCTTCGCCAGCCATTTCGCCCCAGGCGATCTGGAGCAGGCACTGGCTGTCTATCGCGATCGTTTCCGCCCGTCTCGCTGGAATGAGAAGCCAAGGGCGATGCTGGCGATCAATGTCTTTGCCGCAGATGATTCAGACGATGCGCATTACCTGCGCACGACGATGCAACTGGCCTTTGCGCGGCTTCGCACCGGGATGCCCGGCAAGCTGCCTCGCCCGACCCGCGATCTCGATGCCGAGATCACCCCGCAGATGCGGCGCATGGTCGATCAGGCCCTGCGGATCACCGCTGTCGGAAACCGCGAGCAGGTGCGCGATCAGCTTGCCGCGCTGATCGAGACGCATGAACCTGACGAGGTGATCCTCACCGGTCAGATCCATGATCACGCCGCGAGGCTGCGCAGTTTCGAGATCGCTGCCGGGGCGATGCAGGACCTCTAGGGCAGTAGCACCTGCGTCAGTCCCGGGAAAGCCGCGATGATGGCCAGGCCGATCACGCTGGTCAGCAGGAATGGCAGCGCGCCGCGGGCAACTTTCTCCAGCGGTAGGCGGGTGATATTGGCGGCCACGTAAAGATTGATCCCGACCGGCGGGGTGATCAGGCCGATGGCGAGGTTGACCATGATCAGCACGCCGAACCAGATCGGATCCCATTGCAGCTCTCGCATCACCGGCAGGAAGATCGGCAGGCAGATGAACATGATCGTCACCGCATCCATGAACATGCCCGCGACCAGCACCACCAGCATGATCACCGCGAGGATCACCCATTGGTTCTGCGACAATCCCAGAAGCGCGCCGGAATACTGCCCGATCAGGTCATCCACGGTGACCACCCAACCGAACAGCCCGGCATAGGCGACAACCAGCATCACCACCGAAGATCCTGCCGCGCTGTCGGCAAGGCATTCATAGAGGCCGCGAATGTTCAACGTGCGATAGGCCAGCCCGCCGACCGCCAACGCATAGACCGAGGCGACGATGGCGGCCTCGGTCGGGGTGAAGATGCCGGAATAGATGCCGCCCAGGATCACCACCGGGGTCATCAGCCCCCAGAAACTGTCCATGAAGCTGCGCCATAGCGCCGCGCCATAGGACAGGCCGGGATAGGGATTCGGGCTCAGTGCCTTCGTGGCCGTCGCGTTCTTGACCCGGCCGAAAGGCAGGGCGCAGAGCATCAGCGCGCCACAGACGAGGCCGGGGATGATCGCGGCGATGAACAGGTCGGCGATCGAGGTTTCGGCCAGAACGCCATAGATGACCAGCCCGATCGAGGGTGGGATGACGATGGACATGGCCGCGCCGGTGCTGACCAGCCCGGCCGCGAAGGCCCGGGAATAGCCGTCGTCTTCCATGGATTTGATGATCATCGGGCCGATGGCGGCGACCGAGGCGGGGCCGGAGCCGCTGACCGCGCCCCAGAACAGGCAAACCACCGTGCCGACAAGCCCCATGCCGCCCGGCAGCCCTCCGACCAGAACCCGGAAAAAACGGATCATCCGGTCGGCAATGCCCAGCTTGCCCATCAGGTTACCGGCGAGGATGAAGAAGGGGATCGCCAGCAGCGAGAATTTCCCGATGCTGGCACTCAGCAGATCTCCGACCAGATCGAGGCCGAAGCCAAGCTGCCACATCGCCGCCAGGGCTGACAGGCCGAGCGCGAAGGCGACCGGGACCCGCAGGATCAGGAACAGGAAGAACAGCCCGACCATCATGCTGCCCGCGCCGATATCAATCATTGCGTGCCGGACCTTTCAGTGCTGCCTGGACATAGCGGATCAGCACCAGCGCAAAGCCGAAGGGCAGGCCGGCGGAATACCACCAGAGCGGCAGGCCAAGCGCATAGCTGCGCATGCCGTTGCCCATCTGGTTGAGCAATAACTGCCAGCAAAACCAGACCGAGGCGGCCAGCAGCAGCACCGACAGCAGGGTGGCAATGACGATAACCGCCCGCCGCAAGGGGGCGGGCAGCATGTTGGTGACCAGTTCGACAGCCAGGTGCTCGCCCCGCCGCGCGGCGATGGCCGCACCGAAGACCGTCAGCAGCACGAAGCCGCCGGTCAGCAATTCCTCGGTCGCGGCCAGCGACTGGTTGGTGCCGTAGCGGACGACGACATTGGCAAAGCCAAGCAGCGTCATCAGCAAGAGCAGCACCGCGCAGACGAGTTTCTCGAACTGATCCAGCAGCAGGCGCATTTACTGCGCGCTTGCTTCGTCGGTGAACAGCTTGACGATATCGGCGCCGATCTGCTCGGACCATTTGTCGAAGCTGGGCTGTGTCGCCTCCTTGAAGGCCGCCAGATCCTCGGGCGTGGGTTCATAGACTTCCATGCCCTGCTCCTTCAGGAATTCCAGCCCTTCGGCGGTGGCTTCGCGGCTGATCTCGATCTGGTAGGCCATCGCCTCGTCGGCGGCCTTCTGGAACTGCGCCCTGGTCTCGTCGTCGAGGCCATCCCATTTCTCTTTCGAGATGCCGAGGAACAGCGGGTCATAGCTGTAATGCCATGGCGTGATATATTTCTGCACCTCGTAGACGCGCTGGGGGATGATCACCGCGCCGATGGGGTTCTCCTGCCCGTCCACGACACCTTGCTGCAGCGCCGGGAAGGTCTCGGTCCATTGCATCTGCTGCGGGTTGGCGCCCAGATCGTTCATCACGTCGATATACATCGGGCCCGCGACGCGCATCTTGAGGCCGTTCATGTCCTCGGGCGATTTGATCGGATGCTTGGAATTGGTCACCTCGCGGAACCCGTTCTCGCCCCATGCGAGGATGCGGATGCCGTGGCCTGCCATGATCTCTTCCATCTTGTCGCCGGCCTTGCCCGCCGTGGTGCGGTCCACCGCGTCGTAATCGGCATACAGATAGGGCAGCGAGAAGGCGGCCATTTCCGGCGCCAGCGGGGTGACGTTGATGGCCGAGGTCAGCACCAGGTCGATGGCGCCGCGCCCGGTCATCTCGGCCTGTTTCATCTGGTCGCCACCCGAAAGCTGGGCATTCGGAAAGACCCGGACCTCGTATTCGTCGCCGGTTTCTGCGGCCAGAAGCTCTGCGAATTTGTCGGCGCCTTGCTGCCATGTCGTCGTGTCGCCGGTATTATGCGACAGGCGCAGCGATTCGGCGCTGGCGGGCAGGCACAGGGCAAGCGCGGTTGTCAGCCCAAGGGCCATTTTCGTGAACATCGTAATTCCTCCCGATCGAATTTCGGGGCATCTTTACGGAATTGGCCGAGCGGCACAATATGTCGCGCAGCGAAAAACCGTCACGCAGGGGAACGTTCCCTGCCGCGGCAACGGAGGAATACATGACCGATCACAGCAATCTGTCGTCCGCGCCCGAAGGGCAGATCATCGGATGGGCCCATAGCCGTTTCGGCAAATCCGAGGCCCCGGATGTCGAGGCGCTGATGGCCGAGGTCACCAGCGCCGCGCTGGATCACGCCGCCATGTCCGCCGATCAGGTCGAGGGGATTTTCGTCGGCGTCTTCAACGGCGGTTTCCAGAAACAGGGGTTCGAGGCGGCGCTGGTCGCGCTTGGCGCCGATGGGCTGGCGCATACGCCCGCCGTGCGGCTGGAGAATGCCTGCGCCACCGGCTCGGCGGCGATCACGGCGGCACTGGATTTCATCGGATCGGGGCGGGGGCGCGTGGCGCTGGTGATCGGGGCCGAGAAGATGACCGCTACGCCGGGCGCCGAGATCGGGGATATCCTGCTCGGTGCATCTTATCGCAGCGAGGAGGGCGATACGCCGGGCGGTTTCGCGGGCGTCTTCGGGGGCATCGCCAACAGCTATTTCCAGCGCTACGGAGATGCTTCGCGCGAGCTTGCGATGATTGCGGCCAAGAACCACGCCAATGGCGCGCTGAACCCCTATGCGCACATGCAGAAGGATTTCGGCTTCGATTTCTGCAATACCGTCAGTGACAAGAACCCCATCGCGGCAGGACCGCTGAGGCGCACCGACTGCTCGCTGGTCTCGGACGGGGCGGCGGCGCTGGTGATCGCGCATCCCGATATTGCCGCGGACGCCCCGCGTGCCATCGCATTCCGTGCGCAGCGTCAGGCCAATGACTATCTGCCACTGTCCCGCCGCGATCCGCTTGAATTTGCCGGGGCAAGGCGGGCATGGGCGCAGGGGTTGGCGCAGGCGGGCGTGTCGCTGGACGACCTGTCGCTGGTCGAAACGCATGATTGCTTCACCGTCGCCGAATTATTGGAATACGAGGCGATGGGACTGGCCGAGCGTGGGCAGGGCGGGCGCATCATTGCCGAGGGCGTCACCGCGCGCGGCGGCAGGTTGCCGGTGAATCCCTCGGGCGGGTTGAAATCGCGCGGTCACCCCATCGGTGCCACCGGCGTTTCACAGCATGTCATGGCCGCGATGCAACTGGCTGACGAGGCCGGGGCGATGCAGATCCCGGATGCCGCGCTGGCGGGGGTCTTCAACATGGGCGGGGCTGCGGTCGCCAATTACGTCTCGATCCTTGAGAGGGTGAAATGAACCTGCCCTGTTCCACCCGGACGATGAACCTTGGCCACCTGCTGGACCAGACTGCCCGACGCCTGCCTGACCATCCGGCGATGATCTGGGGCGAGCAACGCTGGAGCTGGTCACAGATGCGCGCCCGCGTGGACGCGATGGCCCGGCTGCTGGCGGCGCAGGGTGTGGGCAAGGGCGACCGGGTGCTGGTGCAATCGCCGAACAACAACCAGATGTGGGAAAGTCTCTGGGCCTGCCTGAAACTGGGTGCCATCTGGGTGCCCGCGAATTTCCGCGGCGCGCCGGACGATCTGCGTTGGATGGTGGAGCTGGCGCAGCCAAAGCTGCTGATCTGCCATGCGGATTATCCCGATCACGCCGATATGGGTTTGCCGGTGCTGGTCATCGGGCAGGCCGATTTCGGCCCCGATATCGACGAGGCCTTGGCCGCTCAGGATAATGCCCCGCTGCGCGCCACGGATGTAGAGCGCGACAACCCGGCCTGGCTGTTCTTTACCTCCGGCTCGACCGGCAAGCCCAAGGCGGCGGTGCTGACCCATGGGCAGATGGGCTTTGTCATCGCCAACCACCTTGCCGACCTGATCCCCGGCACGACCGAGCAGGACGCCTCGCTGGTCGTCGCGCCGCTCAGCCACGGGGCGGGCATCCACCAGATGCTGCAGGTGGCGCGAGGGGCGGTCACGATCCTGCCGGAAAAAGGCTTCGATCCCGCCGAGATTTGGCGGCTGGTTGAAACGCACCGCGTCTCGAACATGTTCACCGTGCCGACCATCGTGAAGCTGCTGACCGAAGATCCGGCGGTCGACCGGTTCGATCATTCCAGCCTGCGCCATGTCATCTATGCCGGTGCGCCGATGTATCGCGCCGACCAGATCCGGGCGCTGGAAAAGCTCGGTCCCGTATTGGTGCAGTATTTCGGATTGGGAGAGGTGACGGGCTGCATCACCGTTCTGCCCGCGCACCTGCATGAAACCGGCGAGGGTTGGGTGCTGGAGGGATCATGCGGCTACCCCCGCACCGGCATCCAGATCGAGATCCAGGACGAGGCGGGCAATCCCTTGCCCCCCGGCGAGACGGGCGAGCTTTGCATCACCGGCGGCGCGGTTTTCGCGGGCTACTGGAACAACCCCGAGGCCAATGCCAAGAGCTTCCGCAACGGCTGGTTCCGCACCGGCGATCTGGGCCATATGGACGAGCGCGGCTTTTTCTATCTGACCGGGCGCGAAAGCGACATGTTCATCTCGGGTGGCTCGAATATCCATCCGCGCGAGATCGAAGAGAAATTGCTGCTGCATCCCGATGTCGCGGAATGCGCCGTGCTCGGCATGCCGGACCCGAAATGGGGCGAGGTCGGCGTGGCGATCTGCGTGGCGCGCGGCGATGCGCAACCCGACATGGAGGCGTGGCTGGGGCCGAAGATCGCCCGCTACAAGCTGCCCAAAAGGTTCCTGTTCTGGGAGGCGTTGCCGAAATCTGGCTATGGCAAGATCACCAAGAAGCTGGTCCGCGAGGAATTGATCCGCCGCGATAACGAGGCCGGAAATGGCTGAAACCTTGCGCCATCCCGGCCCAGCAGATGGGCCGCGCCTGATATTGGCGCGAAGCCGGGTCGAGCGCCGATCCGTCACTCTGGCAGCGGGAAAGCCTCTGGAGGCCGTCATTGCCGAGGCTCTGGAAGGCGTCGACAGCGCCTGGATCACATTCGCCGATGCACGGGGCGATCTGCGTTTCGTGCTGCCTGACCGAGCGACGGACGGTGTGCATGGCGCATGGTATTCCGCGCCCCGCGACTTGCCGGATGCGCCGATCCATCGGGCGGGGATTGTCTGGGGCTGGCGCGAAGGCCGGATGTTCGGGCATTGCCATGGGCTTTGGGGCGAGACGATGGGGCACCTGTTGCTGGATGCCTCGCGGTTGACTCGCCCGGTTCAGGCCGAGGTTCTGCTGTTTCCTGATGCGCGTTTCAGGGCAGAGGAGGATAGCGAGACTGCCTTTACTCTTTTCAAGCCGACAGGCGGGATTGCCGGGAAAGCGGATGCCGCGCTTTTGCGGATCGCACCGCATGTCGATCTTTGTGCCGGGGTGGCGGATGCAGTGAAAGAATTGGGCTGGTCCGGCGCTCGGGTCGAGGGAATAGGCAGCCTGAATACGGCCCGTTTTGCCGATGGCGCCGTTCTGGACATCCATGCGAGCGAATTCCTGATCTCCGACGGGCGGGCGACGGAGAGCGCGACGGATATCGCCATCGATATTGTCGGGATCGATGGGATCCGGGCCTCGGGGCGGCTGGAGCCGGGCCGTAATCCCGTTTGCGTCACGGCGGAACTGATCCTGCTGCGTGAGGAGTAGGACGGTTTGGCCGGAGAGGGTTCATATTGCGTCCCGCGATAGCCGGGGCTCCGCCCCGGACCCCGAGGTATTTGGACAAAGAAGAAGTGAGATTAGGACAAGGCGGCATTCTTTCGTTTAGGATGAACAAATAATGAACATCGACTTTCCTTGTGGCGCGGTCGCGGTTATGTTGCCGCTATGGAGCCGATTGATGATTCCGATACCGTCCCGCTGTCGCAACGTGCCCTTGCCGCGCGGCCCGCGCCCTATCTTGAAGGTCTGAACCCGGCTCAACGCGCCGCCGTCGAGACTTTGGAGGGGCCGGTGCTGATGCTGGCCGGGGCGGGGACCGGCAAGACCCGGGCGCTGACCACGCGCATCGCGCATCTGCTGATGCTGGGAAAGGCGCGGCCGGGGCAAATTCTGGCCGTCACATTCACCAACAAGGCCGCGCGCGAGATGAAAAACCGGATCACCGCGCTGTTGGGCGAGACGGTCGAGGGGATGCCGTGGCTGGGCACCTTCCATTCGATCTGCGTCAAGATCCTGCGCCGGCACGCGGAACTGATCGGCAATGGCGAGCTGCATCTGAAACCTGCCTTCACCATCCTTGATACCGACGATCAGATCCGGCTTCTGAAACAACTGATCCAGGCCGAGAACCTGGATGAAAAGCGCTGGCCGGCCCGGCAATTGGCGCATCTGATTGATGGTTGGAAGAACCGCTGCCTGTCCCCGGCCAATCTGCCAAGGGGCGAGAAGGCGGCATTCGATGGTTGGGGCGGGCAGCTTTACGCGGCCTATCAGGACCGGCTTTTGTCGCTGAACGCCGTCGATTTCGGCGATCTGCTGATGCATTGCGTAACGCTGTTCCAAGCGTATCCCGATGTGCTGAAAAGCTGGCAGGAACGGTTCCGCTATATTCTGGTGGACGAGTATCAGGATACCAATGTCGCGCAATACATGTGGTTGCGGCTGCTGGCGCAGGCGCATCGCAATATCTGCTGCGTAGGCGATGACGACCAGTCGATCTATGGCTGGCGCGGTGCCGAGGTGGGCAATATCCTGCGTTTCGAGCAGGATTTCCCCGGCGCGCAGGTGGTGCGGCTGGAGCAGAACTATCGTTCGACCCCGCAGATCCTGTCGGCGGCATCGGGGCTGATCGCTGCCAATAGCGGACGGCTTGGCAAGACGCTCTGGACCGAGTCGGAGGCGGGCGAGAAGGTCCGCCTGATCGGGCATTGGGACAGCGAGGCCGAGGCGCGCTGGATTGGCGAGGAGATCGAGGCATTCCAGGGCGGGCACCGCGCCGGGATGGACGCAGTCAGCCTGGATGATGTCGCGATACTGGTGCGTGCCAGCCATCAGATGCGGGCTTTCGAGGACCGATTCATGACTATCGGCTTGCCCTATCGCGTCATCGGCGGGCCGCGCTTTTACGAACGGGCCGAGATTCGCGATGCGATGGCCTATTTCCGGCTGGTTGTTAGCCCTTCCGACGATCTGGCTTTCGAGCGGATCGTGAATACGCCCAAGCGGGGGGTGGGCGACAAGGCACTGAAAACGATCCAGGCCGTGGCGCGGCAGCATGGGGTGCCACTGCTGGAAGGCGCGCGGATCGCGGTGGAGGAGGGGCAACTGGGTGGCAAGGGGCTGGCCAATCTGCGCGATTTCGTGGCGTCGCATGGGCGTTGGCGCGCCGATGCGCTGGATGCCGAGGCCAGCCATGTCGAACTGGCCGAGCGGATACTGGACGAGTCCGGCTATACCGTCATGTGGCAAAACGACAAATCGCCGGATGCGCCGGGGCGGCTTGACAACCTCAAGGAACTGGTCAAGGCGCTGGAGGAATTCGACAATCTTCAGGGCTTCTTGGAGCATGTTTCGCTGGTCATGGATCGCGACAATGGCGAGGCGGGGGAAGAGGTCAGCATCATGACCCTGCACGGTGCCAAGGGGTTGGAATTCCCTGTGGTTTTCCTGCCGGGATGGGAGGATGGGCTGTTCCCGAACCAGCGCGCCATGGACGAGAACGGCACCAAGGGCCTCGAGGAAGAGCGACGGCTGGCCTATGTCGGCATTACCCGGGCTGAGCGTCTGGCGGTGATCAGCTTTGCCGGGAACCGGCGGTTATACGGGCAATGGCAAAGCTCTATGCCGTCAAGATTCATTGATGAACTACCCGAAGACTATATCGAAGTCCTGACGCCGCCGGGGCTGTATGGCGGCGGGTACGGGGCTGCAATGGCCTTTGCCGGGGCGAATCCCGGAACCGATATGCATGACCGGGCGGCGCAGGCGGATGTCTATAACTCGCCGGGATGGAAGCGGATGCAGGCGCGGGCGGCAGAGCGCAAGGCGCCAGTGGCGCGGCGCGCGCCCGTGACCATCGATGCCGAGGCTGCTGCGCATTTCAGCGTCGGGGACAAGGTCAGCCATGCCAAGTTCGGCGAGGGTCAGATCATGGGCATCGCCGAGGATACGCTGACCGTGCAATTCGCGGCGGGGTTCAAGACGATCAAGGCCGCCTATGTGACGCCCGCAGGCAATGATCAGGACGTGCCGTTCTAGATTTTCATCAGGCAAGGCATTCGTGATTGCGTTCCGCGATGGCTAGGCGCCGTGCTCTGTTGCCGGCTGCCATCTCGAGCCGGGGCAGTCCTTTCCGAGACAGTTTCAGAAAAGAAGGCATGTCTGTCCTGCCTCTGACGGGTTTGTGAATATTTTACAAAATTCTCCATTTCTGTGTGAATAAATTTACATAATTTTTCTTATATAAAAACAACTTAACATGATATATAGCTGTCTGTTAACATGGCTCGCATCGCTGATCGATACCGTCCGAATGGACGCTCTTGGCGATGCGGCGGGTTTTGTTACGGCTGCGAGGAGGGGACTCATGAGTTCTGAAAATATTGGCAAACACGCGATCCCGGCGGGTTTCGAGAATGCCCATGTGAAACCGGCGGATTACGACCGGCTATATGCCGAATCGATCCAGGACCCCGAGGCATTCTGGGGCCGCGAGGGCAAGCGGCTGGACTGGATCAAGCCCTATACGAAGGTCAAGAATACTGACTTTACCTTTGGCAATGTCAGCATCAAGTGGTTCGAGGATGGCGAGTTGAATGTCGCAGCGAATTGCATCGACCGGCATCTGCCCAAGCGCGCCGATCAGACCGCGATCATCTTCGAGCCCGACGATCCCAAGGATCCGGCGCAGCATATCACCTATGCGCAGCTTTCCGAGAAGGTGAACCGGATGGCGAATGTGTTGCGCGATCAGGGCGTGAAAAAGGGCGACCGGGTGGTGATCTACCTGCCGATGATCCCCGAGGCAGCCTATGCGATGCTGGCCTGCGCGCGGATCGGGGCGATCCATTCCATCGTCTTCGCGGGATTTTCTCCGGATGCGCTGGCCAATCGGATCAACGATTCCGGCGCGCAAATCCTGATCACTGCCGATGGGGCACCGCGGGGGGGCCGCAAGACCGCGCTGAAATCCAATGCGGATCAGGCGCTGCTGAGCTGTTCGGACAAGGTGCGTTGTCTTGTCGTCAAGCATACCGGCGACCAGACCACATGGACCGAGGGCCGCGATATCGACGTCAAGGCACTGATGGCCGAGGCCGCGACGGAATGCGCGCCCGAGGCGATGAATGCCGAGGATCCGCTGTTCGTCCTGTATACCTCGGGCTCGACCGGCAAGCCGAAGGGTGTCGTGCATTCGACCGGGGGCTACCTGGTCTTTGCGGCGATGACGCATCAATACACCTTCGACTATCAGGAAGGCGACATCTACTGGTGCACGGCGGATGTCGGATGGGTCACCGGGCACAGCTATATCGTCTATGGCCCACTGGCCAATGGCGCGACCACGCTGATGTTCGAGGGGGTGCCGACATGGCCCGACGCCGGCCGTTTCTGGGAGGTCTGCGCCAAGCACAAGGTTAACCAGTTCTACACCGCGCCGACCGCCATCCGGGCGCTGATGGGCAAGGGGCCGGAATTCGTCGAGAAGCACGATCTGTCCAGCCTGCGCATTCTCGGCACGGTCGGCGAGCCGATCAATCCCGAGGCCTGGAACTGGTACGATACCCATGTCGGCAAGGGCAAATGCCCGATCGTCGATACATGGTGGCAGACCGAGACGGGCGGCCACCTGATCACCCCCATGCCCGGCGCGACGGAAACCAAGCCGGGATCGGCCACGGTGCCGTTCTTCGGCATCCAGCCTGCTATTCTCGAGCCTGAAAGCGCCAAACCGGTGGAGGGCAACCCTGCCGAGGGCGTTCTCTGCATCGCCGATAGTTGGCCGGGGCAGATGCGCACGGTCTGGGGCGATCACAAGCGCTTTGAAGAGACCTATTTCCAGCAATATCCGGGCTATTACTTTACCGGCGACGGCTGCCGCCGGGACGAGGACGGCTATTACTGGATCACCGGGCGGGTGGATGACGTCATCAACGTCTCGGGCCATCGGATGGGTACTGCCGAGGTCGAATCGGCGCTGGTCGCCCATGAGAAGGTCGCCGAGGCGGCGGTGGTCGGTTACCCGCATCCCGTCAAGGGGCAGGGCATCTATGCCTATGTCACGCTGATGAACGGTGTCGAGCCGTCCGAGGAATTGCGCTCCGAGCTGGAGAAATGGGTTCGCAACGAGATCGGCCCGATCGCCAAGCCCGACCTGATCCAATGGGCTCCCGGCATGCCCAAGACCCGTTCGGGCAAGATCATGCGTCGCATTCTGCGCAAGATCGCCGAGAATGACTATGGCAGTCTCGGCGACACCTCGACCCTGGCAGAGCCGGAAGTCGTGGATGACTTGATCGAGAACCGGATGAACCGGGGCTGATAGCGGCCCCGCCATCGCGCCCCGGCCTTTCCGCCGGGTAACCGGGGCGCCGATCACCAAGGGCGGAAAAGAGGGACATGTCTGAACAGGGGAGGACCGAAGGACATGAGTGATAAACAAGCATCTAACGCATACTGGCGTGCGAATATCCGCACGATCTGGATATGCATCGCCATATGGGCCTTTGTGTCCTATGGCTGCGCCATCCTGTTCCGCCCGCTGCTGTCCGGCATCAGCGTTGGCGGAACCGATCTCGGTTTCTGGTTCGCGCAGCAGGGCTCGATCATCACCTTCGTGATCCTGATCTTCGCCTATGCCTGGCGGATGAACAAACTGGACCGCGAGCACGGGGTGGAGGAATAAGTCATGGAACAATTCACCCTTAACCTCATCGTCGTGGGGCTGACCTTCGCGCTCTATGTCGGTATCGCCTTCTGGGCGCGCGCCGGTTCGACCAGCGAATTCTACGCCGCCGGCCGGGGCGTGCATCCGGTTCTGAACGGCATGGCGACCGGCGCCGACTGGATGTCGGCGGCATCTTTCATCTCGATGGCGGGGATCATCTCGTTTGGCGGCTACGACACTTCGGCCTATCTGATGGGCTGGACTGGCGGCTATGTGCTGTTGGCGATGCTGCTCGCGCCTTACCTGCGCAAGTTCGGCAAGTTCACCGTGCCGGAATTCATCGGCGACCGCTATTACAGCCAGACCGCCCGCCTGATCGCGGTGGTCTGCCTGATCGTCGCCTCGGTCACCTATGTGATCGGGCAGATGAAGGGCGTCGGCGTGGCCTTCTCGGGCTTCCTGAACATGTCATACGAGATGGGCCTGCTGGTCGGCGCGATCATCGTCGCGATTTACGCGGTCCTCGGAGGCATGAAGGGCATCACCTATACGCAGGTTGCGCAATATGTGGTGTTGATCGTCGCCTATACCATCCCGGCGATCTTCATCTCGCTGACCATCACCGGCAACCCGATCCCGGCGCTTGGCCTGTTCAGCAATACGGCTGCCGAGGGCGTGCCGCTTCTGGACAAGCTGGACACGGTGATCCAGGAGCTCGGTTTCTCCAGCTACACGGCACAGACGGACAGCACGCTGAACATCTTCCTGTTCACCCTGTCGCTGATGATCGGCACCGCCGGTCTGCCGCATGTGATCGTGCGCTTCTTCACCGTGCCGCGCGTGGCCGATGCGCGGACCTCGGCTGGCTGGGCGCTGGTGTTCATCGCGCTTCTGTACCTGACTGCTCCGGCGGTGGGGGCCATGGCGCGGCTGAACTTCGTCGATACGATGTGGCCCAATGGTCCGCAGGAGGACGCGATCGCCATCGAAGAGATGCCGCACTGGGTCCAGAACTGGGAGCGCACCGGGCTTCTGGCCTTCGAGGACAAGAACGGCGATGGCCGCATCGAGTACTGGGCCGACGAAGAGAAGAACGAGGCCGTCAAGGTGGACCGCGACATCATGGTCCTGGCCAATCCCGAGATTGCGGGACTGCCGGGTTGGGTGATCGCCCTCGTGGTCGCCGGTGGGCTTGCAGCGGCGCTTTCAACCGCTGCAGGGCTGCTGATGGCGATTTCCTCTGCCGTGTCGCATGACCTGATCAAATCGATGATCAATCCCAATATCAGCGAGAAGAACGAGCTGATGGCGGCGAGGATCTCGATGCTGGTCGCCATTGCCGCGGCGACATGGCTGGGGCTCAACCCACCCGGCTTTGCGGCGCAGACCGTGGCGCTGGCCTTCGGGATTGCGGGTGCATCGCTGTTCCCGGCGATCCTGATGGGGATCTTCTCGAAGCGGATGAACTCCCAGGGCGCGATTGCAGGGATGCTCGCGGGTCTGTTGACCACGGTCATCTATATCTTCCTGCACAAGGGCTGGTTCTTCATCCCCGACACCAACAGCTTCACGGATGCCGATCCGCTGCTGTTGTCGATCAAATCGACAAGCTTCGGTGCCGTGGGTGCGATGATCAACTTCGCCGTCGGTTACTTTGTGTCGAACGCGACGCAGGAACCGCCGGAAGAAGTGCAGGAACTGGTCGAGTCGATCCGCGTGCCGAAAGGCGCCGGTGCGGCTCAGGCGCACTGATGACGTGAAACAAATGCGGGGGGCTGCCTGCCCCCCGCACCCCCCGGGGATATTTGCATGAAGAAGAAGGAACGATCCTTTCATGCCTTTCCCTGGTATTTCGGTGGGATCGTGAAGAATGTCCGGGATCTCTGATTTCATTTCTACCGTTCATCCCTATGACAGCCTGTCGCGGGACGAGTTGGCGCGGGTCGCCACCTCTTTCAGCCGCAGGAGTTATCCGGCGGGTGCCGAGATCTATCATTTCGGCGACCTCCTGCCCGGTCTGTTCCTCATCGAAAGCGGGGCCGTCCATGTCACCGACCGCAATGGCGAGTCGGTTTCGGAACTGGGGCCGCGCAACTCGTTCGGCGAGCGGGGCCTGCTGCGCGACGGTTGTGCGGTGACTTCGGCGCGGACGGTGGAAGATTCGGTCGTCCTGATGCTGCCCCGGGCCGAGTTGACGCAGCTGATGGCCACGTCTCGCCCGGTTGCGCGTTTCTTCGATCGTGGCGGCGGGGCGATGCTGCGAACCGCCGATGTGGCATTGCTGAAGGTGGGGGATCTGCTCAACCGCCGCCCGCAAAGCTGCCCTCCCGATACGCCCATCATCGACGCCGCGCGGCTGATGCGTGACGCGCAGGTCAGCAGTCTGGGCGTCACCGAGGGAGAGCGGCTGATCGGGCTGGTGACGATCCGGGACATGTCGAGCCGCGTGGTGGCCGAGGGGCGCGACCTGCACAGTCCCGTGGCCGAGGTGATGACCGCCGATCCGATTACCCTGCCGCCCTCGGCGCTTGGCTATGACGTGCTGAACATCATGCTCGAGAAGCGGATCGGGCATTTACCCATTATCGAGGACGGCCGCTTCATCGGCATGATCAGCCAGACCGACCTGACGCGGGTTCAGGCGATCTCGGCCACGGCCCTGATCCGCGATATCTCGCAGGCCAAGACGGTGGCCGAGATGGCCGAGACGACGGCCCGCATCCCCGACCTTCTCGCGCAACTGGTCAGGGCGCATCAGCGGCACGAGGTCATCACGCGGATGATCTCGGATATCGCCGATGCGGTGACACGCCGCCTGCTCGAGATGGCCGAGACGCAGCTTGGGCCGGCCCCCGTGCCCTATCTCTGGGCGGCTTGCGGCAGCCAGGGGCGGCAGGAACAGACCGGGGTGAGCGACCAGGACAATTGCCTGATCCTCGCCGATGGTGCCGATCCGGCAGAGCCTTATTTCGAGGCGCTGGCCCGCTTCGTCTGCGACGGGCTGAACGAATGCGGCTATGTCTATTGTCCTGGAGACATGATGGCGACCAATCCCCGCTGGCGGCAACCGCGCGATGTCTGGCGCCGCTATTTCCGCGACTGGATCGCCACCCCCGATCCCGAGGCGCAGATGCTTGCCTCGGTCATGTTCGATCTGCGCGCCATCGGCGGGGATGGCACGCTTCTGACCGGACTGCAGGTCGAAACGCTGGAGCGGGCCGAGAAGAACTCGATCTTCGTGGCGCATATGGTGACGAACTCGCTCAAGCATCGCCCGCCCCTGGGTTTCATCGGAGGCTTCTCGACGATCCGCTCGGGCGAACATCGCGACCATATCGACATGAAACATGGCGGCGTCGTGCCTGTCACCGATCTGGCGCGGATCTATGCGCTTCAGGGGCGGTTGACGCCGGTCAACACGCGCGCGAGGTTGCAGGATGCCGAGGCCAAGGGCGTGATCTCGGGCAGCGGCGCGCGCGATTTGATCGCGGCCTATGACCTGATCCAGACGATACGGCTGGATAACCAGGCCGACCTGATCCGTGCCAGTCGTGCGCCCGACAATTACCTCTCGCCCGCCGACCTGCCGGATTTCGAGCGGAGCCATCTGCGCGACGCATTCGTGGTGGTGCGCGGAATGCAATCGGCCGCGGGCCATGGGAAAGGATTTCTGGGATGACCGCTACGGGTGTCGAGCTTCTGGGGGCAATCGCGGTGGGGATCGGTGTTGCGGCGCTGGTCTATGCCCTGATGCATGCCGCGCGCAAGGTGGGGTTCTCGCCCGCCCGCTGGCTATTGCCCGCCTGTGCCGGACTGGCGATGATCGGCTATTCGGTGTGGAACGATTACGCTTGGTTCGGTCGTGCGAAAGCGCAACTGCCCGAAGGGGCCGAGATGCTGGCCATCGGGCGCGACAGTCAGCCTTGGGCACCCTGGACCTATCTCGCACCGGTGGCCGTCCGTTTCGCGGCACTGGACCCGGCTCAGATCAGTGAACTCGGAGAAGGCAAGCGCCGCGCCGAGATCATGCTGGTCGAGCGGCGTGGACCGACGACGATCGTGCCGCAGGAATTCGACTGCGAGAAGGGCGTCTTCTCTGTCGCGGGCGCTGAATGGACCGCGGCGGAAGCCGATGATCCGGCCTTTACCGCCGTGTGCCAAGCGGAGGCCGGATGATGGCGGATATCCTGGTGGTCGAGGATGAGGACAATATCGCCGTCGCGCTGGATTTCCTGCTGTCGCGGGACGGGCACAACCATTTCCGGCTGGCAACAGGGGCGGGGGCGGTCGAACGGATCCGCGCCGAGCGCCCCGATCTCGTGCTGCTGGACGTGATGCTGCCAGATGTTTCGGGTTACCAGATCGTGCAGGATCTGCGCGCCGATCCGGCGTTGAAACATGTCCGGGTGCTGATGATGACGGCGCGCGGATCGGTTGTCGAGCGCCGCAAAGGGCTGGCGCTTGGCGCAGATGGGTTCATCGCCAAGCCGTTCGAATTGTCCGAGCTCAGGGCGGAAATGGCGCGGCTGCTGGAGCGGGAATGAAAGGGCCGGTCAACCTGCGGCTCCGTGTCCTGCTGATATTCGCGGGGCTTGTATTCGCAGTGCTGACTGTGATCGGCCTGTCGCTCTGGATCGGGGCGGGGCGTTTGCTGGGGAATGGCGTGGCGCTGCGCCAGATACTGGATCCGCTGCTGCAGGCCGGGGTGATCGCGGGTTTTGTCGTGCTGGCGCTGATCGCCGCCCTGTGGTTCCTGTTCGACCGCCATTTTGTCCGTCCCATTGACGGGCTGGCCGGGGCATTGCGGACCGGGCGGGTTCCCGATGCCGACCAGGCGCGCTATCTGGGCGATATCGGTTCTGCCGTTCACGATGCGGCCGAGGCGCGAGCGCATACCGCCGATGCCCTGGACGAGGCGTTGGCCGAACATGCCGCCGAACTCATCCGCGAAAAGGCACGGCTGGAATCGATCCTCGCAGATTTCGGTGCGGCTGCGGTGATGACCGATTCCGGCGGGCGAGTGGTGTTCTACAACGCCTCGGCGGCACGATTGCTGCCGGGGCTGGCGCTGGACCGCCCGATCGAGCGCCACATCGCCCCCGGTGCGATAGAGGCCGCCATGGCGCGTCTTGTGACCGGGGCAGAGGCGACGGATCTGACCTGCCTGACCCTGGAAGGGGTGCGGTTGTCAGGGCGGATGCGCCGGATTGAAAAGGACATCCTGCTAATCCTGCGCGACCATGCCCCCAATCGCCCGCTTCCCCGTGACGCGCTGGAGGCGCTGAGGCGTCATGCCGCGACGCTGGTTCCGATGTTGGATGCGCTGGACGGACCGATCCCGCCCGCGCTGGCAAAGGCGATCAGGGACGAGGGACAGGGGCTGGCCCGCGCAACAAGGCATCTGTCCGAAACCCTGGCCGGGGATGCGCCCACCGCCCGGGCCGGGCTGAACGAGTTGGTGGCCGGGCTGGAAGCGGATGGCGACATGCCGCCCCTGTCGGTCCTTGCCGAGGCCGGGGCGATGAATGCGCTGTTGCGCCGGTTGGATGCAAGGCTTCGCGACATGGGCGCGCGACCGGTTCTGCGCATCCATCGCGAGGACCGGACAGAGCTGTATCTGCGCCTGGAATGGCAGGGTGAGGCGGTGCCAATGGACCGGCTGGAGCGCTGGCTGGAGGAAGCCCCCGATCCCGGCCAGCCCGATCTGAGCGGTGCCGATATTCTGGCCGCTCATGGCTCTGGTATCTGGCCGGAAACCGGCGACAACGGCCCGCGCCTGGTCCTACCCCTGCAGCTTGCGGCGGATCGGCGCGATGCGGTCGGGCTGACCTATGATTTCGCATTGGCCGCAAGGGGGGCGGCGTCATCCCGGCTGGCGGATCTGACCTGTGTCGTGTTCGACACCGAGACGACGGGACTGGCGGCCTCTGACCGGATCGTGCAGATCGCAGGGCTCAGGATCGCGCGGGGGCGGATGACCGGCGAGCGTTTCGAGACGCTGGTCAATCCGGGCCGCCCGATCCCGCCCGGTGCGACCGCGATTCACGGCATCACCGACAAGATGGTTGCGGATGCTCCCGACATGCGCAGCGCCTTGACCGCCTTTCACCATTTTGCCGAGGATGCGGTGCTGGTGGCCCATAATGCCCCTTTCGACATGGGCATGCTACGTGCCACCGAGCCCGAGACCGGGCAGCATTTCGACAACCGGGTGCTGGATACCGTGCTGCTTTCGGCAATGGTCTGGGGGGGCGGGGTGCCACATACGCTGGATGCCTTGGCCGAACGGCTGGATATCGCCATTTCCCCCGATCTGCGGCACAGCGCCATGGGGGACGCTGCCGCCACCGCCGAGATTTTCCTGCGCCTGATCCCGGCGCTGGAGGCGAAGGGCATCACCCGTTTCGAAGAGGTCACGACCGAGGCGCGCGGTCATCGCCGCCTGATCGCCGATGCCAATCAGAGATCGATTTCGGGCGCATCCGGATCGCGCGGGACCGAGGAATCCGGCTGATCCTCGGGCGTGGTGAAATTGCGCAGATCCTCCCCGATGGGTGGAGGCGGCGGCGCGTCCGCCCTGCGCCGGATGACGATATCGCCATTTTCCAGCCGCTCGGGGGGCTCGTAATTGCGTAGATCATCGACCAGGACGCTCAGATCCTTCAGAACCGGCGACAGGTTGTTGAACGCGCCCGACATGTCCTGTCTCAGTTGATCCAGCCCGGGCCCAAGCTCGCGCATGAAATTTTCCATCAGGATGCCGACACCGCGCCCGATCAGGTCGCCCCCGTCTTCCTCGGGTGCAGGCTCACTGTCCTGCAGGGGCGGCTGCCAGGCCTCGGGGTCGTCCTGAGCGAACAGGACGGGCGCGGTCAACAAGGCCGGGGCCAGGAATGCGGCAAGGGTCAGGGCGCGTATCTTCATGTCAGGGAAGATGGGGCGTCCATGGGGCTTGCGCAAGTGATTTGCGTATCCGCTAAGCCTTGCGGCCGCACCGCGCCGCATCAGTTCCCTGTCGGTGCCGGGGGCGTATGCATGGCCCGGAACTTTTCCCATGCCTCGTTGAGACGGCGGGTGCGGGCCTCGGCGAGGCGAACCGCCTCGGGCGGAAGGCCGCGGGCAATGGCGCGGTCGGGATGCGATTCGCGGATCAGGTTGCGCCAATGTTTCCGAGCCTCTGGCAGCGGGGTTTCCAGGGGAATACCAAGCACTTCGCAGGGCGGGCAGCCGGCCTTCGGGTCATGGCGGGCGCGGATCGTCTTGATGCGGGCCTGGGTCAGCCCGAAGATGCGGCCCACCTCGTCGATAAAGGCGATCTCGGCCTCGTGCAGATCGCCATCGGCGACGGCGATGATGAACAGCCCCTCGATCACATCGGCGAGAACCGGATCGCCCGCCGGGAACATGGCCGCGATCCGATGTGCCCATGCGTCGAAACCCGCCACGTCTTGACGGGCCAGGTCAAAGACCCTTGCGGCGTTCTTTTCCTCGGCCCGCGGGATGATGAAGACGCGGCGGAAGGCGGCGACCTCCGAGCGGGCGACGGCACCGTCGGCCTTGGCCAGCTTGGCGCCAAGCGCGATCACCGCGATGGTGAAGGCGACCGAGCGTTCCGGTGGGGTCGCGGCTCGCTGCCGGCCGAGCATTGCCGCCAGACGATCGGCGATGCGCTGCCAGAAGCTGCGGGGCTTCGGCAGATGCGGGCAGACGGGCTGATGCGGGCTCGTATCCATGTCACCAGACTAACGGCTATGAGCACGCTACGGTAGGGGCGAGTTGTCGCTGTGTTCACATCGCAGAGAGCGAGACCGGATACGCAACAGGAGCGTGCGTTGCATCGGCACTGCTGCGCAACAGGGGCGCGTTTTACCCTGCAAATGTTGGAAATTCGGCCGCACGCCCTGTGCACAGGATGTGCACAGGGCGTACACAGCCCGTACACAGACAGCGCGCGCCGCATGACGATTCTCCCGTATTCACGCGGAAAGAAGAGGTGTCAGATGCATGGCCCCGGTATCGGCACTTCAACCTGGTACGAAAAACATACTGCGCCGGGCTGCGATCGTGACGGTGCGTCTTTTCTTCTTCATGCAAATATCCCACGGGGGGTGCCGGGGGGTGTGAAACCCCCCGGCCATCGCGGGACGCAATTCGAAAGGTTCCGGTCGAGGCAGATCCCTGAAGGACCGGATCCGATGGGTCCGGCCTCGGCCAGTATCATCCTGCCAGGTCCTTGCCCATCAGCACCAGGTCGTGGAAGCGTCCGAATTTCCAGCCCGCCGCCGGGATGCGCCCCCATTCGGCATAGCCCATTCGGGCATGAAAGCGGATCGAGATCTCGTTGCTGGCGGTAATTCCGCCGATCATCAGGCGGTGACCTGCGGAGCGGGCGTGGTCCTCGAGCGCGGTCAGCATCAGCGCCGCAGTGCCGGTTCCGCGCGCTTCGGGGGCAAGGTTGATCGAATGCTCCATGCTTTTCGCATAGCCGCCGCCCGCGCGAAACTGGCTGTAAGAGCCGAATCCGGTCACCTTGCCCCTGTCATCCTGGGACAGCAGGAAGGGCTGGCCCGCTGCCTGACGGTCGCGGATGATGGCGGCGATCTCGGATTCGCTGCGCTCGACCGGCCAGAAGGTGATCGCGGTGTCGCGGATGATCGGGTTCCAGATCGCGGCGATTGCGGGCGCATCCTCGGGTAGGGCGGCGCGGATGCGTGTCATAGCTGGACCTCGCCGCCTGGCGTGGAAATGCGGGCCTTGAACCCCGTCGGGCCGGTGGTCAGCGAGATGCGAGGGTCGTTCAGCGGAAGGGATGGGGGCACGGCTACGCTTATGGTCAGGCCGGTCAGGCGTAGCCCGAGATCGGGCAGGCCGTCCGAGGGATGCGCGCCACCGCCCCAGTCTATGCGCATCGGCGTGGTGCCCTGACCGGGCATCTGGCCGGTATCGGGCAGGGTGATCCGCCAGCGCAGATCGGCGCGGCTGACCTCGGCGATATGGGTGGCTTCGGGCGCTTCCAGCGGGGATTGGCGCAGCACCCAACCGGCGATCCGGGGCGGGCCGGTGAAATCCCGTAGTCCGAACCAGCCGGGGCTGCCGGTGCGGGATGCGTCCGGGTCGATGGCGATGAGTTCGAGATACTCGCGGGGCCCGAGCGAGAGCAGCATGTTATGCGTGCCAAGCGCGGGATGCTTGCCGCCCGGCTGCAATTCGACCCCAAGCCGATCCCGCAGCCATGCGGTGCCCTCGTCGAGGCTGCTGGCGGCGATGGCGAAATGGTCGAATTCGAGCATATTGGATCAGCCGCGATGCGCCCCGGCGGCCAGGTCGCGGACGAAGGTGAGGATCTCGGGCACCGGGCGGCCTTCGCCGATCAGCTTGACGATGGCGCTGCCGACGACGCAGCCATCGGCGACCGAGGCGACCTTCTCGGCGGCCTCGGGGGTCGAGATGCCGAAACCCACCACGACCGGCAGATTGGCGGCCTTGCGGATGCGGGCGACCTCGGGGGCGACTTCGGCGGCGTTGGCGGCGGGGCCGCCGGTGATGCCGGTGACGCTGACGTAATAGACGAAGCCGCTGGTGTTCTTGACCACGGCGGGCAGGCGCCGGTCATCGGTGGTCGGTGTCGCGAGGCGGATGAAGTCGAGACCGGCGCGGGCGGCGGGAATGCAAAGCTCGTCATCCTCCTCGGGAGGTAGATCGACGACGATCAGCCCGTCGACCCCGGCCTCTTTCGCGTCGCGCAGGAATTCCTCCACCCCGCCGGGACGCGCATAGATCGGGTTGTAATAGCCCATCATCACGACCGGGGTGGTGTCGTCCTGCTTGCGGAATTCGCGCAGCATGTCGAGGGTGCGGCTGACGCTGCCGCCGGCGGCCAGAGCGCGCTGGCCCGCCGCCTGGATGGTCGGGCCGTCGGCCATCGGATCGGTGAAGGGCATGCCCAGTTCGATGATATCGACACCGGCAGAGGGCAGGCCGCGCATGATCTCGAGCGCGGTGGCGTCATCGGGATCCGAGGCCATCATATAGGCGACGAAGGCCTTTTTGCTCTGTGCCTGAAGCTCTGCGAATCTGTCGTCTATCCTGGTCATGGCCCGCCCCTGCAATCCGTTCCAGCAGGATTAGCCTGCATATGCGGGCGGCGCAATGCGGGGCGAGGCCGAGATACCGAGGTTTCGTCGCCCGCCCGCACAGATCCCGGAAACCGTAGCGGGTATTGGTTCGGATGCCGGGGCGTGAAAACCGAAACGCCCCCGAAACTTCCGGAGGCGTGGCAGGGAAAGGAGGAGGACGGTAAGAGCCTTAGGGTTTTTCCTCCAGTGCCGTGATACGGTCGTCATGCGAATGCTTGTTCGCCGCAAGCAGCGTCAGGATATGGGTCACCCCGTCAATTCGGGTATCCACCCCGTCGAAACGTTCGCTCATTTCCTGCCGCATTTCGTTCATTTCCTTCCGCATTTCCTGCAGCAGGCGGAGGGTATGGTTTTCGGTACTCTCGCTCATCTTCAACCTTCGAACTCGCAACGACGATATAGGCATTCTGCCCGCTCATCGCCAAGAGGATGCGCATTCTGCCCACCCGGTCCGGCACAGTATAGCATGCCATCGGTCAATTCAAAGTTTCCCATGGCAGCCACGGGATCAAAGGTCCGTCATGTCTCTTCGCCAGTCCCCTCGGATTCGACCACCAGCATCCAGCTTGCGCCGAAACGGTCGGTCAGCATGGCGAAGAACTTGGCGAAGAAGGTCGGGCCGGGCTCCATCTTGACATGCCCGTCCTCGGCCAGCCCGTCGAAGATCCGCTGGATTTCGTCCTCTGACGACAGAGTGACCGCGATGGACGATCCGGCCATGCGCTCGCCTCCGAATTGCGGGGGATTGTCGCAGCCCAGAAGCCTGCTGCCATCGGGCAGGGTCAATTGCGCATGCATGACCCAACCCGCCTGGTCGGGTTCAAGCGGCGGCATGCCGGTCGCCTCGGGAAGTTCGTCAAAGCGGCTGAGCTGTGCCTCGCCGCCGAAAAGGCGGGCATAGGTGTTGAAGGCTTCGGCGCATTCGCCCTGGAATGACAGGTAAGGGGTGAAAGTCATGGTTCCTCCTGTGGGGCCGCGGGGTGGACTTGTGACCGACCTCAGCCTAAACAACCGCCGAAATCAAGAAAGGTTGCTTGAAATGGGTTTTCGGATGGGGATCGTGGGGCTGCCGAATGTCGGCAAATCCACGCTGTTCAACGCGCTGACGAGAACGGCCGCCGCGCAGGCCGCGAATTTCCCCTTCTGCACGATCGAGCCGAATGTCGGCGAGGTCGCCGTGCCCGATCCGCGCCTGGACAGGCTGGCCGGGATCGCGGGCAGCAAGCAGATCATCCCGACGCGGATCACATTCGTCGATATCGCCGGGCTGGTGAAGGGGGCCAGCAAGGGCGAGGGGTTGGGCAACCAGTTCCTGGCCAATATCCGCGAGGTGGATGCCGTGGCCCATGTGCTGCGCTGTTTCGAGGATGGCGATGTGACCCATGTCGACGGCCGCGTCGATCCCATCGCCGATGCCGAGGTGATCGAGACAGAACTGATGATCGCCGACATGGAATCGATCGAACGGCGGCTGTCCGGCCTGACGCGCAAGCTGAAGGGCGGCGACAAGGAGGCCGTGGCGCAGGAGCGGCTGCTGAAACTCGCGCTCGCCGCGCTGGAGGACGGCAAGCCCGCCCGCAGCGTCGAGATCGCCGACGAGGACCGCAAGGCCTGGAACATGCTGCAGTTGCTGACCGCAAAGCCGGTGCTTTTCGTCTGCAACGTGGCCGAGGACGAGGCCGGGGCGGGGAATGCATGGTCTGCAAAGGTGGCGGAAATGGCGGCGGCGCAAGGTGCCGGACATGTCGTCATCTCGGCCCGGATCGAGGAAGAGATCAGCCAGCTCGAGGCCGAAGAGGCGCAGATGTTCCTGTCCGAGATGGGGCTGGAAGAGGCCGGGCTCGACCGGCTGATCCGCGCGGGCTACGACCTTCTGGGGCTGCAGACCTATTTCACCGTCGGCCCGAAAGAGGCGCGCGCATGGACCATCCGCAAGGGGACGCTCGCCCCGCAGGCGGCGGGCGAGATCCATGGCGATTTCGAGAAGGGCTTCATCCGCGCCGAGACCATCGCCTATGACGATTACATCTCTGGCAATGGCGAGGCCGGCGCGCGCGAGGCGGGCAAGCTGCGCGTCGAGGGTAAGACCTACGAGGTCAAGGATGGCGATGTGCTGCATTTCCTGTTCAATGCCTGATTGGCCTTGGCGCGGATCATTTGCTAAGCAGGACGTGATTTGACGAAAGGATCACCGCCATGAGCTGCGCCTGCGGACATCACCACCCCCGCCACGATCATGGCGGCGAAGGCGCGGCAATTGCCTTGGCTCGCCCCATGATCGCATTGTCGGGGCGGCTGATCTGCGCGGATACGGCGCAGATGATGACCGCGCTGTCGCTCTTGCCGGATCATGTCGAACTCAGCCGCGCCGAGCCCGGTTGCCTGCGTTTCGACATCTGGCAGGATGACGATCCGATGCTCTGGCACCTGTCCGAGGTCTTTACCGATGCCGATGCCTTTGCGGCGCATCAGGCGCGGGCGGGCTCCAGCGAATGGGGCAGGAAAAGCGCGGATATCGAACGCGATTTCCACAAGCGCGAGATCCATCCCGTCATCCGCCCCGAACTTCCGTCGGACCGGGACGCCATTGATGCGCTGCTGCGCGCGACCTTCGGAGGCGGGGATGAGGCGCGGCTGGTCGCCGAGCTTCGCCGCCAGGGCGATCTGAGCCTGTCACTGGTCGCCGAGGCGGCGGGGGCGGTCATCGGATATCTGGGCCTTTCGCCGCTGGCGGGCGATACCGAGGCAGTCGCATTGGCGCCTGTCGCCGTCACATCCAAGGCGCAGGGGCTTGGGATTGGCGGTGCGCTTGTTCACGAGGCCCTGGGTTGGGCAGGGGAGACACCGATGGTCGTCCTTGGGGATCCCGCTTATTACAGTCGTTTCGGATTTGCGCCGGCAGAGTTGGATTCGCCCTATGCCGGGCCTCATCTGCAACTACATGGCAAACTTGCCGCTGGAAGCAAGATCCGCCATGCTTCGGCCTTCTCGATGTTGTGATTCCTCGTGTGGCAGAGGCCGAGGACACGGCCAGTCACAGCATGGAAATCACGCTTGAAATGGGCGAAGTATAAGCGAATTGCCGCGTTACATGACGATATCTGGCTTGCGTGTTCGCGATAAAGCTGGCATCGCTAATGAAACCCTTGCGTTGTTTCGTGCGTTGCCAGAGAGTTAGGTGGGAAGCTGCCAGATCTGTGGCTGCCGCTATCACCACCGCTGTCCTGGGAGGTAAAATGATCCGGTCCGAGCTTATCCAGAAAATCTCTGATGATAATCCGCATCTTTTCCGGCGCGACGTCGAAAAGATCGTTAGCACCGTCTTCGACGAGATCATCGATGCGATGGCGCGGGGGGACCGGGTCGAGCTGCGTGGTTTCGGCGCGTTTTCGGTCAAGAAACGCGATGCCCGCATCGGCCGCAACCCTCGCACCGGCGAATCCGTCGAGGTCGAGGAAAAGCATGTGCCGTTCTTCAAGACCGGTAAACTGTTGCGTGACAGGTTGAACGGCGACGCGTGATCGTCCTAGAAAGACCTTTGGGAAGGGCGCGGCATTCTCGCGCCAGTTAAGGGGATCCAGATGCGCTTTCTTCGCCTGCTGTTCATCATATTGCTGGCCATCGTTCTGGTGGCGGTGGCTCTCGCCAATCGCGAGACCGTGACGCTCAACGCGTTTCCGGCGAATCTGGGGCAGTATCTCGGTGGCAAGTGGTCGGTTGATCTGCCGCTGTTCCTTGTCATTTTCCTTGCCGTGGCCTTCGGCATGCTGGCGGGACTGATCTGGGAGTACCTGCGCGAGGCGCATGTCCGGCGTGAAGCCCGTAATCGCAGCGCCGAGGTGGCGCGGCTGGAACGCGAGGTTGGCGGGTTGCGCGAACGCCATGCCAATCCCCGTGACGAGGTCCTGGCGATTCTCGACAAGCCCAAGACCGGGGCAGCATCTCAATCCACCGCCTCGGCAGGACCCGCTTCCGGCACGACGCTGCCTGCGGCGCGCTGACGTCAGATGGCACAGGTCAAGATCTGCGGGTTGCGCGAGCCGGAACATGTCACCGCCGCGCTTGATGCCGGGGCGGGTTATCTTGGTTTTAACTTCTTTCCGAAATCTCCCCGTGCCGTAAGTGCCGCGCAGGCGGCTGAGCTGGCGGGTATGGTGCCTGCAGGGATCGCCCGCGTCGGCCTGCTCGTGAACCCCGAGGATGCGCTGCTCGAAACGGTGCTGGCCGAGGTTCCGCTGGACCTGATCCAGCTTCACGGCGGCGAAACACCGCAGCGGGTGACAGAGATCAAGTCGCGCTTCGGTCTTCCGGTGATGAAGGCCGTGGGAATCGCCGGTTCCGAGGATTTGCCCCAGTTGATCGATTACGGGACAGTGGCGGACATGCTGCTGGTCGATGCCAAGCCGCCGAAAGACGCGGTTCTTCCGGGTGGCAACGGGCTGGCCTTTGACTGGCGCCTGCTGGTCGGTCGCCGCTGGCTGAAGCCCTGGCTGCTGGCCGGGGGGCTGACTCCCGCGAATGTGGCCGAGGCGATCCGCCTGACCAAGGCGCCCGGCGTCGATGTCTCCTCAGGGGTCGAGACCGGGCCGGGGCAGAAGGATACCGGCCTCATCCGCGATTTCATTACCGCCGCAAAGGCTGCGTCATGATCGAATTTCGCCTCGCCCGCCGCGAAGACGTGCCCGCCGTCGTCGCCATGCTCGCCGATGACATGCTTGGGCGCGGCCGCGAAACCGCCGTTCCCGATGAATATCTCGCCGCATTCGATGCGATGCAGGCCGAGGGCAACAATCACCTGATCGTCGGGGAGGCCGAGGGCCAGGTCGTGGCCTGCTACCAGATCACCTTCATCTCCGGCCTTTCGCTTTCCGCCGCGCGGCGTGCCCAGATCGAAGGCGTCCGGGTCGCCGCCTCTCATCGTGGTCAGCAGATCGGCGAAGCCCTGATCGAGGATGCCGAGAGCCGGGCCCGTGCCGCCGGTTGCAGCCTGATGCAGTTCACGACGAACAAGAGCCGCGACATGGCGCATCGCTTCTATGACCGCTTGGGCTTCACGCCCAGCCATATCGGTTATAAGAAACCGCTCTAGACTTCTTCTTTGTCGAAATACCTCTTCAACCGCGAAGGCGCATCCCATGCCCGATGATCTGGTAAACAGCTTCAGGAACGGACCCGATGAACAGGGCCGCTTCGGCATCTATGGCGGCCGCTTCGTCAGCGAGACGCTGATGCCGCTGATCCTCGAGCTCGAGGCCGAATACGAGCGTGCCAAGACCGACGCGGCATTCTGGGCCGAGATGGACGATCTCTGGACCCATTACGTGGGCCGTCCCTCGCCGCTCTATCACGCCGAGCGGCTGACCGAGCGTTTGGGCGGGGCGAAGATTTACCTGAAACGCGACGAGCTGAACCATACCGGCGCGCATAAGATCAACAACGTTCTGGGCCAGATCCTGCTGGCGCGGCGCATGGGCAAGACCCGCATCATCGCCGAGACCGGGGCGGGCCAGCATGGCGTGGCGACGGCGACGGTCTGCGCGCGGTTCGGGCTGAAATGCGTGGTCTATATGGGCGCGCATGATGTCGAACGTCAGGCCCCGAACGTCTTCCGCATGCGGCTGTTGGGGGCAGAGGTCGTGCCGGTCACCTCGGGCCGGGGCACGCTGAAGGACGCGATGAATGATGCGCTGCGCGATTGGGTCACCAATGTCCGCGACACGTTCTATTGCATCGGCACGGTGGCAGGGCCGCATCCTTACCCGGCGATGGTCCGTGATTTCCAGTCGATCATCGGCAAGGAGGCGCGCGAACAGATCCTGTCCCGTGAAGGGCGCTTGCCCGACACGATCATCGCCGCGATCGGCGGTGGCTCGAACGCGATGGGGCTGTTCTTCCCCTTCCTCGACGACAAGAGCGTCGGCATCATCGGTGTCGAGGCGGGCGGCAAAGGCGTCGATGACCGGATGGAGCATTGCGCCTCGCTGTCCGGGGGGCGTGCGGGCGTGCTGCATGGCAACCGCACATATCTGCTGCAGGACGAGGATGGCCAGATTCTCGAAGGCTATTCGATCAGTGCCGGACTGGATTACCCCGGTATCGGACCCGAACATGCCTGGCTGAAGGATGTGGGCCGCGCCGAATATGTCAGCATCACCGATGACGAGGCGCTGGCCGCCTTCCAGATGTGTTGCGAGACCGAGGGTATCATCCCGGCGCTAGAACCATGCCACGCGCTGGCCCATGTGATGAAGATCGCACCGGGCCTGCCCAAGGACCACCTGATCGTGATGAATATGTGCGGGCGTGGCGACAAGGACATCTTCACCGTTGCCAAGCATCTTGGCGCCGATATCCAGACCTGAGCACGATCAGTGTGTTAGGTCTTGCATCGGCGGGGTTCCGCTGTCTGACATGACGGCCATGTGAACAGCCTGAACTTCGCCCTCCTCCTGTGCGTTACCTTGCCGTAACCGATCATGGAGGCAAGACATGCTGACCGATAAGATCAAAATCGCCCTGTTGGGCGGCAAGGTGGCTGCGCTGAGCGTGCTGTTGGGGACAACCGCGCTGGCTCAGGAAGAGACCGTGGTGGAAACGCCCGAAGGGAATTCTGTCACCGTTCCCGAGGCTGCGGAGACGACGGAATCCCCGATAGGCACGATCACGGAAACGGATTATCCCATCCTTGAGCAGTGGGAGAATGACGAAGCCGTCGCCAAGACCCTCGTCTCGCAAGGCTACACGAATATTCACATCCTGCGGGAAGGCGCGCTGATGACGGTCACCGCGCAGCGTGATGGCGAGCCGATTGAACTGGTTTACAGCGTCGCCAATGGCAGCCTCGTTTCTGTCGATGGTGTCGAGCTGCGGCGCGATGAGGAACCTTCATCCGCCGAGACCGGTGCGGCCTCGGACGCGGTCGAGGATGAAGCCATGCCCGACGAGGATGCGTCGGATGATGGCGCAACTGATGATGGTGCAACGGATGAGGATGCGTCAGACGATGGCACCGCTGATGACGGTGCGATAGACGATGGGATGTCGGAAGATGGCTCTGACGACGCCACGGACGGCTCCGCCGACGACGGTATGTCAGATGATGGCACTGGCGGGACCGATGACGGAATGTCGGGCGATGGCGCCGATGATGGCATGAGCGGCGATGACGGTTCCACCGGTGATACATCTGATTCCGACGGTGCTGACAGCTCTGCCGGCGACAGCGGATCTGATTCCGGCGATGGTTCCGGCTCTGATGGTGGCTCGGGTTCCGACGGCGGTTCCGACTCCGACGGCGGTTCGGATTCCGATGGTGGCTCGGACGGCGGTGACAGCAACAGCTGAGCCGTTGAGCAGCAATGATCTCACATGCCGGCAGGATATACCTGCCGGCATTTTCATGGGCTCAACGCTGCAAAACCAGCAGGTTCATGCGTGATTCCAGGTAAGGATCGGGAAACAGGATGCGTCCCCGATCCTTGCTGATCATCTCGACCACGCCGACCTGTGGCATGCGCTGCGGCATGTCTTGCGGGCTGACCTTGTCGGGCAGTTCGGCATAGGGCGGAGGCGTGTCGCCGGCGATGAAGCCGGTTCCAAGATAGACCAGCCGATTACCGTCCGGATGCATCTGGCCCTTGCTGCGCTGTGATCCCGTCAGCTTTTCGAAACCACCATCCTCCGTCACGACGCAGGCAAAGTTCTGGTAGATGACCAGCGGCACGCCGTTGCCCAGTTTCATCATCCGGCAGGACCATTCGCCGGGAAGCAGTTCCAGCGCCTCTTCGGGGGGCAGAGGCGTTCCCGCCAGTGTATCTGCCAACTGGTCCAGATCTTCCGGGGTGCCGGAAGCGAAAGCCTCTCGCAGCGCGCTGCCTGCACTGGCATCCAGTTCCTCGAGGCGGCGCTGATCGTCCGGCCGGATCGCAGTACCATCGACCAGCACCGCCTGTGCCGTGGCCGCCGCGGGCAGGAAGGCCAGCGCAAGCAGCGATGCGAGGAATGCGGGTCTAACTCTGCGTGTCGACGGCATGGGCGCGTAGCAGATCGAGCGGGACGATTTCGGCGGCGCGGGCATGGGTCGCGTCCAGGACCACTTGCGGGGCGGCAAATTCCTGTGCTGCCTGCAGGAAGCGGGCGGCGCAGAGACACCAGCGGTCGCCGGGCTTCAGGCCGGGGAAGTGAAATTCGGGCCGAGGCGTGCTCAGGTCATTGCCCAGATATTTCGACAGCGCCAGGAATTCGGCATTCACGACGACGCAAACCGTGTGACTGCCGCGATCCTCCGGGCCGGTATTGCAGCAGCCATCCCGGTAGAAGCCGGTCAGCGGCTTGTTCGAGCAGGGCTGCAATGGCCCGCCCAGCACATTCAGAGATGGCTCCATCGGCGCCTCCTTTCCCTGCAGGCTAGCCCGTGCCGCGCGCTGCGCCAAGCCCCGGAGATGTCACAGCGCCGTGGGGTTCCATTTGAGCCAGCGGCCATGGAAGTCGATACGCCCCAACCGCCAGGCGCGCGGCCCGCCATCCCAAAGACGCAGGGTCAAAGCGGCGCCCTCGCCACCCTTGCCGCCATCCCCTTCCATCGAGACATGCGCCAGCGGCGCCTCGCGCGTCGCCGGTGCGCCTGCTGCTTGCAGAGCCGCTTCGCATTTGGCTTGCGTCGCGGGCGGAAAGTACTGCCAGGCGATGGTGTGATAGACGAGGGTCATCCGCCCCGGTGCCTGTTGCGCCAACCTGGATTCCAGCCATCCCGCCGCATCGTCCGCCGTGACCCGTGGCGGAAAACGTCGCGCAATCGCCAGCGCCGCCCGCAATCGCGCCATCCGCTCTGGCTGACCCGCCCAGCAATAGGCCAATAGCCGCAATTCATCGCCCACCGGGTCGACGGGGCGCAGATCCACCCCCTCGGCCTCGGTAACCTTGATGCCTGCCTGCGGTACCTCGCCCGTCCAGTCGGGGCGCAGCACAACCGGGGAAAGCCCTTCTTCTTCAAGAAATATCCCGGGGGAATCCGGTCCTTCGGGACCGGATGGGGGCGGCGCCCCCAGCGGGTGCAGGTCGTAGCGATGAAAATTCAGGTTGAGCCCGGCCGACGCTCCCAGTTCCAGTGCCCGGATTGGCAACGGGCAAAATCCGGTCGCGAAACGCGCCGCCGCGATGATTGCCGCCGCACGCCCGACCTCGTTGGTCTGGGGCGGGCCTTGCAGCCAGTCCAGCAGATAATCCTCATGCGTGGCGATTGCCTGCTGCAGGATCTCGGCGGTCGGGTGGGCATTGGCATAGGCTGCGGCCAATGTCTTGTCCGCCCCGGTCAGCACCAGCGCATGCAGCCCTCCGCAGAGCCTCAGCGGAACCGCATCGGCCCGTGGAGAGGAATCGCCGGGCCAGGTCAGGATGCGGCGCGCGACCTCTCCTTGGTCCTCTTGCAGGGTTTCGGCAAGGATTTCGCAAATATCTGCCGTCAGCGGAGAACCGAGCGCTCGGCAGGCGACCACCTGCTTGCGAAAGGATTCGCGGTGATCGGCGGCGGTCATTTGAAACGCTCGGTCAGGGCGCGCAGACGGTCGGTGAAGCTGGGCGGCTCCTGCGACGCTTCTTGCGGTGGTTCGGCTTTCTGTTTGCCGGTCGAAGGTTTCCCGGGGGGCGACGGTTTGCGCTTTGGCGCTGCCTCGGGTTCGGTGCCGCTGTTGCGGGCGGGCGCGACGCGATTGGCCACCGCGTTCTGAAACCGCCCGTTATCGCCCGCCGCCAACGACGCCGCCCCGTCCGAGATGCCGCGTAGCAAGTCGTCCAACCATTCCTGATCTGCCTTGGCAAAATCCGACAGCACGTAGCCTGCCACCCGGTCCTTGTGCCCCGGATGCCCGATCCCAAGCCGCACCCGGTCGTAATCCGCCCCGATATGCTGATGGATCGAGCGTAACCCGTTATGCCCGGCATGTCCGCCACCCCGCTTCATCCGGCATTTGCCGGGGGTGAGATCCAGCTCGTCATGCAAAACGGTGACATCGGCGGGCGTCAGTTTCAGGTAGCGCATGGCTTCGCCCACCGCCTGGCCGGACAGGTTCATGAAGGTCTGCGGTTTCAACAGCGTCACCCGCGTATCGCCAAGGCGACCCTCGGCAGCCTGACCCTGGAAACGGGATTTCCACGGCCCCAAGCCGTGATCGGCGACGATCCGGTCCACGGCCAGAAAGCCGATATTGTGACGATTATTCGCATATTTTGCGCCCGGATTACCAAGGCCCACGATCAGTTTCATCTTTGCCTCCTGCCATCCCGCCTGTCGCAGTGTCAGGTGAATTTCGTTCCATCCCTTGCGGCGGACCTTGCCGGTTACTAAGACTCTGTCAACCTTTCGCGAATAAGACAGGGCACATTGCCCGGACGAATCGCGGGAACAGGGACAAGCAGGCAAGGAACAGTGATGAGCGATCCGGCAGAATTCTACATGAACACCCTCGTTCCCATGGTGGTCGAACAGACCTCGCGCGGGGAACGCTCCTACGACATCTTTTCTCGGCTTCTGAAGGAACGGATCATTTTCGTCTCGGGCCCTGTGCATGACGGGATGTCCACGCTGATATGTGCGCAGCTTCTGTTTCTTGAGGCAGAGAATCCGTCCAAGGATATCAGCATGTATATCAACAGTCCCGGCGGCGTGGTGACCTCGGGTCTGTCGATCTATGATACGATGCAATATATCCGTCCACGCGTCTCGACCCTCGTGGTCGGGCAGGCGGCCTCGATGGGCTCGTTGCTTCTCGCGGCCGGAGAGCCGGGGCTGCGTTATTCGCTGCCCAACAGCCGGGTGATGGTGCATCAGCCCTCGGGCGGCTACCAGGGGCAGGCGACCGATATCCTGATCCATGCGCGGGAAACCGAGAAGCTGAAACGCCGCCTGAATGAAATCTATGTGAAACACACTGGTCAATCGCTGGAAGACGTGGAAGAGGCGTTGGAGCGTGATCGCTTCATGTCGCCAGACGAGGCGAAGGATTGGGGCATCATCGACGAGGTGCTGACGCCCCGCGGCAAAGCCGAGTCAGAGAAGAAATAGGGCGAGGGGGATTGTGACGGAAGCGCGTCATCCCTAACATGGAGCCCAAGCAATATGCCGCCGGTCGCAGGCCAGGGGCAGATGAATTGGATGGCGATGCATCGGGCCTGTCCCGGCATCGCCCGCCTCGCAGGACACGCGGGGCGGTAGTGAAGGAAGTGGACGATGGCAAACCAGTCCGGCTCAGACAGCAAGAACACGCTTTATTGCAGCTTTTGCGGCAAGAGCCAGCATGAGGTTCGCAAGCTTATAGCGGGACCGACGGTGTTCATCTGCGACGAATGCGTCGAGCTGTGCATGGACATCATCCGCGAGGAAACTAAATCGACCGGGCTGAAATCCGGCGAAGGGGTGCCCACGCCGAAAGAGATTTGCCAGGTTCTTGACGATTACGTGATCGGCCAGGAACATGCCAAGCGGGTGCTCTCGGTTGCCGTGCATAACCACTACAAGCGGCTGAATCACGGCGCGAAATCGGATATCGAACTGGCCAAGTCGAACATCCTGCTGATCGGCCCGACCGGCTGCGGCAAGACGCTGCTGGCGCAGACATTGGCGCGTATCCTGGACGTGCCCTTCACCATGGCCGACGCGACCACGCTGACCGAGGCGGGCTATGTCGGCGAGGATGTCGAGAACATCATCCTCAAGCTGCTGCAGGCCAGCGAATACAATGTCGAGCGGGCGCAGCGCGGCATCGTTTATATCGACGAGGTCGACAAGATCACCCGTAAATCCGACAATCCCTCGATCACCCGCGACGTCTCGGGCGAGGGGGTTCAACAGGCATTGCTGAAGATCATGGAAGGCACGGTCGCCTCGGTGCCGCCGCAAGGCGGGCGCAAGCATCCGCAGCAGGAATTCCTGCAGGTGGACACGACCAATATCCTGTTCGTCTGCGGCGGCGCCTTTGCCGGGCTGGACCGGATCATCTCGCAGCGCAACAAGGGCACTGCGATGGGCTTTGGCGCCTCGGTCAAGGAAAACGACGATCGCGGCGTGGGCGAGGTGTTCAAGGATCTGGAACCCGAGGATCTGCTGAAATTCGGCCTGATCCCGGAATTCGTCGGCCGTTTGCCGGTGATTGCCACGCTAACCGATCTGGACGAGGACGCGCTGATCATCATCCTGACCCGGCCCAAGAACGCGCTGGTCAAGCAATATCAGCGGCTTTTCGATCTGGAAGGTGTGCAACTGACCTTTACCGACGACGCGCTGACCGCCATCGCCAAGCGTGCGATCGCGCGCAAGACGGGCGCGCGGGGGCTGCGCTCGATCATGGAGGATATCCTTCTGGATACCATGTTCGACCTGCCCGGCCTGGAAAGCGTTGAAGAGGTGGTGGTCAACGAGGATGCGGTCGAGAATGCTTCCGTCAAGCCGCTTCTGATCCATGCCGATAGCAAGAAGGAAAGCGCTTCCGCCGGATGATATCCGGGCAAGGTTGGGGGCTGTCCGCCCCCGCCGCTGGCCAAGCCGCGACTCCCCCGAGGATATTGGCATGAAGAAGAAGCCCGCCCGGTAAGGTTGATACGCTTTGTTGCTATGGAGGCTGGACCTTGACGGTGAGTTGCGCCATATCTCTGACAAACCTGAAAAGATGAGGTCCGCGCCAATGTCGTTTCTGCTTCGTGCCCTGACCTGGTGGAACAGCCAGACGATAAACACCCAGGTCTGGACTTGGCGCAATGGCACCAAGGTGGGGGAGGATGCAGAGGGTAACGTCTTTTACCAGAACAAGGACGGCAAGCGCCGTTGGGTGATCTTCAAGGGTGAATCCGAAGCCAGCAGGGTGAGCCCGGAATGGCATGGCTGGCTGCATCACACATGGGCCGAGCCCCCGACCGAGGCGCCTCTGCCGCACAAACCCTGGGAAGAGCCTCATGTGGCGAACATGACCGGGACCGGGGGCGCCTATCACCCGGAAGGGTCGCTCCTTCACGCCGATCCTGTCAAGCGCCGTGACTATGATGCGTGGCAGCCGGAATAGATGAGTTTGAGAAGGCAGAGGCGGGGCGCCGCAATTCTTGCATCCATGCTGATGTCGGTCCTTGCCGGATCGGGGGCATTCGCGCAAGAGCCGGACGCAAAGAATACAGCGCCACAGGAAACCGTCGCGCGGGCGGATGGTGCGCTGCTGCGTGGGCTCGACAAGGTTTCCGGACGCACGACGGATCTGCGTGTGCAGGTTGGTGATTCCGTCCGCTTGGGACGGCTGGAAATTCGGCTTGGGGAATGTCGCTATCCGGCGGATGATCCGAGTTCGGATGCCTTCGCGCAGCTTACCATAACCGATCAGTCCGAAAACGTGACGCGGTTCAGCGGCTGGATGATCGCATCCTCTCCAGCATTATCGGCACTGGATGACGCGCGTTACGATGTCTGGGTGATTTCCTGCCAGATTTGATCGGCATCCGGTAATTGCTGGCTGCGAAAATCGGATTTCCCCTGCAGTGCAGAGGCAAGCTTGCGGCGATAGAGATGACGCGGGATCTCTACGCCGCCCATTCTTTCCAGATGCGGTGTCAGGAACTGCGTGTCGAACAGGGTAAAGCCGCAGCGCGCCAAGTGGCTGGACGCCCAGAGCAGGGCCATTTTCGAGCCATTGGTTCGTGCCGACATCATGGATTCGCCGAAGAATGCTGCCCCCAAGGTGATGCCGAACAGACCGCCGGCAAAGCGGCCATCGTGACGGATTTCGATGGCATGGGCATGTCCGGCCCGATGCAGATCATGGTAAAGGCGGGCGAGCGGCGCGTTGATCCATGTTTCGTTCCGATCCGCGCAGGCGGCCACGACCGTATTGAAATCACCGTCTAGATGCGCCGACCAGTCGCCGCGCCGCAGATCGCGCAGCAGCGATCGCGAGGCATGGACGCCCCCCACCGGCAGCACACCGCGCATGGGTGGGTCGAACCAGAAAAGGCGTGGATCGTGAGCGCTTTCCGCCATGGGAAAAACGCCCTGCGCATAGCCAGAGAGCAGTTGCGCAGGCGTCAGCACGGGATGGCTCAGCCGTATTTCTGGTCCAGCCACCGCTCGAGCCAGTGGATCGAGTAATTGCCGGACTGGATATCGGGCTCTTGCAGCAGGTCGCGGAATAGTGGCACCGTGGTATCGATGCCATCCACGATCAGTTCTCCCAATGCGCGATCCAGACGTGCCAGGGCCTCGGGCCGGTCGCGGCCATGCACGATCAGTTTGCCGATCAGGCTGTCGTAATAGGGGGGGATGGAATAGCCGTCATAAAGCGCCGAATCCATCCGCACACCCAACCCACCCGGAGCGTGATACTGGCTGATCTTTCCGGGGCAGGGGCTGAAACCGGGCACCTTCTCGGCATTGATCCGTACTTCGATGGAATGGCCGCGGATCGACAGATCCTCCTGCTGGAATTCCATCTCTTCGCCCGCTGCCACCCGGATTTGCTGGCGGACAAGGTCGATGCCGAAAATCGCTTCGGTCACCGGGTGCTCGACCTGCAGGCGGGTGTTCATCTCGATGAAATAGAATTCACCATCCTCGAACAGGAACTCGATCGTGCCCGCGCCCGCGTAACCGATCTTGGCCACCGCCTCGGCGCAGACCTTGCCGATATGTTCCCGCTGTTCTTCGGTGATGGCGGGGCCGGGGGCTTCCTCCAGCACCTTCTGGTGACGGCGCTGCAGCGAACAATCGCGTTCGCCCAGATGAACGGCGCGGCCCTTGCCGTCACCAAAGACTTGGATCTCGATGTGGCGTGGCTTCTGCAGGTATTTCTCGATATAGACATCCGGATTGCCGAATGCGGCCTTGGCCTCGGCCCGGGCGGTGCGGAAGGCAACCTCGAGCCCCTTTTCGTCCTGCGCCACCTTCATCCCGCGCCCGCCACCGCCGGCGGTTGCCTTGATGATGACCGGATAGCCGATCTCAGAGGCGACCTTCTTGGCGTCGGCGACGTCATCGACCCCGCCTTCGCTGCCCGGAACACATGGCACGCCAAGCGCCTTCATCGTGTCCTTGGCGGTGATCTTGTCGCCCATGATGCGGATATGCTCGGCGCGCGGTCCGATGAAGGTGATACCGTGATCCTCCAGCATCTGTACGAAACCGGCATTTTCCGACAGGAAACCGTAACCCGGATGGATCGCCTGCGCGCCGGTGATCTCGCAGGCCGAGATGATGGCGGGCATCGACAGGTAGCTGGCAGATGAAGGCGCGGGGCCGATGCAGACCGATTCATCGGCCATGCGCACATGCATCGCGTCCTCGTCCGCCGTGGAGTGGATCGCGACCGAGGCGACGCCCATCTCGCGACAGGCGCGGATCACGCGAAGGGCGATCTCGCCGCGATTGGCGATCAGGATCTTGTCGAACATCAGGGCCTCACTCGACGACCATCAGGGGGGCGCCGAACTCGACCGGGCTGCCGTCATCGACAAGGATCCGCTTGACGGTGCCGGAACGGGGGGCGGGAATGTGGTTCATCGTTTTCATCGCCTCGACGATCAGCAGCGTATCGCCTTCCTCGATGCTCTGGCCGATCTGGACGAAAGGCGCCGCGCCGGGTTCTGCCGCAAGATAGGCGGTGCCGACCATGGGCGAGGTCACCGCGCCCGGAAGATCGGCCGGATCCTCGCTGACCGGGGCCACAGGAGCGGCGGCAGCCGAGGGGGCCGACGGAGCGGAGGGCGCGGGCGCGGCTTGCGCCGGGGTGGGCATCATGGCCTGCATCGCGACCTGTTTGCCCTGTTTGGACAGGCTGACCGTAAGCCGGTCATGTTCGCCATATTCGCGCTTGACCGACAGCTCGGCCAGATCGCTTGCATTCAGAAGCTCGGCCAGTGACTGAATAAAGGCCACGTCGCCGTCGTGATGCTTGCCGTCTTTCGAATCGTTGCTCATGCAGTCCTCTGCCGTATTTTCATGCCGTCTTTCCGGCGGGAAAGCGGCGATTGTGCCGCTTATAGCCCCCAAGCCCGCCCGAGGGGAAGGGATTCGCGTCATTCAAGCCAAATTCGGCTATATGCAATGTTTCGCTGCAAGTTCCTTGATCATTCGCGCGCGGCCTTTTCAGCCAGTCCCGAAACGCCCTCGCGCCGTTCCAGTTCTGCCTCGACATCGGCCAGGGTCAGATCCCGCGCGGCCAGCATGACAAGCAGGTGGTAAAGCACATCCGCGGCTTCCGAGACCAGCCTGTCGCGATCCCCCCGGGTCGCCTCGATGATCGCCTCGATTGCCTCTTCGCCGAATTTCTCGGCGCATTTCTCGGGGCCCTTGGCCAGAAGCTTGGCGGTCCAGCTGCTCTCCGAATCGGCGGATTTGCGGGCCTCGACCGTGGCGGCCAGTCGGTCAAGCGGGCGAGGGCGGTCGGATGGCGTCATGTCAGCCTCATCGGAATGCCGGCCGCGGCCATATGCGCCTTGGCCTCGGCGATGGTATGGGTGCCGAAATGGAAGATCGAGGCGGCGAGGACGGCGCTGGCATGGCCTTGGGTAACCCCCTCGACCAGGTGATCGAGCGTGCCTACCCCGCCCGAGGCGATGACCGGGATATTGACCGCATCCGCGATGGCGCGGGTCAGGGGTAGGTTGAAGCCCGCCCTGGTCCCGTCGCGATCCATGCTGGTCAGCAGGATTTCCCCGGCGCCCTTCGCCTCGACCATGCGGGCGAACTCGACCGCGTCGATGCCCGTTGGCTTGCGTCCGCCATGGGTGAAGATTTCCCATTTGCCGGGGGAGACGGTCTTGGCATCGATGGCGGTGACGATGCATTGGCTGCCGAAACGGTCGGCGGCCTCGGCCACCACGTCGGGATCGGCCACGGCGGCAGAGTTGAAGCTGACCTTGTCGGCCCCTGCCAGCAGCAGGTCGCGCACATCGCGGTGACTGCGCACGCCACCGCCCACGGTCAGCGGCACGAAACATTGTTCGGCGGTACGGGTGACCATGTCGAACATGGTGCCACGGTTTTCATGCGTGGCATGGATGTCGAGAAAGCAGATCTCGTCGGCCCCCGCCGCGTCATAGGCGCGCGCGGCCTCGACCGGGTCGCCCGCGTCGATCAGATCGATGAAGTTCACGCCCTTGACCACGCGGCCATCGGCAACATCGAGACAGGGAATGATCCGGGTCTTGAGCATCGTGTTTCCTCGAAAGGTCAGCGCAGCGCCGCCAGCGCCTCGCCAAGGTCAAGGGCCCCATCATAGAGCGCGCGTCCGGAAATTGCACCGGCAATGACCCGGGTCGCCGCCAGTGCGGTCAGGTCGTCCAGGCTCGATACACCGCCCGAGGCGATGACCGGGATATTGACCGCTCGGGCCAGTGCCTCGGTCGCCGGGATATTCGGCCCCTGCATCGCCCCGTCGCGGTCGATATCGGTATAGATGATCGCCGCCACGCCTGCATCCTCGAATTCGCGGGCGAGATCGGTGGCCTTCACATTGGTCTCGGTCGCCCATCCCCGTGTCGCCACCCGACCGTTGCGGGCGTCGATGCCCACGGCGATCCGGCCCGGAAAGGCATCCGCCGCCTCGCGCACCAGGGCGGGGTTCTCGACCGCGACGGTGCCAAGGATGACCCGCGTCAGGCCGCGTTCCAGCCAGGTCTCTATGGTGGCCATGTCGCGAATACCGCCGCCAAGCTGTGCCGGGATGTCGATCGCCGCCAGGATCGCCTCTACCGCCGCGGCATTCACCGGCTTGCCCTCGAATGCGCCGTTCAGATCAACCAGGTGCAGCCATTCGGCCCCGGCATCCCGAAAGGCCCGCGCCTGTGCTGCCGGGTCCGAGCCGAATACGGTTGCCGCCTCCATGTCGCCGCGCAGCAGGCGCACGCAATTGCCGTCTTTCAGGTCGATGGCGGGGTATAGGATCATCTCTGGTCTCGCAGTCGTCGGTTCCCGTCTCCTTTGCCATCTCGGCAACGGAAGGGAAAGGGTCTCACCTCACGTCATGCTTGCCATGCGGTCGATTTGCGGCACAAACTGGCGGATAATATCCGAGGAGGAATGATAATGAGAAAACTGTTCATGGCCGCGGCATTCCTGCTTGGCGCGACCGCCGCCGCGACTGCGGACCCGATAGAGGGCGTCTGGCAGACCCAACCGGACGAAGGCGCCTTCGCCCATGTCACCATCGCCCCCTGCGGCAATGCCTTTTGCGGGACGATCAGCCGGACCTTCAAGGACAAGGCCGAATACGATTCTCCCAATATCGGACGCCAGATCGTCATCGACATGGCCGCGCAGGGCGGTGGCAATTACGAGGGCAAGGTATGGCGGCCCGCCAATAACAAGGTCTATATGGGCAAAGCACAGGTCTCGGGCGACCAGATGAGCCTTTCCGGCTGCGTCGCCGGCGGGCTACTGTGCAAGAGCCAGACCTGGGTGCGTATCCAGTAGGGCATATCCGGTCGTGGTCCCTGCAAGAAGGGCGGATCGTGGCGAGCTATCGCGTGCCGCGATAGCGGGGGCTGTCTGTCCCCGTCGCCGGCAGGTCTCTCGAACCAGTGGCGCGACCCGTCGGCGACCCCCGAGGATATTTGCATGAAAAAGAAGGGCAGGGCCGCATTACGCCGCCCTGTCATACCTGATCATTTGCCGCGCGGGTCGATCAGCCGGGCGAGGACCGCATCGCGGGTGATACGTCCGCCGCCTTCGACCGGCACCATGCCTTGCGGTGCATTGGCCAGCAGTTCCATGATCTCGCGAACCGGCATGTCGGCGGGCACAGGCGTGCCTTCGGCTTCGCCCGGTTCCGCGATATCGGATGCGGTCAGCACGCCGAGCGGGTTCATATGGGCCACGAAATCGGCGACGTAATCATTGATCGGATTGGCGATGATCTCGCGCGCGGTGCCGATCTGGACGATCCGGCCGCCTTCCATCAGCGCGATCCGGTTGCCCAGCTTGAAGGCTTCGTCCAGATCGTGGCTGACGAAGATGATCGTGCGCTGCGTCTTGGCCTGCAATTCCAGTAGCTCGTCCTGCAGGCGGGCGCGGATCAGCGGATCGAGCGCGCTGAAAGGCTCGTCCATCAGCAGGATCGGCGCTTCGGTCGCAAAGGCGCGGGCAAGGCCGACACGCTGCTGCATGCCGCCCGAAAGCTCTCCGACCTTGCGCTCTGCCCATTCCGTCAGGCCCACGGTGTCCAGTTGACGGTCCACGCGCTCTTGCCGGTCGCGGACTGACATGCCGGCCAGTTCCAACCCCAGCCCGACATTCTCCCGCACGGTGCGCCACGGCAACAGGCCGAATTGCTGGAACACCATCGCCACATGCCGCAGGCGCAGGTCGCGCAGGGAATGCTTGCCGGCGCCGGTGATCGGGATCATCTTGCTTCCGTCCCAGACTCTGACCTCTCCCCGGCAGACATCGTTGAGCGCGTTGACCGCGCGCAATAGCGTTGATTTGCCCGAGCCGGACAGGCCCATCAGCACGAGGATTTCGCCCTGCCGGACATTCACGCTGCAATCATGGACGCCAAGGACCTGCCCGGTCTCGGCCTTGATCGCGCCGCGTTCCTGGCCCTGGTCCATCAAGGGCAGGGCGGTTTCCGGCCGATCGCCGAAGACGATGCTGACCCGGTCGAATTCGACGGCGTTTGGTGATTCTTCGCTCATTTCGGGCCCTCCATCCGCAGCATCCGGTCAAGCATGATCGCCACGATGACGATGACGAAACCCGATTCGAAGCCGAGCGAGGTGTTCACGCTGTTCAGCGCGCGCACCACCGGCACACCAAGGCCAGAGGCCCCGACCAGCGCTGCGATGACCACCATCGACAGCGACAGCATGATCGTCTGGTTCAGCCCGGCCATGATCTGAGGCAGGGCGCTTGGCAGTTCGACTTTCCATAACAGCTGCCGTGGAGTGGCGCCAAAGGAGGTCGCCGCCTCGATCAGCGGTTCGGGGGTCGAGCTGATGCCAAGCTGTGTCAGCCGGATCGGCGCGGGCAGCACGAAGATGACCGTAGCCAGCAGGCCCGGCACCATGCCGATGCCGAAGAACACGATGGCCGGGATCAGGTAGACGAAGGTCGGCAGGGTCTGCATCAGGTCGAGCACAGGCCGCATCCACGCGTAAAGCCGGGGGCGGTGGGCGGCGGCGATGCCGATAGGCACCCCGATCGCCATGCAGACGATACAGGCCGCCAGCACCAGCGTCAGCGATTGCTGCGTTTCCTCCCAGTACCCCTGGTTGAGCACGAACAACAGGCCCAGCCCGATCAGCAGACAGGTCTTCCAGCTTCTCTGCAGGGCCCAGGTCAGTGCCACGGCCAGGGCGATGAACAGGAAGGGATGCGGATATTCCAGCGCCGCGAGGATGCGGCCGATCAGCCATTCCATCACGGTTGCCACGGTATCGAACAGCCATGCGACATTGGCATTCAGCCAGTCGAAAATCGTTTTCGCGGTCTGTCCCACCGGGATCTTGTTGTCTGTGACCAAGGAGGTCAGCTCTTCCATCGGATGTCCTTTCGCTTGCTTGAACCGGTGCGTTCAGAGGTCAGCTACGGAATCCGGCCGCCGATCCTGTTGATCCGGCAGCCGGCCCAAGCGGCGAGCAGCCACAGGGGCCGCTTGCACCCCGGAGAGTGGTATTACCCCTCCAGCGCCTCGCTCAGCGCGCCTTGCGGGTCATTGCCGTCTACGGTTGTCACGCCATCCAGCCACGGGGCCGTAGCATCGGGATTGGCCTGCAGCCATTCCTTCGCGGCATCCATGGGGTCCATCCCGTCATTCAGGATCTTGCCCATGACCTCGTTTTCCATTTCCAGCGTGAATTCCAGGTTCTGCAGGAATTTCCCGACATTGGGGCATTCCTCGACATAGCCCGCACGGGTATTGGTGCGCACTTCGGCACCGCCCAGGTTGGGGCCGAAGACATCATCGCCGCCGGTCAGGTAGGTCAGCTCGAATTGCGCATTCATCGGATGCGGCTCCCAGCCAAGGAAGACCACGGGCTTGTCCGCGTTGCCGGCGCGCGACACCTGCGCCAGCATGCCCTGCTCGCTGGATTCGACGACCTCGAAGGTGCCCAGGCCGAACTTGTCCTCGGCCACCATCTCGAGCAGCAGGCGGTTGCCGTCATTGCCGGGCTCGATCCCGTAGATCTTGCCGTCCAGATCGTCCTTGTATTCGGCGATCTTGGTAAAATCGTCGATGCCCAGATCGGCACCCGCCTTGTTGGTGGCCAGCGTGTATTTGGCACCGGTCAGGTTGGTGCGGACGGTATCGACGGTGCCCTCCTCGGTATAGGGGGCGATATCGGCCTCCATCGTGGGCATCCAGTTGCCGAGGAAAACATCGACATCATCCGTCGACAAAGCCGTATAGGTGACCGGAACCGACAGGATCTTGGTCTCGGTCTGATAGCCGATCGCCTGCAGGACGGTCGAGGTCAGCGCGGTCGTCGCGGTGATATCGCTCCAGCCGACATCCGAGAAGACGATCTCCTGGCATTGCTCGGGCTCCTGGGCGAAACCGGCGGTGGCTGTAGCAGCGGTCAGTGCCAGTACGGCGGTGAAACGTGTAAGGGTCATTACGTGCTCCCTGTGTTCTTGATTGACCAGTCAATTAAAGATCGGTTAGACTGCAAAAGCAACCGAAAACTCCGACAGCGGATGAACAGATGCCGAAACTTGGGGCCGAGCCTATCCGAAAAGCCGCTTTAATCAACGCCGCCATCGCCGAGATCGGGCGGGCGGGGTCTTTGGATGTGACCGTGGCCCAGATCGCGCGTGCCGCCGGCATGTCGCCTGCGCTGGCCCATCATTATTTCGGCTCGAAAGAACAGATTTTCCTGGCGGCGATGCGCCATATCCTTGCGACATATGGAAAATCCGTGCGCGAGGCCTTGCCGGGGCAGGGGCCGCGCGGACGGCTGGACGGCATCGTCTCGGCCAGTTTCGCGCCGCAGAATTTCAAGCGCGAGGTGATCAGCGCATGGATCAATTTTTATGCACTGGCCTTGCTCAACAATCAGGCAGCACGGCTGCTGCGGGTCTATCATCGTCGCCTGCGGTCGAATCTGATCGTGGCGCTGAAACCGCTCACCGATCACCCGGCAAATATCGCCGACACCCTGGGCGCGCTGATCGATGGCGTCTATCTGCGCGCGGTTCTGACCCCGGGTCCGACCGACGGGGCTGCCGCGCTGAACATCATCAACGATTATCTTGAAGAGGCACTCGCATGAGTCTGAACGCCCAACCCGCCGCCAGCCTGTTCATCGACGGACATCCGGTCGAGGGCGAGGGCGCGGCGCTGCCGGTCCTTTACCCCTATACCGGCGAAGAGATTGCCAGCCTGCGCGAGGCATCAGGAGATCAGGTCGCCCAAGCCTGCCAGATCGCGGCATCCGCGCAACCCGCTTGGGCGGTGCTGGCGCCGGTCGAGCGTGGCCGGGTCCTGATCCGCGCTGCCGCGATCATCCGCGAACGGAACGAGGAACTGTCACGGCTGGAAACGCTGGACACCGGCAAGCCGATCCAGGAAACGCTTGTGGCCGATTGGGAATCGGGCGCGCAGGCGCTGGAATTCTTCGGCGGGCTGGCGGCGTCGATCACCGGCCAGATGATTCCCTTGGGACGGGATTGGGCCTACACGCGGCGCGAACCGCTTGGCGTTTGCGCGGGCATCGGGGCTTGGAACTATCCGAGTCAGATCGCCTGCTGGAAGGCTGCTCCGGCATTGGTCATGGGCAATGCCATGGTTTACAAGCCGTCCGAGGAAACCCCCCTTGGGGCCTTGAAACTGGCGGAAATCCTTCTGGAGGCGGGCCTTCCGGAAGGCGTTTACAACGTCGTGCAGGGACGCGGACAGGTCGGTGCGGCGCTGACCACCGACCCGAACGTGGCCAAGGTTTCGCTGACCGGCTCGGTGCCGACGGGGCGTCGAGTCTATACCGCTGCCGCCGAGGGGATGCGCCATGTCACCATGGAACTTGGCGGCAAGTCGCCGCTGATCGTTTTCGACGACGCCAATCTGGAAGACGCGGTCAGCGCGGCGATGCTGGCAAATTTCTATTCCTCGGGGCAGATCTGTTCGAATGGGACGCGGGTCTTTTTGCAAGAGGGCATTCGTGAAGCCTTTCTTGACCGCCTTGCAGAACGTGTTCGCAATGTCCGCATGGGCGATCCGCTCGATCCCGAGACGCAGCACGGCCCGATCGTCAGCCCCGCGCAGGCCGAAAAGATCCGCGCCGCCATCGCGGCGGGCGAGGCCGAGGGCGCACAGCTTCTCTGTGGAGGTCCGGGCGAGGGCGCCTTCATCCCGCCGACGGTTTTCACCGATGCCTCGGACGAGATGACAATTACCCGTGATGAGATCTTTGGCCCGGTCATGACCACGCTGGCCTTCTATGACGAGCAGGAAGTCGTTTGCCGTGCCAATGCGACCGGATACGGGCTTGCGGCGGGTGTGTTCACGCAGGACCTGACCCGCGCCCATCGCGTCGTCGGCCGGCTGGAGGCCGGCACCTGCTGGATCAACACCTACAATCTGACCCCGGTCGAGATGCCCTTCGGTGGCGTCAAGCAGTCGGGGCTGGGCCGTGAGAACTCCGCCGCTGCGATCGAGCACTATTCGCAATTGAAATCTGTTTATGTGGGCATGGGGGGCGTCGACGCGCCCTACTGATCTGCTCCGCCGCTTTGGGAAAGATGCAGCAATGAGCCAATCCGATTATGTCATCATCGGCGCAGGCAGCGCCGGTTGCGCACTGGCCTATCGCCTGACCGAGGCGGGCCGCAGCGTCACCCTGATCGAGTTCGGGGGCAGCGATATCGGCCCCTTCATCCAGATGCCGGGCGCGCTCAGCTATCCGATGAACATGTCGCGCTATGACTGGGGTTTCTCGTCGCAGCCCGAGCCTCATCTGGGAGGACGGCGGCTGGTCACGCCACGGGGCAAGGTGCTGGGCGGTTCCTCTTCGATCAACGGTATGGTTTTCGTGCGGGGGAACCGCAAGGACTTTGAATTCTGGAAGGAATCCGGTGCTGCGGGCTGGGACTATGACGACGTTCTGCCCTATTTCAAGCGCATGGAGACTTGGCATGGCGGCGTCTCGGAATGGCGTGGGGACAGCGGGCCGCTGCATATCACCCGTGGCAAGCGCAAGAACCCGCTGTTCAACGCCTTCATCGAGGCCGGAGCACAGGCGGGCTGGCCGCGCACCGACGATTACAATGGCGAGCACCAGGAGGGTTTTGGCCCGATGGAGGCGACCATCTGGAAGGGCCGCCGCTGGTCTGCCGCCAATGCCTATCTGCGCCCGGCCCGCAAGAACGGCCGGTTGCAGGTGATCCGCGCCTTTGCCCGCCGTATCCTGCTGGAAGGCAATCGCGCCTATGGCGTCGAGGTCGAGCGCAAGGGACGGATCGAGAATATCACCGCGGGACGCGAGGTGATCCTGTCGGCCAGTTCGATCAACACGCCGAAAATCCTGATGCTGTCGGGCATCGGTCCGGCGGAGCACCTGCGCGAACATGGAATCACGCCGCTGGCCGACCGTCCGGGCGTTGGTGCCAACCTGCAGGACCATCTGGAAATCTACATGCAATACAAGGCATTAAAGCCGGTCAGCCTTTATACATATTACAACCTTCTGGGCAAAAGCCGGGTAGGGATCGAATGGCTGCTGCAAAAGACCGGACTTGGCGCGTCGAACCAGTTCGAAAGCTGTGGCTTCATTCGCTCGGGCAACGATAAGGATTATCCGGATATCCAGTATCACTTCCTGCCGCTCGCGGTGCGCTATGACGGCAAGGCGGCGGCTAAGGGGCACGGATTCCAGGCCCATGTCGGCCCGATGCGGTCGAAATCGCGCGGTACCGTCCGGCTGGTCTCGGATGATCCGACAGAGGCGCCAGAAATCCGCTTCAACTACATGTCGCATCCCGATGACTGGAAGGAATTCCGGGCCTGCGTGCGCCTGACCCGGCAGATCTTCGATCAGCCCGCCTTCGAGGAATATCGCGGGGATGAAATCCAGCCCGGTGCCGATGTGCAAAGCGACGAGCAGATCGACGCCTTTATCCGCGAACATGCCGAATCCGCGTTCCATCCCTGCGGCACGGCCAAGATCGGACAGCCGGATGATCCGCAAGCCGTGGTCGATCCCGAGCTTCGCGTCATTGGAGCAGAGAATCTGCGGGTCGTCGACAGTTCGGTCTTCCCGCGGATCACCAATGGCAACCTGAACGGCCCTTCGATCATGGTCGGGGAAAAGGCTGCCGACCATATCCTGCGGGGCTGATCCCGCGTCAGGCGCGGGCTGCTTGGATCAGGCAGCCCCGCCCGTTAGCCCACGGTCACACCGGTGAACAGCGTCGACAGATCCACCGTGTCTTTGCCGTTCAAGGAATCCGCGTGATCGTTCAGGAAACTGTCAGCGGCGTCACGCCCGGCCTCTTTCATCCGGGCAAGCATCCCCGGCTCGGGCATCATCTTGGAGCGCGCGGACAAATCGTTCATCAGGGTGTCGTCAAGGATCATGTGGATCAGCGGAACTTTCATGGCCCGGTCGCCCAAGCGATCTTCGGCATCCAGCTTCTTGACGAAGTTGATCGCTCGCAGATCGGCCATCAGCGCCGAGTTGAAACTGATCTCGTTGACCCGGTCGGCGATATCGACAGGAGTTTTGGGCACGCAATCGCGCATCATCGGGTTGATATTCACGATCACGATATCGCGCGGCAGATGGGCGCGGTAAAGCGGGAACAAGGCCGGGTTACCAGTGAAACCGCCGTCCCAATAGGCGTCGGTCTCACCCGTTTCCGGATCCCGGATCTCGACCGCGCGAAACAGGCTTGGCAAACAGGCGGAGGCCATCACCGCGTCGGGCGTCACATGGCGCCCGGTGAAGACTCGCATACGCCCCGTGCGCACATTCGTCGCTGCAACGAATAGCTCCGGCCCCTGTCCGGTACTGAAACTCGGATAGGGCAACTCGCGCAGCACCGCCGCCAGCGGATTGACGTAGAACGGGCCGTAATCATAGGGGCTGAAGACCCGTGTCATGCTGTCCATCCATGCGGCGGGAGAGAACATCTCGGTCAGGCGATGAAACCCGCGGGGCATGGGCATCAGGGAATGCATCCAGCGCACGACATTATTGTCCGAGATTTGCCCGACCTCTCCCCAGAGGTAATCGAGATTCTTCCGTGCCGCTTGCCGTCCCCTGGCGCCGCTGTGCCGGGACAGCCCGGCCTTCAGTGCCGCCCCGTTCAACGCACCCGCCGAGGTGCCGGTGATGGCCGAAATCTTTAGCCAATCCTCATCCAGAAGCCGATCGAGAACACCCCAGGCAAAGGCGCCATGCGCGCCGCCCCCTTGTAACGCCAGATTGATGCTTTTCTCTTTCATGTCTCGGCTCCAGAACTGATTACTGCGAGTGCAGCATAATGCGTTTCCATGTCTGGGCGACACCGGTTTTCTGTCGGTAAATATGTAAAAAGCAAAGAACTATAGCTGTCTGAACCGACCTGATATTCCGAACCCGGGCGTTGGGGCAGGGTAGATAAAAAGGCGTTGAAAAAACGAAGGCTCCGACCGGGTGACCCGGTCGGAGCCCGTGTCATGGGATCTGATCGCGATCAGTTCGCCGGTTCGGTACCCGCTTCGACCGACGCGCCGGCTTCGGCACCGATTTCGGCCCCTCCGGTGGCGGGCAGTGCATTCCCGACTGCCTCGGCCGCACCGTCGGTCGCCTCGGTTGCCGTCGACATGCCAGTTTCGGCCGCATCGGAAGCGACCTCGCCAGCCTGTTCCAGCCCCTCAGCCGCGTTGGCTGCACCTTCAGCCGCGCCTTCGGCGGTGGCCTCGGCAGCTCCTTCGGCCGAAGCCGCCGCCGATCCTGCGGCCATCGCCTCGGCCTCCTCGACGCTGATCATGCCGTCGCCGTCCGTGTCATAGGCTTCAAGGGTTGCCTCGGCATGGACGTCAAAGGCCGCCTGCAGTTCGGTCATGTCGAGTTGGCCATCGCTATTCGCGTCCAGCTCGGCGAACCCGGCGGCATATGCGGGGGCCAGCATTGCCACGGCGCCCAGGCCGGTCAGGGCGGAAATCATTCCGGCTTTAATCATCGGTTTCATGTGAGACTCCTTGAGGTTAATTATCTCGACTGGCTTTTTGTCCACGACTTTAACGGGATACGGCAACCGCACGTTCCCGTGCATCAGTGGTTTTCCTGTTTTGAGCGTTATCTTGCCGGGGGTGTGGGGTTGGGCTGGCCGTTTTCAGCTAAAAACGCTGACGATATCGAGAGAAAGTCGGCGATAGGATCGAATATCGTGGATATGGTCTCCTTCCGGGTTGAGGGTTCTCTGCGTTTGATCCGCGAGTTTTCATCCATGCGGCAATATTGCCGGGGCAACGCAAGGCGGCTAGGTTGCCGTGGAAATGCTTACCGGGCGCCATAGAGGGAAATCGGCAATGCAATCTGCCTTGGCTTCGGGTTATCACGACACGGTGCCCGGAACGGTCGCGACCGTGGTGACCTCGCTGGAAATGCGCAGCCCCCCGGCCCGGCGGCCGGAACGCGAGGCGAGCGACTGGCGGCTCGAACTCTGGCATCGGCCGCCGCCTGCGGAATATCGCGAGCTGTTCCGCCGCGTGGGCGAGGATTGGCTCTGGTGTTCGCGGTTGATGATGACGGATGACGAACTGACCGCGATCATCCACGATCCGCAGGTCGAGATCCGCAGGCTTGTCACGCCCGAGGGGGTTGGCCTGCTGGAACTGGATTTCCGGGCGGAAGATCAATGCGAATTGGCGTTTTTCGGACTTTCCCCGGAACTCATCGGCAGCGGAGCGGGGCGTTGGTTGATGAATCGTGCATTGGAAATTGCCTGGGCACAGCCCTTGGCGCGTCTATGGGTTCATACCTGCACAATGGATCATCCCGGAGCGGTGGATTTCTATCGCCGCTCGGGCTTTACTCCGATCCGGCGTCAGGTCGAGATCATCCCCGATCCGCGCCTGAGCGGCTTGCTGCCCGAAAGCGCCGCCCCTCACATTCCCTGCCTGCCGGAATAGGTCAGTCTTCGGACTGCGCTTCGGCCCGGCTCTTGCCCGCGACATCCATCGCCAGGGTGGCCGCCATGAAGGCGTCCAGATCGCCATCCAGCACGCCTTGCGTATCGCTGGTTTCCTCGGATGTGCGCAGGTCCTTCACCATCTGGTAGGGATGCAGCACATAGGACCGGATCTGGTTGCCCCAGCCCGCATCGCCCTTGGCGTCATGCTGGGCCTGGATGCTTTCGGTGCGCTTTCGCAGCTCGATCTCGTAAAGCCGTGATTTCAGCGCTGCCATGGCGTTGGCGCGGTTCTGGTGTTGCGACTTCTCGGAACTCGTCACCACGATTCCGGTGGGAATATGGGTGATCCGCACCGCCGAATCGGTGGTGTTCACATGCTGTCCGCCCGCGCCCGAGGAGCGGTAGGTGTCGATGCGGATTTCATTGTCGGGCACGGTGATCTCGATATTCTCATCGACCACCGGATAGACCCAGACAGAACTGAAAGAGGTATGCCGGCGCGCCGAGCTGTCGAAGGGGCTGATCCGAACCAGCCGATGCACGCCGCTTTCCGATTTCAGCCAGCCATAGGCGTTATGCCCGCTGATCTTGTAGGCGGCACTGCGAATCCCGGCCTCTTCCCCGGTGCTTTCGCTCATCAGCTCGACCTCGTAGCCCTTCTTCTCGGCCCAGCGCACATACATCCGCGCCAGCATTGCGGCCCAATCGCAGCTTTCCGTGCCGCCCGCACCTGCATTGATCTCGAGGAAGGTGTCATTCGCATCCGCTTCGCCGTTCAGCAACGCCTCGAGTTCCTTCTGCGCCGCCAGATCCGCCAAGGTCTTCAGGTTGTTTTCGGCCTCGGCTACCAGTTCCTCGTCACCTTCCGCCTCGGCCAGTTCGACCATTTCGGCATTGGCCGCCAGATCGCCTTCGATCCGCTCGTAGGTATCGATCGCCTCGACAAGAGCCTGGCGTTCCCGCATGAGTTTCTGGGCGCGGGCCGGATCTGACCACAGATCCCCGGCCTCGATGATCGCGTTCATTTCTTCGAGCCGATGCGGCGCTGTTTGCTTGTCCATTCGCTGCCCCAGCAGGCTCAGCGAGCGTTGGATGGCCTCGATTGTGGACTGCGTCTCGGCGCGCATGATCGGCTCCTAGGGCTCTTGCGTCAGGTCAGGGGTGTTAACCCGTGGCAGCACATACAGCAAGAGCCTGCGCGACAAACCGGCTGTCCGAAACGAGCCCCGATCCCGCAGATTCTTCTTCATGCAAATATCCCACGGGGGGCGCCGGGGGGGGGTGAACCCCCCCGGCCGGCGCGGGACGCAATCAATACAGCCCGCCCGAGGACATCGTCCCAAAATCCGCTTTCTTCGGGATGACCTTGCGCTCTCCGGTCGAGGTGGTGACCGAGGTTCCGCTGTCGGAACCGGCTTCCCAGGGCAGGACGACATTTTCTTCGCCGAAACCGGCGACGACATAGGGCGAAAGCCAGTCGGGATCGGTGCCGTCGCGGAAATACTCGGCGATGACATTGGGACCGCGCGCATCGTCGGGCAGGCGTTGACCGGTGACGCGGTCGATCTTGACCCAGTAACCGCCCGGCGGAACCTTGAACTCGGTGCCGCCGAATTCCTTCACTGCCTCGCGCATGAAGGCATTGAAGACCGGTACGCATAATGTCCCGCCATAGGCATGCGAGCCGAGGCCGCGCGGCTGGTCGTAGCCAAGATAGCAGCCGGCCACGATATTGCTGGAGAACCCGATGAACCAGACATCCTTGGCGTCATTCGTGGTGCCTGTCTTGCCGGCGATCGGCACGGGCAGGTTCACACCGCTTCCCGATCCGCGCTGGACGACCCCTTCCAGCATAGAGGTCAGCTGATAGGCGGTGACGGCATCCATGACCCGTTCTCGATTGCTTTCGATCACCGGGGCACGGCCTGCGGGCAGCGCCTGCATGCCGCAGGTCTCGCAGACCCGGCGATCATGGCGATAGATCGTCCGGCCGCGGCGGTCCTGCACCCGGTCGACCAGCGTGGGTTCCACCCGCTCGCCGCCATTGGCAAACATCGCATAGGCGGCAACCATCTTGAACAGCGTCGTCTCCTGCGCGCCGAGCGAGTTGGCGAGGAATGGCTTGAGATGGTCGTAGACACCGAATTTCTCGGCATATTTCGCGACTATCTCCATGCCGATATCCCGCGCGATGCGGATCGTCATCAGGTTGCGCGACTGCTCGATGCCCGTCCGCAGCGGGGTCGGGCCGTAATGGCGACCGCTGGAGTTCTTGGGTTCCCACAATCCGTCGGGAGTATTCACGCGGATCGGTTCGTCCACGACGATCGTCGCGGGGGTATAGTTATTGTCCAGTGCGGCGGCATAGACGAAGGGTTTGAAGCTGGAACCCGGCTGCCGCTGCGCCTGCGTGGCACGGTTGAAGACCGAGGACTGGTAGGAAAAGCCGCCCTGCATGGCGATGACGCGACCGGTATTGACGTCCATGGCCATGAAACCGCCCTGGATGCGGGGCACTTGCCGCAAGGTCCAGCGGATGAAGCTGCCATCGCTGTCGCTGGTCATGGCGCGCACCAAGACGACATCGCCGATCTCGAGCAGATCGCTCGCGACATTTGCGCGGGCTGCCAGGCTGCCATCTTCCAAACGCTTGCGCGCCCATTGCACGTCCTTGGCCGGGATCCAGTGGCCGTCGGAATCCTCTTCGATGCCCTCGATGCCGATGCGCGCATCCTGCTCGCCCAGTTCCAGCACCACGGCAGGATACCAGCCGGGAATGTCGCGCGGCACCCGCAAATCCCATAGCGCACCGCGCCAGGATGCCTCGTCGGTCAGCTTCTCGGGCGGGATCGTCTCGCCCGTGCCGTTCCAGATGCCAAGACCGCGGTCATATTTCTCAAGTGCTTCGCGCAATGCACCGGCGGCCTGATCCTGCATTTTCGGATCGACCGTCGCACGGACCGTCAAGCCACCTCCGAAGAATTCCTCTTGTCCGAATTCACGGCTGAGCTGTCGCCGGATTTCGTCGGTGAAATAATCGCGCGTGGGCATCTGTTCGCGGAAGGACGGATAATCTCCGTTCTGCACGGATTTGAGCGGCAGCTTCGCCTCGGCCTCATAGGTCGCCTCGTCGATATAACCGTTCTGCCACATTTCGCGCAGCACGTAGTTGCGCCGCTCCGTCACCCGCTCCTTGGCGCGGACGGGATGATAGCGGCCCGGTGCCTGCGGCATGGCCGCCAGCATCGCTGCTTCGTGCGGGGCCAGTTCGGACAGCGACTTGTTGAAGAATGTCTGCGCGGCGGCGGCCACACCGTAGCTGTTCTGACCCAGGTAGATCTCGTTTAGATACAATTCGAGGATCTGGTCCTTGGTCAGCGAATGCTCCAGACGCGAAGCCAGGATCAGTTCCTTGACCTTGCGTTCGACGCTGCGATCGCTGGAGAGCAGGAAGTTCTTCATCACCTGTTGGGTGATGGTCGAGGCGCCCCGCACACTTTCTCCGCCGCTGCGGACCGCTTGCCATGCGGCTCCGGCGATCCCGTGAATGTCATAGCCGGGATGGTTGTAGAAATTCTTGTCCTCGGCGCTGATGAAGGCCTGCTTCACCAGATCGGGGATCTCTTCCACGGGAACGAAAATCCGCCGCTCCTCGGCGAATTCGTCGATCAGGCGGCCTTCGCTCGAATAGACGCGGCTGATGGTCTTGGGCGTGTAGCGCGCCAATTGCTCGTGGCTTGGCAGGTCACGGGAATACATCCAGAAAATCCCGCCAAGCGTCAGCGCGATGAAGAAACAGGCGGTCACGAACCACGAGAAGATCGCGCCGAAAAATGAAAGAATGCTGCGCAGCACGGAGGAAAGGCCTTTCGCTATTTGCCCCAGTCTATAACGGGAGCGTCAACAAGCGTCAAAACAACACTGGGTCATTTGATTGCGGTAAATACCTAGTCGTCGGACGAGCGATTGCCGCGGCGATCGGCTGGAAACGGGTGGATCGGGTCATTCAGTGACGCAAATTCGTCTCGCGGAACTGCTCGTCCCGAGCCCAACCGGTGATCGCCTCGACAAGCACGCGCACCATGCGGGCCCGCCATTGCGGATCGGTAAGATTGGCGCGGTCGCGTTCATCGGTGATGAAGCCCAGTTCAAGCAGGGCCGAGGGGATGTCGGGCGATTTCAGCACCGAGAACGCGGCACCCTGCACTGGCCGGTTGTGCAATCCGATCCCTTGCAAGGCCATGCGCGAGGTCAGGAATCTGGCGAAATTCTCGGATCTCGGTTGGGTATCGGTGCGGGCGAAATCCATCATCACCGAGGCCAGCCTGTCATCCTTGCCCGTCAGGTCGATTCCGGATAGCAGGTCTTTGCGATCGTGGCGCGTCGCCAGTTGCTCGGCCGCGCGTCCATTGGACTTGGGGTTCCAGACAAATATGGTCGCCCCCGCCGCCTGACCGCTCGGCAAGGCATCGGCATGGAGTGACAGGAACAAGTCGGCCCCTGCGTCCCGCGCCAGTGTCATTCGTTTTTCCAGCCTGACAAAGCTGTCATTTTCCCGCGTCATCCTGACCGTGATACCCTGCGCCTCCAACGCGGTTCGCAGCTCTTTCGCAAAGCCCAGGACCACATCGGCCTCGGTCTCTCCGCCTGCCTGCGCGCCGGGATCGAACCCGCCATGCCCGGGGTCAAGCACCACCGTCAGACCTTCGGGCTGGGCTGCGGGTTCGGGCAGTTCCGCAGGGGCAGGCAAATTCCTTAGCGCCGCGGTGGCACTGGGCAGCGGAGCGAATTCATCATCGGAAACGGGTTCGAGCGCGATCCGGATGACCGGCTGCGGAGCCTTGGTCCGCTGTCCTGCGCTGGTAATTCTGTAGGGTCCGGGGAGTTCCAATACGATGCGGGACCAGCCCCGCCGAAGTCCTCCCCAACGGATCGCCGGGACGGCGTCGTGACCAAACAGGTCCTCGGTCCGCAATCCGGTGAAATCGGCGCTTTTCAAATCGACGATCAACCGCACCGGATCGCCCACAACGACGGCGCGATAGGGCACTGCCTTGCTCAGCACCAGTTTCAGTTCCAGCACCGGCTCGCGGCCCCATCCCCATCCCTTTTCATCGGCGGTCAGGGACGAGGCGCCGACATTCAGCCGCGCGGCCTCTTGCGCCGATGCGACGGAAGAGATCAGCAATAGCAGGCAAATCAAGAGCCATCTGGGCAAGGCATAATTCATCTTGACGCCATAAACTCCGTCAGTCGCCGCAACCCTTCGGCAATATCGGCCGTGGCGCGTGCATAGGAGAAACGCAGGGTTCGTGCGCCCCGGTCCGGATCGAAATCCAGCCCCGGAGTCACCGCCACCCCGGCATGATCGAGAATTTCCGTCGCAAATTCCAGCGCGTTATCCGTAAATTCCGAAACATCGGCATAGATGTAGAACGCCCCTTCGGGCGGGGCGATCCGGGTGAAGCCGGCTTTTGGCAACCCCTCCAGCATCAGGCGGCGGTTCTCGCGATAAACGGCGAGATTGGCCTGCGCCTCTTCTTCGCAGTCGAGCGCCGCCAATGCCGCGACCTGGCTGGCATGAGGCGGGCAGATGAACAGGTTCTGGGCCAGACGCTCGACCGTGCGTAGATGCGTTTCCGGAACGATCATCCAGCCAACCCGCCATCCGGTCATGGAAAAGTATTTACTGAAAGAGTTTACGACGAAAACCTCATCCGTAATCTCAAGTGCCGAATGGCATCGGTCACCATAGCTGAGACCGTGGTAAATCTCGTCCGAGATCACCGCCATGCCCTTGGCTGTCGCAGCTTGCGTCAGCGCCCGCATCTCGTCCGGCCGCAACACGGTCCCCGAGGGATTGCCGGGCGAGGCAAGGATCAACCCTTCCGCATCGGGTAGCGCCTCGGGGCGGGGTTGATAGCGGTCTTCGGGCCGGGTCTCGATCCCGACAGGCTCCAGCGACATGGCCCGCAGGATCTGGCGATAGCTGGGATAGCCGGGGTAGCCCATCGCCACCCGGTCGCCGGAATCGAACAGGGCCGAGAAGGCGAGGATGAATGCCCCGCTGCTGCCCGATGTCACCACCACGCGGGCCGGATCGAGATCGACCCCGTACCAGCGCCGGTACAAATCCGCGATGCCCTGACGCAATTCCGGCAATCCAAGGGCGACGGTATAGCCAAGCGGTTGTTCCAGCGCCGAGGCCAGCGCCTTGCGCGCGCCTGCAGGGGCGGGGGTGCCAGGCTGACCGACCTCCATATGGATGATGTCGCGGCCCGCGGCTTCTGCCCTTGCCGCAGCCGCCATCACATCCATGACGATGAACGGATCAACCTGTCCGCGGGCGGATTGTCGCATGCTCGGCCTCGATATTCGTTTTGCGCCTTCTTAACGTGGCGCGGCGGCGGGCTCTAGCCTTTTGGCGGCTTCACAGAGCCGTGTTGCGGCATTTCTTGCCATTGCCGCGCCCAGAGGCCAAGTTGCGTTGGAATTATGTCCAGAGGTTTTCGATGAAACGACTGATCGCCGCGCTGCTGCTGACCGCGACCCCGGTAATGGCTTTCGATATCAATTCGATGTCCGAAGAGGAGAAAACCGCCTTTGGCGAAGCGGTGCGCGAATACCTGATGGCCAATCCCGAGGTGCTGGTCGAATCGATCAACGTGCTGGAGGAGCGCCGCGCCGCCGAGACGGTGGAGAACGATCAGCAACTGGTCGATGCGAATCGCGAGGCGATTTTCGAGGATGGGCATTCATGGGTGGGCGGCAACCCGGATGGCGACCTGACCATGGTCGAATTCATCGATTATCGTTGTGGCGTCTGCCGCCGCTTCAATGACGAGGTCAAGAAGATCGTCGAGGATGATGGTAATATCAAGCTGATCCTGAAGGAGTTTCCGATTCTTGGGCAGGATAGCGAGGCATCGTCCCGCTTTGCCGTGGCCGTCAAGCAGATCGCCGGGGACGAGGCCTATATGAAGGCCCATGACGAGTTGATCGCCCTGCGCAGCCCGGCAACCATCGAAGCGCTCAAGGGTGTCGCGGAAAAGATCGGGGTCGATGCCGAGGAGGTCGTGAACCGGATGAATACCGACGAGGTCAGCGACGTGCTGCGCGAGAACCACCAGCTCGCCGAGCGGATGGCAATCATGGGCACGCCGACCTTCGTAATCGGCGACGAGCTTTTGCGGGGCGTGCCAGCAGAAGGGCTGACCGCCGCGGTCGAGGGCCTGCGCGCGCAAATGCCGGACGAGGGTTGATTCGCATCTTTCCGGCCTCGGCGCGTCTGCGAGCACAGATGCCTCCGGCGGGGATATTTTTATGAAAAAGAAGGGGCTGGCCAGGAAAGCCGGGCAGCCTTCCAGTTATGCGGGTTTCGGGGGCTTGTCGTTCTTGGGCTTGGATTTTTTCGCTGGCGGATAGACCAGCCCGGCCGAGATCACCAGCTTGGCAGCGTCTTCGACCGACATGTCCAGGAACACTACATCCTTGGCGGGGGTGTAGATCAGGAAGCCCGAGGTCGGGTTGGGCGTCGTCGGGACAAAGACGGCGATCAGGTCTTCGGAACTGTGCTCGAGGATTTCTCCCTTCGCGGGACCCGCGACAAAACCCACCCCCCATAATCCCTTGCGGGGATATTCGATCAGGCAGGCACGATCGAACCGTGCCTCGCTCTGCGACAGGATGGTTTCGGCGATCTGCTTGAGTCCGCCATAGACCGAGCGGATGATGGGCATCCGGGCGACGATCTGTTCGCCGGTGCGCAGCAGGGCCCTGCCCAGCCAGCCCTTGGCCATCCACCCGATCAGCACGGTGAACAGCAGGAAGACGACCACGCCGAGGCCGCGCAGGTTGATGCCCACGTAATGCTCTGGCCTCCAGCGGGCCGGGATCATCGGCAGCACCCAACTGTCCATCCAGCCGGTCAGCGTCCAGATCAGCCAGACGGTGATGCCTATCGGCGCGACAACCACCAGCCCCGCAAGAAAATTCGAGCGCAGCATCGCCAGTAGCCCCGGCTTGCGAGGCGGCAGTTGCAGCGGTGTGAAGTCATGATCCGGCATGGGATGCAGAGAACAGGGCAGGCAGCGTCTCGGTCAAGAGGCTAAATCACCTGTAACGGGTATTTTTTGATCATGATCGTAGAATATTCGTGTAGTGGTTGATAATAGTGGATTTTTTCTGCTTCGGGACGCTACGTCACGGTCATTTCGGCAGACTGCCGAAATCGCCTATGCTATGACGAGTTCAGCAGATTGTTTCCGAGTTCCGTGGTTGGGTTAACAATTTGTACCGAGTTCCAGTTTTGCCAGTCGGTCTGCTTTCAGCATTCGTAGGCAACACGGGAAAATCATGGTTCTTGAAATCGTCGATCCGAATTCGACCGAGGACGAACATCTGACCTCGGTGGACGTCAAGTTCTCGGGCATGCATATTGGTGGCGGAATATATTTCAGCGCCAATCACGATCCGGCTCCGGGGGGCGGCAGCAGCGCGATCCCTCAGCGTAGCCTGATGGGCGAGGCAGAGCGCCACGGCACGACCGAACTGGACTATACCCTGCCCGAGGGCGGCGAGCCCTGGGACGCCTATCGTGACGATACCGATGGCGACGGAACCGTGGATTTCGTGAAGGCGGGATTCGACATGAGCATGCATGTCGGCGACCGCCTCGCCAGTACGGGTGAGTTCTATGATGGTCCGGCCGTCCCGCTTCTGATCGCCAATGATCCGAATGACCTGTCGGGCACGGTCACGATCACCGGGTATCCGGGGGCGGCGAATTCGCTGGACGGTCAGGAGGGGACGCTCCACCAGGCGAGTGGAACATTGACTTCCTATACCGAGCAGGATGTGAATGGCGATATCGGCGGCTATTTCCGCGTCGAGGATGCCGATATCGTCGGCGGGATGAGCGGCGGTGCGAATTACCTCGATTATGACGCCGATGGCGACGGTACGGCAGAAACCTATCTGATCGGAACCGCCGCCAGGGTCTATGAATCGGGTCTTCCCGGCACACCGTCGCACGACATCTGGGCTGAATCCCCTTCCTTCTCGCCGCATTACGCCGATCTGGCCAGCGCCATCGAAGGGCTGAGCGGCGACGCCGCACGGAGTGCCGACGATTTCGCGCGCATGACCCTGCTCTCGGCACAGACTGCGGGTTCCACGCTGACGACCGTGCAAGGGCAGTTCTTCCACGAAGACATCTACGGGGGCGTGAACGCTGACAGCTTGCTTGGCGCGGGCGGGGACGATCGCATCTTCGGCGGCGAGGGCGGCGACAGTATCGATGGTGGAACGGGTGCGGATTATATCGACGGGGGCGATGGCGATGACAGTTTGACCGGCGGCGCGGGCGCGGATTGGTTCGCCGGAGAGGGACTCGGCGGCGGTGCGGCGGATCTCATCGCCGATTTCGAGGCAGAGGGCGGCGATGTCATCGACCTGGGATCCTATTTCCAGACAATGGATGATGTCGTGACCGCAACGACCGAGATGGATGACGGCTCGATCCTGATCGATCTGTCCGGAGGTTCGGGCGACGGTTTCGTCCAGGTGCTGAACACGACCACGGCGGATCTGAACAGGGCAAATCTCAATGTCATCTGCTTCACCGATGGCACGATGATCCGGACGGTGGCAGGCGAGAAAGAGATCGGCACGCTGCAACCGGGCGAGGCAGTGCCGACCTATGACGGCAGTGCCGGGAAACTGCGTGCCCTTCACAGCCGAACGCTCGGACTGCGGGAATTGCAGGAACGCAGCCATCTGTGGCCGGTGGTCATCTCAGCGGGGGCCCTGGGAGAGGGCGTTCCGCGACGGGATATGCGAGTCTCGCCGCAGCATCGCATTCTCGTCAACAGCAGGATCGCCGGCCGGATGACCGGATCGACAGCGCTGATTCCGGCCAAGGCATTGCTGGATTTGCCGGGCGTGTCGCAGCCCTGTCCCGACAAGCCGGTGACTTATATCCACCTTGTCTTCGAAACCCATGAGATCATCGAGGCCGATGGCTGCTGGAGCGAGAGCTTCTATCCCGGCGAGGAGGCGCTGCATGTGCTGCCCAAGGCGGTGGTCGCGGAATATGCCGAGATATTCGGGGATCTCGGGGCGGTATTCCCCGCCGCCAACCTGATGAAGACGCAAAGGGCCCGCCGCCTTGTCACGCGGCATATCAGGAACGGCAAACCCCTGCAGAATGTGGCTTCACGCCTCGATGCTCATGGCTGAGGCGATGCCCGCGGCCAATCGCGCGTTGTTCATCACCAGCGCGATATTCGATTGCAGGGACCGCCCTTCGGTCAGCTCGAAAATCCGTTGCAGCAGGAAAGGTGTGACCAATTTGGCGGCGATGCCCTGCGCCTCGGCCTCGGACAATGCCCGTTCGATCACCGGCATAATCTCGTCGCGCGGGATCTCCGCCTCAGCCGGGATGGGGTTGGCGACCAGCTGTCCGCCTTTCAGGCCGATCCGGGCACGCATCGCGGCGCTGGCAGCGATCTCGGCGGGGCTGTCCATCCGCAGCGCTGCCGCGATACCTGAATCGCGTGACCAGAAGGCGGGCAATTCATCCTGCCCATAGGCGATAACCGGCACGCCGAGCGTTTCCAGAACCTCCCAGGTCTTGGGCAGATCGAGGATCGCCTTGGCACCCGCCGCGACCACTGTCACCGGGGTCTGCGCCAGTTCCTGAAGGTCGGCAGAGATGTCAAAACTGTTTTCGGCGCCACGATGAACCCCGCCGATGCCGCCGGTGGCAAAGACCCGGATGCCCGCCAGATGGGCGCAGATCATCGTTGCGGCGACGGTGGTCGCGCCGGTGCGGCCCATGGTCAGGCAAATCGCCAGATCGGCGCGCGAAAGCTTCATGGCCTGGTCGGACGGGGTTTGCGCCAGCGCCTCCAGCGACGAATCCGTCAGACCGATATGGATCTGCCCGCCCATGACCGCAATCGTGGCGGGAGTGGCGCCCGCGCGGCGGATAACCTCTTCGACCTCGCGCGCCATTTCCAGGTTCTGCGGATAGGGCATCCCATGGGTGATGATCGTCGACTCCAGCGCCACGACCGGGCGGCCATCGGTCAGCGCGGCCGAGACCTCGGGCGAAAATGTCAGCGGTGCGTCTTTCATGGAACATCCTTTCCCGAAACATGTGCAGCGGCGGATTCAACCGCCCGCCGCAGGGCCGCATCGCGCGGCTGGTGGTTCAATTCGGCCGCCAGATGCGCGGCCAGAAAGCAATCGCCCGCCCCGGTGACGCGCGCCACGGTGACAGGGGGCGGATCGGCGGTCAGGGTCGCGCCGCCCGCGACGGCCTCGGCGGCGGGGTGGGGACCATCGGTGACCAGCACCCGCGCCGCCCCGCGCGCGACCACGGCCTCGGCGGCAGAGGCCGCGTCGGGGCAGGCTCGACCGGCGAGGATCTCGGCCTCCAGCCGGTTGAGATAGAAGCAACCGCGGCGGGAGGCAATCAGCGGCTCCAACCGCTCGGCCTTGCCGGGGCTGGCGGGAACGACGCGGAGATCGGCCCCGGACAATGCGGGATCACGCGCAATCGCGGCCAGCAGTTCCTCGGTCAGGTTGCCGTCCAGCACCACCGGCCCGGTCCATCCGGCCAGATCGCCGGAGAGCGGCGCAAGGATCGCATCGCCCGCCTGTTCCAGCCCGTGGACATCGGCGATGGCGGCGATCAGGCCCTGGCTGTCCTCGATCCCCATGTAGCAATCGGTGGGCGGCCCGGCATCGCGCGTCAGCCAGCCGGTCAGCACGCCGCGGCGTTCGGCCTCTGCCAGCAGCGCTTCGCCCTCGGGATCGCGCCCCACCGCCGACAGCACGGCGGGCCGCAACTCCCACCGCGCCAGCGCGATGGCGACATTCAGCGCCACGCCCCCCGGCAAATGCCTGATCCGTCCGGGCACATCGGCACCGGAGGCCATCCGCCGGGGTGCCCGCCCGATCACGTCCCACAGCATCGCGCCGATACAGAGAATGTCCGGGCGAAGGCTCATGCCATTCCCACCCTGTACCGCTTCTTCTTCATCCAAATATCCCGGGGAGTCGCCGGAACGGCGACGGGGCAGAGCCCCGATCCGGCCTCGGCCATCGCCGGATAACGCAGCATCATCATGCCTGATCCTCGCCCCATTCGCGCATCTGTACATCCAGAAACCGCTCGAACTCGTCCAGATCCACCGGATCGAACTGCCCGAAACCCTGCATCCAGACCGAAGCCGCACGCATCCCCTCGGGATCCAGCATGCACCAGTTGATCCGGCCCCGCCGTTCCTGCCGGATCAGTCCCGCCGCCGCAAGTACCGCCAGATGTTTCGAGATCGCCGCAAGGCTCATCTCGAAGGGGGCTGCCACGTCACTGACCGCCATGTCGTCCTCTAGCAGCATCGACAGCACCTTTCTGCGCGTCGGATCTGCGAGGGCGGCGAAGATCAGGTCCAGCCGGTCGGGGGAAGGGGCGGGCATGGGAGTCGGTCCCTTGGTCGTGGAATGGGGCGGATAGCGCGGGATGCTCAACTTGGCGGTTGAATAATGTCCGTCGCTTCATCGGAATGCAAGCTGCTTGCAAGAATCGTGATCGAATAAAAATCAATGAAAAACAACAATTTACATAATGGCTCCAGTTGCTTGACTTGGGCGCGGATCCACCCTAGACACCGGCTCGAGCAATAACGGGGGCGTGACAGATGGCCGAAGGGCCCCGGAATGGCGCGGACAAGGGCGAAGAGACCCGACGCCTGCGCGATCTGGAGGAGCGGCTGTCCCGCATGACCCCAAAGCCCGAAGCCGAAAGGCCGAAGGCAGCCTATGATCAGGCGCACATTGCCTGGCGTATGGTGATCGAACTCGTGGCGGGCATCGGGCTTGGCTTCGGGATCGGTTTTGGTCTGGATTATCTGTTCGGCACGACGCCGTTCCTGATGATCCTGTTCGTATTTCTCGGCTTCGCGGCCGGCATCAAGACGATGATGCGCACCGCGTCCGAAATTGACACAAAGCCCGGCGAGACAGCGCCGGACAGGGAAAAGAGGGATTGATCGTGGCATCCGACGCGCATGGTGAAGAAGCTGGCCTGTCTTTCCACCCGATGGACCAGTTCCTCGTTAAGCCCCTGTTCGGGACGGGCGAGGTGCATTGGTACACGCCGACCAACGTGACACTGTGGCTGTTCATTGTCGCCGCCGCGATCATCGCGCTTCTGGTGGCCGGCACCCGCGGACGGGCCATCGTTCCCAACCGTGTGCAAACCGTCGCCGAACTGGCCTATGGCATGGTCTACAAGATGGTCGAGGATGTCACCGGCAAGGACGGGTTGAAATATTTCCCTTATATCATGACGTTGTTCATGTTCATCGTGTTCTCGAACATGCTGGGCCTGCTGCCCAAGGCCTTCACCGTCACATCGCATATCGCCGTGACCGGCGTGCTGGCACTGGCCGTGTTCGTCAGCGTCACCGTGCTTGGTTTCGTCAAGAACGGCGCGCAATTCCTCGGCCTGTTCTGGGTGACCTCCGCGCCGCTGGTGCTGCGGCCCATCCTGGCGGTGATCGAGGTGATCAGCTATTTCGTCCGTCCGGTCAGCCACTCCATTCGTCTTGCCGGCAACATGATGGCCGGGCACGCCGTGATCAAGGTCTTTGCAGGCTTCTCTGCCATCGCCGTCATCTCGCCCGTGTCGATCCTCGCCGTGACGGCCATGTATGGCCTCGAGGTGCTGGTCGCCTTCATCCAGGCCTATGTCTTTACCATCCTGACCTGCGTCTATCTGAAAGACGCGCTGCATCCGGCTCACTAAGGCCGGGGCAGGGCAGGTTCATCCTCATTCATTACTTCCAACCGCAAGGAGATCCATCATGGAAGGGAATATCGCCGAACTCGGACAGTATATCGGTGCCGGTCTGGCCGCCATCGGTTCGGGCGCTGCCGCCGTTGGTGTGGGCAACGTCGCCGGGAACTTCCTCTCGGGTGCGCTGCGCAACCCGTCGGCTGCCGGCGGTCAAACCGCTACGCTGTTCATCGGCATCGCCTTCGCGGAAGCCCTGGGGATCTTCGCGTTCCTCGTCGCGCTTCTGCTGATGTTCGCGGTCTGATCCTTCGCCATCCTTGCGGCGGGGTGGGGGTTCGCCTCCGCCCCATCGTGACCTGATAGGCCAAGGGGTAGGATATGATCAGCCTGTTGCAAGAGGCCGCAACCGAAGCGGTCGAACATACGGAAGAAGCCGCCGCTGCGGCCGGTCATGGCGCCGAGCAATCCTCGGGCATGCCGCAGCTGGATTTCAGCACCTTCCCGAACCAGATTTTCTGGCTCATCGTCACGCTGGCGGTGCTGTACTGGGTGTTGTCCCGGATCGCATTGCCCCGGATCGCCTCTGTCCTGTCAGACCGTCAGGGCGCCATCACAGGCGACCTCATGGCTGCCGAGGAGTTCAAGCAGAAGGCGAAAGAGGCCGAGGCCGCCTATGACAAGGCGCTGGCCGATGCGCGGACCGAAGCGCATAAGATCGTCGAGGCGAACCGGGCCGAGATCCAGAAGGAACTCGACACCGCTATCGCCCATGCCGATTCCGAGATCGCGGCCCGTACCGCGGAATCCGAAAAGCGTATCCGCGAGATCCGCGAATCCGCTGCAACCGACGCGCGCGAGGTTGCCCGCGACGTCACTGCCGAACTGGTGCGCAGTTTTGGTGGCGATGTCGATCAGGGTGCGGTGGACAGTGCCGTCGAGAACCGCTTGAAGGGGGCCTTGCAATGAAACGCATCAGCGCAATCGCCATCACCCTGCTGGCCGCCACTCCGGCGGCGGCGGCAAGCGGTCCGTTCTTTTCGCTGCGCAATACCGATTTCATCGTGTTGCTGGCCTTCCTGGTCTTCATCGGCATCCTGATCTATTACAAGGTGCCCTCGATCGTCGGCGGCAAGCTGGACGAGCGTGCCGACGGTATCCGCAAGGATCTGGACGAGGCCCGCCGCCTGCGCGAAGAAGCGCAGGAGATCTATGCCAGCTACGAGCGTCGCCAGCGCGAGGTGCAGGGGCAGGCGGACGAGATCATCTCGAATGCCCGCCGCGAGGCCGAGGCACAGGCCGCCAAGGCCAAGGAGGATCTCAAGGTCTCGATCCAACGCCGCCTGAAGGGGGCCGAGGATCAGATTGCCAGTGCCGAGAAGGACGCCATTCGCGCCGTTCAGGGGCAAGCTGTTCAGGCATCCGTGGCCGCCGCATCCGAGCTGCTGGCAGCTCAGGTCAAGGCCGGGAAGCGTTCTGACGGTATCGATGACGCCATCGAAGACGTGGCGCGTCGGTTGAACTAAGCCAAACACGACGGACAGTGAACCAGACCCCGGCCCCTAGGGCCGGGGTTTTTCCTTGTCGTGCCACCAGGTTGGGAAAGCAAACGGGACCGTTATCCATGGCCCGCGGCACAGGGATTGGACCGGTCGCCGCGGGCCGGGCCGATCATTCATCCATGGTGACTTCGGGATATTGCGGGATGATATCTTCTTCCCGTGTCATCCGTGGATGCAGTGCGGGATACATGTAGCTATATCCCATGTTCTGATATTTCGCGATATCGATCACTGCTGCGGGGACGACGGTGATCATGTCGTAGAACTCGTCCGGTTCATAGCCCCGTCCCTTCGCGGCATTCCGGCAGACATGGATTTTCACGCCCAGATCCGACAGTTCCTTCAACTGGTCATAGGCGTCGGGAAAAGCCTCGCTATTAAGGCGCGACAGCGCGTGCAGGTCATTGCCATGTGCGACGATCACGAAATCCGAGTTCTCGAGATCGCCGAACTCCTCCATCGCCTTGATATGATTCTTGATGTAACCGAGCGCGCGCAGCCCCTCATGCGGGGTTGCGTAGTTCCAGTCATAAAGCACCTTTTGCGGCTCGTATTGCACCGGCTCGAATTTCGAGGGATCGGCAGGTCCGGCCACGGCATAACCCGATCCATAGATGAATGCGACAAGGCTTGTGGCCTGTGCCAGTTTCCGAAATCCCCGCATGTTCTGTTCCCCCAGATTGAATTTGGGCGGATAATCCCGCCTGCCGGTCAGTCTGGCGTTGATTTGTGTTGGGCTCAAGGCGCGTGACAATTTTTGTTAACAAAAACCAGCCAGTTGTCTCAGCCCTTGGTTTCCTCGCCGCGCAGGCGGAGCCGCGCAAGATCGGCTTTCTCATCGGCGCGTTGCTGCAGCAGCAGTTGTTCAGCCACGAAATCCAGGTGAATCCCGATCCGTTGCCGCGCCAGCGCTCCGTCGCGGGTCTGGATGGCGGCATTGATCGCGCGATGCTGCTCCAGCAACTGGTTGCGCAGGTCGGTCGCGGCAAAAATCCGGGCGCGGTTCCGAAAGACACCGGCCTGCAGCAATTCCTGCATCGAGCGCATCATATGCAGGGCGATGACGTTGTGGCTGGCCTCGACGATAGCCATGTGAAAACCCACGTCCAGCCTTGCCTCGATCTGTGGATCGGGGTCGGCATGGGCCGTCTCCATCTTGCGAAAGGCTGCATCGATCACGGCCAGGTCGACTTCGTCGGCCGATTGCGCCGCTCGCTCGGCGGCCAGCCCCTCCAGATCCTTGCGAAAGGCCAGGTAATCGGAGGTTGCGCGGGGATGGCGGGCGATCAGCCGAACCAGCGCGGGAGAAAAGGCCGAGCCCAGAACCTCGGCGACATAGATCCCCGAACCCGGTCGGGCGACCAGCAACCCGTCCTTTTGCAGGCGCGACAAGGCTTCGCGCAGAGAGGGACGTGAAACACCCATCGTCTCGGCTAGGTCGCGTTCGGAGGGCAGGCGCTCGGATGGGGACAGCACGCCTTGCAGGATCAATTCCTCGATCTGGCGGATCACCGCGTCGGAAAGCTTTTCGGCTTCGATCTTCTGGAAGGGCATGGGACCTGCAGTCATTGGGTGAACTGGCCGGATTTTATAACTGGCCGCACCGCGATGTCGATTGGCCGACCACGGTTCTACCGAGACCTTTTGCGCCACCCCCATAAGAAAAGCCCCCGCCGGGAAAGGCGAGGGCTTGCGTCAAACCTACCGAATAGGTGTGAAACGTGCTCAGGCGAAAGAGACGTTGATCGCCGACTCGCGTCCGTCACGACCGGTTTCGATGTCGAAAGTCACGGCCTGACCATCGGCGGGAGCGGACAGGTTGGAACGCTCCAGAGCCGAAATATGCAGGAACACGTCCCGGTTGCCATTTTCCGGCGCGATGAAGCCATAACCTTTGGTTGCGTTGAACCATTTCACGGTGCCATTAGCCATCGTGAGATCTCCTTAATTTATGTCGTCCGCTTGAGTGCGACGAACCCGGCTTTGTCAGTTCAAACTCTAAGACTGAAGCCAGATAAAGGAGACAGGTCGAAGAAGCGATAACGTAGCGCATCCCGTTTAAGGTGTTTTCCTTGTGATCGCAAGACAAATTCGCCGGAGGGGCATCGGGCGGATTCACCTGCCGCTGTCATCGCTGCCGAACAATCCCCGCAATCCGCGCGCGATCAGATTACCCACCTTGGGGCTGGGCTGGGCAAGGAATGGCAGGGGACGACAGACCTCCATCGCGGCAATGCCGACACGGGCCGTCAAAGCGCCATTGACCACGCCTTCGCCGAAACGGCGCGACAGCTTGGCAAGTACGCCCCCGCCGGCGACGGTATGGATCAGGTCATCGCCCGCCGCGACCGCTCCGGTGGCGACCAGATGGGTCATCACGGTGCGCGCCAGCCGCCAGCTTCCGACCGTTCCGGCGCGGCCGCCATAGATCTCGGCCATGCGCCGGATCATCCGCAGATTGGCGGCTAGCGCGGCGGCGACATCGGCCAATGCCAGCGGGATCAGCGCGGTGGCGGCGGCGACGGTACGGGCGGCGGCCTCGATTTCTCGGCGAGCTTCCTGGTCCAGTTGCGCCATGAGTTCGGTTTCGGCCATGGTGATTAGGCTCTTGGCGTCATAAGCCTCATCCCGCCTCTCGGCGAGCCGTTCACGGCCCCATTTCAGATCGGCGCGGGGATGATACAGCGACACCAGTTGATCGATGACCCGCCGCGCCTTGTCGGTGCTGTCCTCGGCCAGCGCCTGCCCGGCCTGCCGCTGGATCGCGTCGATCCGGGCAAAACGCGCCCATGCCCGGTATTCGCGCCATGCCATCCCCAGGCTGGCGAAGGTGAACAGGCCCAACAGCCCGATGCCGATCCAGCCGAGAAGCGGATAGCTGTCCAACAGTCCGGCGATGAAATCCAGCGCGGCAATGGTCAGCAGAAATACGAACAGCGCTACGCCGGAATTGATGAACAGCCGTGTCAAGGGTGAGGGCGGTCGGCCGACCAGCCGCGTAACCATCTCCATCGTGCGTGGGCGGGGCAGAGCGCTGTCCGTCTCGTCGATGGGGGGCGCGTCGGCGGGGTTGGGCTGGGCTCGGCCCGCATCGTCCCGCGCCTCCTGGCTTGGGCCGGCTGCTGACTCGGTGGAGGTGGGGGCGTCCAGTTCGATCAGCACGGGGCTGCGCTTGGGATTGTCGCTCACAGCATGTCTCCGATCAGGAATTCGGCGGCGCGATCCAGCCGGATATGAGGTGGACCGTCCCCGGGACGGCGGGTCATTGGCGCGGGGGCGAAATTCATCACGGCGTAATCGCCATCCAGCCAGTCCTGCGCGCCGTCACGGGCCGGGTTCAGCAATTGCGACGGATCGGCGGGCAGTTCTCCCGGATAGAATGCCGCCTGCCGCCCGTCCGTCAATCGTCCGCGAACGGCGGGCAGTTCATCGCCTTCCTTCCGGATTATGTCCTCGGTCGTGGCGCGTAATGCGGCGATGGCCATGGCCTCGGTCCGCGCGCCCGAGAAATCGGCGCGGTCGCGGGCCTCGCGCAGCGTGGCGGAAAGGATCGCGGTCAGGCGGTTATGCTGGGTGTGGTGCAGGTGATCGGCCTTGGTGGCGGCAAACAGGATACGCTCGACCCGCCTTGTGCCCAGAAGCTGCGCCAGCCATCCCGCGCGGCCGGGACGGAAGGCGGTCAGGATATCGGCCATGGCGCGGCGCATATCCTCGACCGCCTGCGGGCCCTGATGGATCGCGCCCAGCACATCGACCAGCACCACCTGCCGGTCGATCCGGGCGAAATGGTCGCGGAAAAAGGGCTTCACGACCCGCGATTTATAGGCATCGAAGCGGCGCCGGAACTCCTTGTAGAGCTTGCCGCCCTGTAAACCTTCAGGCAAGGGCGCGAATGTCAGCGCGGGTGAGCCCGCCAATTCGCCGGGGATCAGGAAGCGGCCGGGGGTGCAATCCGACCAACCCGCCTCGCGCGTGGCCTGCAGATGGGCGGTATAGGCTTCGGCAAGGCGCTGCGCGGTCGGCTCGTCGAACCGGTCGACGGGATCGAGCCCGGACAACGCGTCGAGATATTCCCCCGCGCCGGGGCGGCCATCGATCCGCGAGAGAACTTCGGTGGACCAATCCCCGAAGTCCTTTTCCATCAACCGCAGATCCAGCAGCCATTCGCCCGGATAATCGACGATATCCAGGTGCACGGTTTGTGGTCCGCGCAAACCGGAAAACAACCCGCGCGGCTCTATCCGCAGGGACAGGCGCAACTGGCTGACATGGCGCGTGCTGTCGGGCCAATGCGGCTCGGTTCCGGTCATGGCGGCAAGGTGGCGCTCGAAATCGAAGCGTGGCACGGTGTCATCAGGCTGAGGCTGCAGCCACGCAGTCTTGAGGCTGCCATCCGCGGCAGCCCTCAGCGCATGCATGCGTCCGCGATCCATCAGGTTGGCCACCAGCGAGGTGATGAACACCGTCTTGCCTGCGCGCGACAGCCCGGTGACGCCCAAGCGGATCACCGGATCGCCAAAGCCGAGCCCGCGCATCAGATCACTGCCGATTCCCATTTCACCTGTTATCCTTGCCCCGTTTCTCCGGAAGATAGGTCGGCCATGCGGCTTTGCATAGATCACGACCGCCTTTCGTGTCTTTCGCGCTTCTGCCATAACGCCGCAAATGCTTGAAAAGTTGCCCATAGACGATGTAATTCCTGCCCTGCGCGACGTGATGTCTGCGCATGGCCGGGCGGTGCTGGTCGCGCCGCCAGGAGCAGGCAAGACGACGCGGGTGCCTCTGGCCCTGGTGGACCAGACCCGCGGCAAGATCGTCATGCTGGAGCCGCGGCGGTTGGCTGCGCGGGCGGCGGCCGAACGTCTTGCGTCGGGACTGGGTGAAGCTCCCGGCGGTCAAGTCGGTTATCGTATCCGGGGCGAGGCGGTGCCGGGCAGTCGGATCGAGGTCGTCACAGAGGGTATCCTGACCCGGATGATCCAGTCGGACCCGTCGCTGGACGGCGTCGGCTGCGTGATCTTCGACGAATTCCATGAGCGCAGCCTGAACGCCGATCTGGGCCTTGCGCTGGTCTGGGAGGCGCGCGAAGCGCTGCGCGAGGACCTGGCGGTGCTGGTGATGTCGGCCACGCTGGAGGCCGAACCGGTCGCGGCGCTATTGGACGATGCGCCGGTGATGCGATCCGAGGGGCGGGCCTTCGAGGTCGAAACTCGATGGCTGGAACGGCCCTTGCCCGCGCGGGCACGGATGGCCGACGAGGCGGCGCGGCTGATCCTGCGGGCCGAGGAGGAAACACGCGAGACCGGCGGCACGGTCCTCGCCTTCCTGCCGGGAGAGGGAGAGATCCGGCGTGTTTCCGGCATGCTGGGAGCGACGGGCTGCGAGGTGCTGCCGCTTTACGGGGCGCTGGATGCCAAGGCGCAGCGGGCGGCGCTTGCGCCGCCGGGGGACAGGCGGCGGATCGTGCTGGCGACGGCGATTGCCGAAACCTCGCTGACCATCCCCGAGGTGCGGGTGGTCGTGGATGCCGGCCGGTCGCGGCGCGCGCGTTTCGATCCCGGTAGCGGCATGTCGCGGCTGGTGACCGAGCGTGTCAGCCGCGCCGAGGCGGGCCAGCGCCGGGGGCGCGCGGGGCGTGTGGCGCCGGGCATCTGCTACCGCATGTGGGCGCGGGCCGAAGAGGGGGCGCTCCCCGCATTCGCTCCGCCCGAGATCACGGTCGCCGATCTGACCGGGCTGGCTTTGGAGCTGGCCGCATGGGGGGCGGAACCCGCCGATCTGGCGTTCCTGACGCCTCCCCCTGAGGGGGCGTTCACCGAGGCCCGGACTTTGTTGACGGAACTTGGGGCACTGGACCGGGCAGGGCGGATCACCGGCCACGGCAAGGCACTGGCGCGGCTGCCCCTGCATCCGAGATTGGCGCATATGCTGCTGCTTGCCGGGCGCGGAGCGGCGGATCTGGCGGCGCTTTTGTCGGATCGCGATCCTCTGCGTGGCGCGCCCTCGGACCTGGCGCTGCGGCTGGCGGCGATCCGCGACCCCGAGGCTTTTGCGGACCGTTACCCCCATGACCTGCATCGCCCCGGTTTGCAGCGTATCCGCGAAGAGGCACGGCGGTTGCGGAAACTGGCCCCCGACGCCGACCCAATGTCAGCGGGCGCGATGGCCGCATTGGCCTATCCCGACCGGATCGGCTTGCGTCGCAAGGGCGAGGTGCCGCGTTTTGTGCTGTCGGGCGGCAAAGGGGCGGCGCTGGAAGAAGGCGATGTTCTGGCCGGGCAACGGCTGATCGTCGCGGTCGATCTGGACGGCGATCAGCGCGAGGCACGGATTCGCATGGCCGCCGGGCTGGACGGCGCCGAATTGCGGGCGCTTTACGGCGGGCAGATCGAAGAGGTTGCGATCTGCGAATGGTCGCGGCGCGAGGCCCGTGTATTGGCCCGTCGGCAAGAGCGTTTCGGGGCGCTGGTGCTGTCGGACCGGATCTGGAAGGACGCGCCGGAGGATGCGGTGGCGCGCGCGGCGCTGGAGGGGTTGCGGCAGGATGGGCTGCCATGGACTCCTGCCGCTGCCCGCCTGCGCGCCCGCATCGCGTTGGTCGAGGGGCTGGGGCCGGTGGACGATGCCAGCCTGCTGGCCGATGGCGATTGGCTGCTGCCATGGTTGGGGCGCTGCAGGACGCAGGCCGATCTGCGCGCGCTGGACCTGAGTGAAGCCCTGAAGGCGCGGATCGGTTGGGACGGTCAGCAACGCCTCGCTGCCGAGATACCGGCGCATTTCGTCACGCCGCTCGGGCGCAAGGTGCCGATCGATTACGACCATGAGGCGCCGTCGATCGAGCTGCGCCTGCAGGAACTTTTCGGCGTAACCCGCCATCCGATGGTCGGCGGGCGCCCCCTGCGCATCTCGCTGTTGTCGCCGGGGGGAAAGCCGGTGCAGGTGACAATGGACCTGCCCGGCTTCTGGGCGTCTTCCTATGGCGAGGTCCGCAAGGATATGCGTGGCCGCTATCCCCGCCACCCATGGCCCGACGACCCGACCGAGGCCGCGCCGACCACACGAGCCAAGCCGCGCGGGACGTAGCAATCGCAGTGAGTGGGGCCTGTTCCGCCCGTCCTCGACACAGCCGAAATCGACCCTGCGCGACCTGCCGGTTATTGCACCGATTGGTCGAAAACATCCTCGCCCGGTTCGGCGTCGAGCATGTCCAGCACCGCATCATCCTCGCCCTCCGGCGCGGCCAGCGGGTCACGCGCACTTAACTTGTGGCGCAGCACGGCTTGCGCCAGATGCAGGCGATCCGGGGCGCCCGCTGCGCCAAGCGATGTCAACCGGGCGCTCTCCCACGCCATGATGCAGGCCGAAGTGGCATTGTAGACCGCGCTTGCCGCCCGCCGCGTCTCGATCTCGCGGGAGGGATCATCCGCGACGGAATGCAGCAGATCCGCGGCGCGGTGAAATGCCTCGCCAAAGCCGGGCAAGGGGCCCAGGATCGCCTCCGTCTCGCAGATCAGATCATCGATATAGGTGGCAAGCGCCGTCAACGCATCCTCGCGCCGCGCCGCGCGCGCGACGTCCAGCGCGACGATATTGCTGGTGCCTTCCCATATCGATCCCAGATGGGCATCCCGCAGCACCCGCGCATCGGACCATTCCTCGATATAGCCACAGCCGCCCCGCACCTCCATCGCGTCTCCCGCCAGTTTGCGGGCATCGCGGCAGGTGCGGAACTTGATCAGCGGAGTCAGGATGCGCAGCACCCTGGCCATGGCGGCATCGCCCTTGTCGGAGGCTTCCAGCACGCGGGCGGTGTGGAACACCATCGCGCGCCCCTGTTCGGCGGTGACCAGCATCTTGGCAAGCTGGCGGCGCATCAGCGGCAACTCGATCAGGCGCTTGCCGAAGGCGGTGCGGTTACGGGCGATGAACAAGGCCTCGCTGATCGAGCGCCGCATCAGACCGGCCGAGCGCACGCCATTGGCAAGCCGCGACATGTTGATCATGTCGGTCATCTGCCGGAAACCCTGTCCCGGATCGCCGACCAGATAGGCCGTGGCCCCTTCCAGCGCGATCTCGCCGCTGGCCATCGACCGGGTGCCCAGCTTGTCCTTCAGCCGCAGGATACGATAGGCATTGCGCCGCCCGTCGGGTAACTCGCGCGGCAGCAGGAACAGCGACAACCCGCGCGTGCCCGCCGCCCCGCCCTCGGGCCGGGCCAGCACCATCGCCAGCGCGGCATCGGGGTTGGAACAGAACCACTTGTCGCCGTAAAGCCGCCATTCGCCATCGACCTGCCGGGCCACGGTGTCGATGGCGCCCACATCCGAGCCTGCCACCTGCTCGGTCATGAACATCGCACCCTGGAAAAGCTGGTCCATGTCCTGGCTGGTCAGCGGTTCGGCATAGCGCGAGATCAGCTCGTCAGAGCCGAAACGCAGCAATGTGCGGGTCAGCGAGTCGGTCATCGAGAGCGGGCAGCACAGCCCGAACTCGGCCTGCACGAACAGATAGACCAGCGCGTATTTCATCAGGGGGGGAAGCTTGCTGTCCTCGCCGAACACCCCGGCCCGATGCGACATTGCCGCCAGCCCGAAATCCCCGAAGGCGACCTGCTCCAATTGCTCATAGTCCGGATGCTTGACGATCCTCTCATCCGGCGCCCCGTTGCGGGCGCGAATATGCAGGACCGGAGGGTTCTTGTCGGCGCTCAGCGCCAGTTCCTCCAGCCTGCCGCCGACCATCGCGCCCATCAGATCCGCCTGAGTCAGGGCAAGCGTTGCCATCTCGGGCGACAGGTAGATGCGCAGCAGATCGGCCATCGCGGGATCGGCGCGAAAGGCGTTCATGCCGGAACTGTCGGGGATGTTCTGATGGATTTCCTTGGGCATGGGCTACTCCGGGCTGATCTGTTCGGCAAGAGAAGGCCATATTTCAGGATATGATTTCCAATACTATCGGCCTATAATTCGATACGTATTTCTGAATGAGCATCCGCTATGGCCATCACCTTTCGACAATTGCGCTATTTCCTCGTCCTCGCGGAAGAGCTGCATTTCGGGCGCGCGGCGCAAAAGTTGCACATCTCTCAGCCGCCGCTGAGCGCCAGTCTCAAGCAGCTTGAACAGACGCTCGGATTCGCGCTGATGGAGCGTTCGCACAAGGCGGTGCGGCTGACCCCCGCCGGGATCGTCTATGCCGAACATGCCCGGCGCATCCTGGGTCAACTCGACGCGGCCGAGGCGCTGGCCGCGCAGGCGGCCAAGCAGGTCGCCGGCAAGATCACCATCGGCTTCGTGCCCTCGATGCTGTTTCGCCGGCTGGCCGAAACATTGCGCGAGGTGCAGGAAGCCTATCCCGAGATCGAGTTGCGCCTGCACGAGATGAATACCTCTCGTCAGGTCGAGGCGTTGCTTGCCCATCGTCTCGATGTCGGCTTCGTCCATTCCGCACCGTTCCCCGAGGCGATCACTGAACATGTGCTTGGCACCGAACGAATGCTGTGCTGTGTGCCGCGTGACCACCCCCTGGCGGGGCGCAGCCGGATACGGGTTTCTGATCTGGCGGGTGAACGGGTGCTGATCTTCGCGCGTGAGTTCGCCCCGCATTTCCATGACAAGATCGCCACGCTTTTGCAGGCGGCGGATACCGAGCCTTTCGATGGCTATCGGATTCAGCATTGGTTTACCGTGGTGGCGCTGGTCGGTCAGGGGATGGGGATCTCTCTGGTTCCGCAATCGCTGGCCAGAAGCAGCTTTGCCAATGTGCGATATATCGAGATCGAGGAAGCGGTGGCCGAGCATCGGATCTCGCTGATCTGGAGGGATGAGAACCTTACCGATACGACCCGGCATTTCATCAGGTTCGTGACCGGTCAGGCGGATCAGTTCTGACCGGGTTTCCGGGAACCGCAATGCTCTCTTCAAATTTGAAATGCCTGTTCGGCATGGCTGCTATCGTCAACATGCATTTGAACAATGGCAAGCCAAGGGACATCATCCCCGCGACGAGGAAAATCGGGGAGGTGAGCATGTCGCATGACGCGCTCGGGCCGCAAAAGGCATTCGAGGCCTATCTGGCCGACGGCAAATTCATGATCCAGAAATCGCGTTCGACCGGGACATATCTGTTCTGGCCGCGCGTTCTGGCGCCGGGTTCGGGCGAGGACGATCTCGAATGGGTGCCCGCCAGCGGAATGGGCAGGGTCTATTCGATCACCGTCAACCGCAAGCGAGAGGGTAATCACAACGTTGCGCTGATCGATCTCGACGAAGGGCCGCGCATGATGTCGACCGTCTCAGGGGTGGAGACCACCGCCATCGGCGCCCGCGTGCGCGCCCGGATCGAGGCCGGGGATATGCCGCGCGTGGTCTTTGATCCGGTCGGGGAGGATGCGTGATGGCTCATCCGATCAGGGGACGCACCGCAATCGTCGGCATGGCCACAGCCGGGATGGGCGAGGCTCCGGGCTATTCTGCCATCGAATTGCTGGGTCAGGCGACGCTTGGCGCGCTGAATGATTCCGGGCTGAAGCTGTCAGATATAGACGGCATCTTCGCGGCCACCAGCGGTCACGCTTTCCCGACCATGAGCGTCGCCGAATATCTGGGGGTGAAGCCGAAATTCTTCGACGGCACCAATATCGGCGGCTCCAGCTTCGAGATGCATCTTCTGCAGGCGTCGCTGGCCATCGAGGCCGGGCTCTGCGAGGTGGCGCTGATCTGCTATGGCTCGAACCAGCGCACCGCCGGGGGGCGGCTGGTCTCGATGTCCGAGCCGCAATGGCATGAAACCCCCTATGGACCCCGCCACCCGATCACCGCCTATGCGCTGGCGGCGGCACGGCATATGCATGAATATGGCACCAGCCGGGAACAACTGGCCGATGTCGCGGTCGCGGCGCGGGAATGGGCCAATCTGAATCCCGAGGCCTTTGCCCATGGCCCGCTGACGCGCGAGGATGTGCTGGCCAGCCGGATGGTGTCCGATCCGCTGACCAAGGGGGATTGCTGTCTTGTCACCGACGGCGCGGCGGCCTGTATCCTTGTCAGCGCCGACCGGGCGAAGGATTTCCCGCAAAAGCCCGCCTATTTCCTTGGCGCGGCGGGCGCGAACTGGCACCGCTCGATTGTTGCCATGCCGGATCTGACCGTCACCGCGGCTTCCGAAAGCGGGCCCCGGGCGTTCGAGATGGCGGGTTTGCAGCATAGCGATGTCGATCTGCTGATGCTTTATGACGCCTTCACCATCAACACGATCCTGTTCCTGGAGGATCTCGGCTTCTGTCCCAAGGGCGAAGGCGGGCGGTTCGTCGAGGGCGGACGGATCGCGCCGGGTGGAGAGCTGGCGGTGAATACCAATGGCGGCGGGCTGTCCTGCGTACATCCCGGCATGTATGGCATGTTCCTGATCGCCGAGGCCGTCGCGCAAATCCGGGGGCAAGCGGGCGAGCGTCAACTCGAGCGTGCCGATATCGCCCTGCTGCATGGCAATGGCGGCACGCTCTCCAGTCAGGTCACGGCATTCCTTGGGTCCGAAAATGCTTTATAATTTCGGTAGCTTGTCGCGGCTTCTTGAACCTGATTCTGTCGCGATCATAGGGGCCTCGGCCGATCCGACGCGCATCGGCGGCAGGCCGATCCGGGCGATGCTGCAAGGCGGTTTCAAGGGACGCATCCTGCCGGTGAACCCGAAGCGCGACCGTGTGCAGGACCTGACCTGCTATCCCGACATCGCCGCCCTGCCAGAGGCGCCGGATGCCGCCATTGTCGCGGTTCCCGCCCATGCTGCCCTGGACTCCGTCGATGCCCTGGGCCATCGCGGCTGCAAGACGGTCACCATGTTCACCGCCGGTTTTGCGGAACTGGGAGAGGACGGGCGCAAGGAGCAGGAACGCCTCGTCACTCTGGTCCGGCGGCATGGCATGCGCTTGCTGGGGCCGAACACGCTTGGATGCTGGAATGTCGATCTGGGCTATTTCGGCAGTTTCACCTCTTCGCTGGATCTGGGCTACCCGCTGCCGGGCAGGATAGGCATGGCCAGCCAGTCCGGTGCTTTCGGCACCCATGTCGCGGCGGTGGCGCGTCGGCGCGGGATCGGTGTGCCGGTCCTTGTCGCGACCGGGAACGAGGCGGATATCACGGTCGCCGATGCCATCGGCTGGATGGCCCAAAGCGACCGCATCGACGTGATCTGCGCCTATCAGGAAGGTTTCACCGATCCGGACCGCATGCTTGCGGCACTGGATGCCGCGCGGCAGACCGGCAAGCCCGTCTTCATCCTCAAAAGCGGGCGCAGCGAGGTGGGGGGACGTGCCGCCGCCTCACATACCGCCTCTCTGGCCGGTGACGATGCGGTCGCGGACGAGGTTCTGCGCGCGCATGGGGCCATGCGCGTCAACGATACCGAGCAGATGCTGGACCTGGCCTATGTGGCGCGGCAGCGGATCTATCCCGTCGACAACAGCCTTGGCGTGATCACCGTCTCGGGCGGGGCGGGTATCGTCGCCAGCGACGAGGCCGAGCAGCAGGGCCTGCCCATGCCACCCATGCCGCCCGAGGCGCAGGCGGAACTGCGCGAGCTTTTGCCCTTTTGCGCGCCCGCCAACCCGGTGGATTGCACGGCGCAGGCGCTGAACGATCTGGACCTGTTCCGAAAATTCATCCATTCCGCGCTCGACAAGGGCGGCTACCGCTCGGTGATCTGTTTTGCCACCACCGTCGCGGGCAGCCCGGTCATCGCCCCGCAGCTTCTCGAAGCGCTCTTGCCTCTGCGCGAGGAATTCCCCGACCGGCTGATCGTCCTCTGCGCAGTCGCCCCGCCCGAGATCGTCAAACGCTATGAAGAAGCGGGGTTCCTGGTCTTCGAGGATCCAGGTCGTGCGACCCGCGCGCTGGCTGCGATGGGGCGGATGGGCAAGCTTCTGTCGGCAAGGCCGGTGCAGGCGGACACCCTGTCCGATATCCGCCTGCCTTCGACCTCGCCCGACGAGTTCCAGTCCAAGGCGCTCTTGGCCGAGGCGGGGATCTCGGTATCGCGTGAAAAACTGGTCCACAGCGCCGAGGAGGCGCGCGAAGCCGCGCTCGAGATCGGCTTTCCGGTGGTGATGAAAATCGTTTCGCCCGACATCCCGCATAAATCCGATATCGGCGGGGTGCGCCTGAACGTGACCTCAGTGGATGAGGCCGCATCCGCCCATGACGATCTGCTTGCTGCCGCCCGCAAGCATCGCCCTGACGCAAGCATCAATGGCATATTGGTGGCGCAGCAGATCAGCGGCGGGGTCGAGTGCTTCATGGGCATCAGCCGCGATCCCTCTTTCGGCCCCATCGCGGCTTTCGGTCTGGGTGGGATCTTCGTCGAGATCCTGCGCGACATCGCCCTGCGCCAATGCCCCTTCGATGAGGAAACCGCGCGCGAGATGATCCTGTCGATCCGCGGCGCTTCGATCCTGACCGGCGCGCGTGGCCGCCCTCCGGCCGATCTGGACGCGTTGGCCCGCACGCTCTCGCACCTATCGCATTTCGCTGCCGGGGCGGGTCCGCGGCTGGTCTCGGTCGATCTCAACCCGATCATGGCCATGCCCGATGGACAGGGCGCCGTGGCGCTGGACGCGGTGATCGAGTTGCAGGAGAAGGAACCCGCCCATGCCGATTGATCCCCAGCATTTGCTGAATTTCGACATCCCCGAGATCCGGCAGGATTACGGCCCTCGCGATTGCGCCTTCTACGCGTTGTCGATTGGGTTGGGGCAGGACCCGATGGACCGCGAGCAACTGCGCTTTGCCGGGGGATTGCCCGAGATCACGCCCTTCCCGACCATGCCGCTGGTGCTGGGCCATCCCGGTTTCTGGCTGGCCGATCCGCGCACCGGGGTCGATGCCGTCAAGGTGGTGCATGGCGAGCAGGGCATCACCATCCATGAACCCCTGGCGCCATCGGGCAGTGTCACCGGCAAGACCCGCGTGACCGGCCTGATCGACAAGGGCGAGGGGCGCGGCGCGCTGATGTATTCCGAAAAGGAGTTGCGCGATGCGGCGACCGGAAAGCTTCTGGCGACCACGACCAGCACCACCTTCCTGCGCGGCGATGGCGGTTTCGGCGGCCCGAACAGCCCGGCCAAACCCACCCACCACATGCCCGAAACCGCACCGGATATCGTGATCGACAGCCCGACCCGGTCCGAGCAGGCGCTCTGGTATCGCTGGAACGGCGATGACAACCGGCTGCATCTCGATCCCGATATCGCTGCGCGTGCCGGATTCCAGCGACCGATCCTGCACGGGCTTTGTTCGCTCGGCGTGGCGGCCAAGGCGCTTTTGCAGGGTCTATGCGGCAATGATCCGGCGCGGTTTCGGGGGTTGGACGCGCGCTTTACCGCGACTGTGACACCGGGCGAGACATTGCGGACCGAGATCTGGAAAGACGGTTCTTTCCGGACCCGCGTGGTCGAACGCGACGTGATCGCCATCGGCAATGGCCGCTGCGCATTCGATAACTGAGGAGATGTCCTGATGAGTCTTGCGGCACAGATCGAGGATGAAGAGCGGCAGGACCAGATCCGCATGCTGATCGACAGCGCGGCGGGGATCGCCCCCCGGAAGGGCGAGTTCTCGCGGTTGCGGGGTCTGCGCTTCACGCAGCCGGGGATCGACCGTGCCAATTGGTCGCAGATCGCGGAGATGGGCTGGCTCGGCCTGCGATTACCCGAGGACGCGGGCGGCGCGGGGCTGGGCGCGCTGGAATATGCCGCACTCGCCTGCGAGGCTGGCGCGGCCCTGCTGCCCGAACCTTTCATCGAGGCGCAGCTTGCCATCGACATGATGGGCGCGGCGACTCCGGCATCGGTGCTGACAGGGGACGAGATCGTCCTGCCCGCATGGGCCTCTGCCACCGATGGGCTGGACCCGATAGGGGGCGTGCAGGTCGAAGGGGGCAATCGCCTGATCGGCGAAAAGCGTTTCGTGCCGATGGCCGAGGCCGCCGACCGTTTCCTGGTGACGACCGGTGAGGGCCTGTTCCTCGTGGCCAGCACCGATGTGCAGATCGACAGCAACCCGACACAGGATGGCGGACAGCTGGCGGCGCTGCGGTTCCGGGACAGTCCCGCGACGCCGGTTCCCGGATCGCCTGGCGCGGCGCTGGAGGCGGCGGCGCTGGCGGTCTCGGCCTATCTGCTGGGCGCGATGGAGCGCAGCTTCGAGATCACGCTGGACTACCTGAAGACGCGGCGGCAATTCGGACGTCCCATCGGCAGTTTCCAGGTGTTGCAGCATCGCGCCGTCGATCTGAAGCTGCAGATAGAGATCACCCGCGCGGTCCTGCGCGACGCCTGCGCGGCAATGGATGATGGGCGGAACGTGGCGGCTGCGGTTTCGCGGCTCAAGGCGCGGGCCGGGGATGCCGCGATGCTGGTCACGCGTCAGGCGATCCAGTTGCACGGCGCGATAGGTTACACCGACGAGGCCGATATCGGCCTGTTCCTGCGCAAGGCGCTGACCATCGGTAATCGCTATGGATCGCCCGGTTGGCACCGCGCGCGCCATGCTGAACTGACCGGGGAGGATTGATGCGATGGCAGATCAGAACGGCCTGAAAACGCGGATCGAGGATGGCGTTCTGATCCTCACCATGGACGAACCCGCGCGCCGGAACCCGGTCGGCCATTCCGTGCGTCTGGCCATGGCGCGCCTCCTCGCCGATGCCGAAACAGACCCGGAGATTCGGGCGGTGGTCCTGACTGGGGCCGGTGGAAATTTCTCGACCGGCGGAGATATCAAGGACCCGCCCGCCACGAGTATCGAGGCCTCGCGCGAACGTTTCGCCGTGGTCAAGGACCTGATCGGGCGGATGACGCGGTTCTCCAAGCCGCTGATCGCGGCGGTCGAGGGCTGGGCGGCCGGGGCAGGCTGGTCACTTGCGCTGGCCTGCGATTGCATCGTGGCGGGCGAGAGCGCGCAATTCCTCGCGCCGTTCCGCAAGATCGGGCTGATCCCGGATCTGGGAATGCTGGCGACCCTGCCTGCCCGTATCGGTTCTGGCCGGGCCCGCCAGATCATGCTGGACGCGACCCCGCTGCCTGCCACCGAGGCGCTGCGGATCGGCGCGGTCGATCACCTTGTGCCGGAGGGCCAAGCGCTGACGCAGGCGGTGGAGATGGCACGGAGCGCAGCCGGGCAAGCCCCGCTGCCGCGCATCTTCATCAATGATTTTCTCGCCCGTTCCATCGACGAGGCGCTGGAATACGAGCGCCAGATGCAACCTATCCTGCTGCGCAGCGAGGATGCCGCCGAGGGCCGCGCCGCCTTCTTCGAAAAGCGACAGCCGCAATTCAGGGGGAAATAGGATGCCCGCCATCGAGCCCAAACCGCATCAGGATCTGAACCCACTCTCGGACCCGGATTTCCGTGCCACCACCCGGCACTGGATCGAGGCCAATTACCCGCCGCATCTGCGCAACCCGCAACGCCGCCTGCATATCGCCGAGGGGCGGCCATGGTATGATGCGTTGTCCCGGCAAGGCTGGCTTGCTCCGAACTGGCCGCGCGAACATGGCGGCATGGGCCTGTCCCCCGCCAAGCACCTGATCCTGATCGAGGAGCTGGAGCGTCATGGCGCCGCCCGGCTGCCCGATCAGGGCATCACCATGGTCGGCCCCTTGCTGATCCGCCACGGGACCGAGGCACAGCGGGCCTATCACCTGCCACGAATCCTGTCGGGCGAGATCATCTGGTGCCAGGGCTATTCGGAACCCGATGCGGGCTCGGATCTCGCGGCGCTGCGCACCAGCGCCGTGCGCGAGGGCGATGAATGGGTGATCAACGGCCAGAAGATCTGGACAACGCTCGGCATGGATGGCGACTGGATCTTCGTCCTTGCCCGCACCGACGCGCAGGCGCCCAAGCAAAAGGGTATCAGTTTCTTCATCATGCCGGTCACGACCCCGGGGATCGAGATCCGCCCGATCCTCAACCTCGATGGCCATGACGAATTCTGCGAGGTGTTTTTCCACGATGTCCGGATCCCCGCCGACTCCATCGTCGGAGAGGTCAACCAAGGCTGGACCATCGCCAAGAACCTGCTCGGCTTCGAGCGTATCTTCCTTGGCTCGCCATTCCAGGCCACCGGCGCGCTGGATCACCTGATGCGGCTGATCTGCCATCTGGGCCGCCAGGACGATCCCGCCATCCGGGCGATGCTGAACGAGTTGCGGATGGAACTCGAGGATCACAAATCCCTTTACACGACCTTCGCCAACCAGGTCCGGCGGGGCGAAAGCCTTGGCCCCGACGTGTCGATGCTCAAGATCAACCTCTCGGCGCTGTATCAGAAGATCACCGACCGGATGATCGCAATCGCCGGCGAACATGCCGCGCTGCTCGACCCGCTGCAGGATGATCAAAGCCTCTACCCGGCCAGCGCCTTCATCCAGGCGCGGCCGCATTCGATCTATGGCGGCTCGTCCGAGATCCAGAAGAATATCGTGGCCAAGCATGTGCTGGGCCTGAGCGAAACCATGCGTTGAAGGAGATGGAGATGACAATCGACCTGGGGCTGAAGGACAAGGTGGCAATCGTAACCGGGGCGGGGGGCGGCATCGGCCGCGCCATCGCCGTGGAAATGGCCCGCGCGGGCGCCAAGATCGTCATCAATGATATCGGCGTCTCACTGGGCGGCGAGGGCGGTTCGGCCAGCCCGGCAGAGGAGACCAGGGCAATGATCGAGGCCGCCGGGGGCGAAGCCGCGATCAGCACTGACAGCGTCGCCGATTGGGACAGCGCGCAAAAGATCGTGCAATGCGCGACCGACAGCTTCGGGCGTCTCGATGCGGTGGTGAATAATGCGGGCATCCTGCGCGACGCGATCTTTCACAAGATGGACCCGGCGGACTGGAAATCCGTCATCGACGTGCATCTGAACGGTAGCTTTTACGTCAGTCGCGCCGCCGCGCCGCTGTTCCGTGAACAGCAGGGCGGGGCCTTCGTGCATATGACCTCGACCTCGGGGCTGATCGGCAATGTTGGGCAGGCCAATTACTCGGCCGCCAAGCTGGGCATCGCGGCGCTGTCGAAATCCATCGCGCTGGACATGAAACGCTACAATGTCCGCTCGAACTGCATCGCCCCTTTCGCATGGAGCCGGATGACCAGCTCGATCCCCGCCAACACGCCCGAGGAAAAGGCGCGGGTCGAGAAACTGCAGCGCATGACGCCCGAGACCAATGCCCCATTGGCGGTCTTCCTGGCATCCGAGGCCGCGCGCGAGGTAACCGGCCAGATCTTTGCCGCCCGGCTGAACGAGCTGTTCCTGTTCAACCAGCCCCGCCCGGTCCGCAGTGCCCATGCCGAGACCGGCTGGACGCCCGAACTGATCGCCGAGCGCGCCTTGCCCGCCTTCCGCGCCGGTTTCCAGCCGGTGGATGTGAGCGGCGATGTCTTCGCATGGGACCCGATGTGAGCGGGGAACCAGCCGGGCTTTCATGTCGGTAGAAGCGGAACCCTTTCGCCGGGGCTTTTCCGCCCCGGTCGCGCAGGGCTGCATCTGCCTTGTCATTGCCGTTTCGCTGATCGAGATCTTTGCGCCGATCCCGGTGCTCGGCCTGATCGGTGGAGCGGCGCTGGCATTGTATTTCCTGCTGTCATGGCGGCGGCTGACGCTGATCGGCGCGATTCCGATAACCCTGTCGCTGGTCATGCTGATCCTCGCCGTGCTGCGCGATGTGCCGCTGGAGAGTTTCATTCATGCTTTCGAGCGGGCCTGCTTCCTCGCCTCGCTTCTGGCCCTGTTGGGGATGCTGCGTATCGCCGCCTCGGCCGCGCCCGAGATCGAGCGGGCAGGGCGCTATGTTACCGCGCAGCCGCCCGGGCGGCGCTACCTGGCGCTGAATTTCGGCGGCCATGTCTTCGGCATGCTGATCAACCTTGGCGGATTGGCGATCCTTCTGGACATGGCGGCGCGGGCCATGGGCAAGGGATCGGCACATCTGCCGCCCGATCTGCAGCGGTTGAAACTGCGCCGCATGACCCTGGCCGTGACGCGCGGTTTCGGCCTCGTGGCACTCTGGTCGCCACTGGCCTTCTCGGTGAATTCGCTGCTGCTGTCGATGCCGGATCTGGATTACCTGGATGTCGGGCCGATCGGCTTCGTGCTGGCCTTTGTCGTCGCCGGCTACGGCTGGCTTCTGGATCGCCGGCTGGCCCCGAAAGGACGCAACCTGCCGCATGGAGCCGCCCCGCCCGATCCCGCCGACAGGGGGGCGGTGGGCCTGTTGCTGGCCCATCTCGGCTTGCTGGGCGGTGCCGTGATCGCGCTCAGCAGCCTTGCGCCGGTCAGTTTCCAGCAGGCCCTGCTGCTGGTCCTGCCAAGCTATGCCGTGCTGTGGATGGCCCGGACCGGGCGGCGGGCAACGGGAAAGGCGATGTCTGCCACGGGCCGCATGATCCGGGACAGCCTGCGCAGTTTCGGCGCCGCGACATCCGAGCTTGGCGTCTTTGCCTCCGGTGGCTTGCTCTCGGTCCTGGTGATCGCGGTTCTGCCGGTCGAGGAAATCCGGGCGCTGACAAGTGATCTCGGCATGACGCCGGTGGCGGCAGTCTGGGCGATCAGCCTGACGATGTTCCTGAGCGGTTGTGTCGGCATCAACCCGATCATCTCGGCATCGGTCCTGGGCAGTCTCGTCTCGCAGCTCGATATTGCCGGGCTCGCGACCTCGGCGGCGGCCCTGACGCTGATGGGAACATGGGCGGCGGTGATGTGCTTTTCGCCTTTCATCACGACCGTCGCCTATGCCGGTGCGCTGATCGGGCAGTCACCGGTGACCGTCGGCATGCGCTGGAACTGGCCCTACAGTATCGGGCTGTTGCTACTGTGGAATTGCGGCATGTCGCTGGCAGTGCATTTTGGGTTGCTCTGAGCCGTTGCGCGGATCGGAACTGGTGAGGCGTGGTTGCGTCCCGCGATGGCCGGGGGTTTCACACCCCCGTTACCGGCAGGTCTCTCGAACCAATGGCGCCCACCGGCGACCCCCTGGATATTTTCATGAAGAATGAAGAGGGCGGGCAAAACAACAATCGGGAGCGTGCGCTGCCTGTGTACAGGCTGTGTACGCCCTGTGCACAAGCTGTGTACGGATGTCACAGCGAAAAAAACTGCAAATTCAGAGGTGTGGCTCGGCTCTGCAGGCGTTGCGCAACGGGCAGCGTTCGCTGCCGTTGCGCAACGCCCTGCGGGCTTATGCGAGGATGCGCGCCTCGGTCACCGCCTGCACATCCTCCAGGCTGTTGCCGGGGGCGAGTTCGACCAGCCGGAAACCCTCGGGCGTGACTTCGAGGACGCAGAGATCGGTATAGACGCGCGTCACGACGCCCGCCCCGGTCAGGGGATAGCTGCACCGTTTCAACAGCTTGGGCGTGCCGTCCCGGGCAGTGTGGCGCATCAGCACGAAGATTTGCGGCACCCCGGCAACAAGGTCCATCGCGCCGCCGACCGCAGGAGGAAAGCTTTGCTCCAGAGTCGCCCAATTCGCCAGATCGCCGTTCTCGGCGACCTGATAGGCGCCCAGCACCGCGATGCCGAGATGGTTCCCCCGCATCATCGAGAAGGCCAGCGGATGGTCGAACAGCGCCGCGCCGGGAAGCATGGTGACGATTTTCTTACTGGCATCAATGAGTTCCGGGTCTTCTTCGCCCGCGGCGGGCGCGCCGCCGACACCGAGCAGGCCGTTCTCGGTATGATACATCACTTCGCGCCCCTCGGGGACGAAATGCGCCACCTTGTTGGGCAGCCCTATCCCGAGATTGACATAGGCGCCGTCCGGGATGTCCTGCGCAAGCCGCGCTGCCATGCCGTTTTCATCAAGTTTATTCATGGCCTTACCCCATATTCCACGATGCGGTCGACGAAGATGCCGGGCGTGATGACCGCCTCGGGATCCAGCGCGTCCCCCGATAGGTGCCGGACCTCGGCGATGCTGTGGCTTGCGGCGGTGGCCATCACCGGATTGAAGTTCCGCGCCGTCGCGTGATAGCGCAAATTGCCCCAACGATCCCCGGCCTCGGCCCGGATCAGTGCGAAATCCGCCGCGAGGGGCTTTTCGAACACATATCCCACGCCATCGATTTCCCGCGTTTCCTTGCCCTCCGCAAGCAGCGTCCCATAGGCGGTTGGTGTCAGGAAACCGCCCAACCCCGCCCCGGCGGCGCGGATGCGTTCTGCCAGCGTGCCTTGCGGGACGATCTCGAGCTCGATTTCGCCCGCCTCGTAGCGCCGCTCGAACCAGATCGATCCGGGGCTGCGCGGGTAAGAGCAGATGACCTTGCTGACACGCTTTTCGCGCAGCAGCGACGAGATGCCGTCCTCGCCCGCCCCGGCATTGTTCGAGATGATGGTCAGCTCGCGGGCGCCCTGTTCCAGCAGGGCGGTCAGCAGTCCGGCCGGGATGCCGGAATTGCCGAAGCCTCCGACCATCACCACGGCGCCATCGAATATCGGCGCGACGGCCGTGGCCAGATCGCCGATCCGTTTGTCGATCATGAAGAAGTCCTCTTTTCATTGCGCAGGAAAATCAGGTTCGCCCCGTAGACGCCCAGGATCAGCCCCAGCCCGACAAGGTCCGAATAGAACTCCGGCACGATGGCCAGCAGCCCGGCTGCGCCCATCAGCACGCGGCTGAGCGGGCCCGCCGGGCCGATCCCGTAGAGATAGCCCTCCAGCGCCGAGGTCAACGCCCATAGCGCAAGGGCGGCGATCAGGAAGGAGCTGGCGATATCCGGCAGCGATCCGACAAAGACCAGCCCGGTGTCGTAGACGAAGATGAAGGGCAGCAGGAACAGCGCCCCGCCCAAGCGCATCGAATAGACGCCGGTCCGCATCGGGTTCGACCCGGCGATGCTGGCCGCCGTGATCGAGGCCAGCGCCACGGGCGGGGTGATATAGGACAGCATTCCCCAGTAGAGGATGAACAGATGGCTGGCCAGCGGGTTCAGTCCCGCTTCGATCAGGGCGGGTGCCAGCAGGATCGACAGGAATATATAACAGGCGCTGACGGTCATCCCCATGCCCAGCACGAAACTGGTGATCGCACCCGCGATCAGCATCAAGGGCACGCTGCCCCCGGCATAAAGCAGCAACTCGCGCGAGAATGCACCGGCGACACCGGTATAGGACAACCCGCCCACGACCAGCCCGATTCCCGCCAGGATCGCGACGAGCGCCGCGATATTGCAGGCGGTGTCGGTCAGCAGCCGTTTTGCCCGCTCCCAGTTCAGGCGGGTTTCCTTGCGCAGGGCGGTGGCGAGCAGCAGGACGACCGAGGCCGCATAGGGCGAATAGGTCTCGAGCCGCAAGCCCATCAGCACATAGATCAGCACGGCGAGGCAGAGAAGATAGGGCCAGCCGCGCAGCAGCACGCCCCGCAGCGGCGGGATTTCCGAGGCTGGCAGACCCTTGAGCCCCTTGCGCGCGGCGAACATGTCGACCTGGAACAGCAGTGCGACATAGAACAGCACTGCGGGCAGGAAGGCGGCGGCGACGACCTGCGCATAAGGCACGCCAAGGAACGAGGCCATGATGAAGGCAACGGTTCCCATGACCGGCGGCATCAGCGTGGCCCCGGTCGAGGCGCAGCTTTCGATGGCGGCGGCATAGGTCGCGGGATATCCCACCCGCTTCATGGTCGGGATCGAGAAGGGTCCGCTGGTCAGGATATTCGAGATCACGCTGCCCGACAGCGAGCCCAGGATGCCGCTACCCAGAACCGCGACCTTGGCTGGACCTCCCCGGCTGCGCCCCAGCAAGGCCGCGGCAAGGTCCATGAAGAAATCTGCGCCCTTGGTTGCCGTCAGCACCGATCCGAAGATAACGAAACCGATGACCAGTTCGGCCACGACCTGCATCGGGATGCCGATGATGCTTTCGACACCAAGGACATGGACGCGGATCGTCTCGGGCAGGCTGAACGAGGTGCCCCAGAGGAATCCCGGCATGTAATCGGCGAACAGGGGATAGGCGCCGAACAACAATGCGGTCGCCAGTAGCAAGGGGCCACCTCCGCGCCGTACGCCCTCCAGCGTGATGATGAGAACCGCTCCGGCGGCGATATTCACTGAGAGCGGGGCCGAGAACTCCCAGCCCTTCTGGATGATGTCGATCCCATGCAGGCCAAGGAAACCGCAGGCGGTCAGCGCGATGGCCGACAGGATCCAGTCGAACCATTGTACCCGGTGCGATTGCGATGGCCGGGCGGGCAAGCTGAGGAAAGCAATCGCCAGGAAGATGCCGATCAGGTAATAGAGATAGGAGTTCCCGAGCGGCTGGAAACCGAACAGGTTCAACAGGAAAACCTGGTTGACGGCCAGCACGAGCCCGGCAATGCCAAGGATGTAGACCGCGAGGCTTGCCGCACCGGAAAGGCGTGGCAACGGCGCGGCAGGTGTCGGCGACGGGTTTGCAGGCTTGGGCTCGGTCTGGCTCATCTCGGAAATCCTTTACTGGGAATGCGTCGGACCGAACCCGCAGGCCCGATCCGACCGGCAAGCAGCCCGGTTTACGAGTCGAGCGAAGCAATGACCTCGCCTTGCTTCTCTTTCCATTTCGCCGCGAATTCCTCGGCCGGCAGACCCTCGTTCGCGGGCAGGAACTCTTCCCATGCCGCGATCATCGCATCCAGCCGGGCGATGCGTTGCTGGTTCCAGGCCTCTGCCTCTTCTGTCCAGATGCCCTTTTCCGTCAGGTAACGGATGGCGCCTTCATGGAAGGGAACATCGGCGGGGGGCAATCCGGCCTGGGCCAGATCCCACCGGACCATGGTTGCGGTGCCGTCCTTGTAAAGGTCATAGGCCTCGTCCAGCGCCTTGATGAAGGCATAGACCTCGTCCGCCGATTTGTCGGCCGTCGTAGCGATCACCGGATAGCGGTAGGCCGCCATCTGCACGTTTTCGCCCTCTTCCAGCCCGGCGGCGATATCCTCGTTGAACGGGGACATGATCGGCAGAACCCCGTCCAGCGCGGCCCAGCCTTCCTGGTTTTCCGAATCCAGCGGAATCCAGCGGATGCCGCGCGGTGATTCAGCCAATTCGTAAAGCTGGCTTGTGGTCGGCGTGGTGCAGGTGAAATCGGCCTCGTTCTTGGTCATCGAGGACATGGCAGCGGCATAGGTGGGGAACATCACCACCTCGACATCATCGGTGGTCAGCCCGCCAAAGGCCAGGATCGCCTCGCATTTGAGATTGACCGAGGGATTGCCGACAACCAGGGCGGCGCGTTTTCCCTTGGCGTCGGCGATCTCCTCGATCCCCGCATCGGCAGCCGTCACCATGGCGAAAGAGGCGGGCCGCCCGGCGACCGCGCGCAGGTTCTGCGGGCCCCATTCCGGCGTGGCGAAATCGAAATCGCCCTCGGAGACGAAGAACGATTCCGTGGCCAGGAAACCGTAATCGGCCCGGCCTTGCAGAACGGGTTGCAACCGTCCGATCGCGGTGCCCGAGGGCTGGATGCGAACCTTGGTGCCGAATTCCTTGCCGAATGCATCCGCGATGGCCGAAGCCTCGGCATAACCCGCCGAGCCGACATCATAGGCCGTCCAGATCATCGTCTGCGGCAAGTCCTGTGCCGAGGCGGTCAGCGTGCCGAGACCCAGAACCGTTGTCGCCAGTATAGAGCGTAGTAACATGATATTCCTCCCATTATTGTTGTCAGGGCGCGTCGCGACTTGAGATGTTTCGCCGCGATCACCCCGGGAACCTCGCCGATTCTCTCCTCCACGGCGCAGGTATTGCGATGCAGTATACGATGTTGGCAGCCGCCCGGAATCCCGAACTGTCTTCATGCCGGGGCTGTCGGGGGTGTTCTGGTGTATGTCCTTGAGCATGACACACTCTCCGGGATCATGGGCTTTCCGGAAGAAGGCCATATTTCAGGATATGATTTCCAATACTATCGCCCTATTGTTCGATACATATTTTTGAATAGCAGGCTCCATCGGCATCGCCTTTCGGCTGCTGCACTGTTTCCTCGTCCTTGCAGATGATCTGCATTTCGGGTGAGCCGCGCAAAAGCTGACCATCTTTTCCGTATCTTCGTTACATCGCGACCATATTTCAAATGCATTGGAGATCTATCAGCGATAGAATATCGGCATCATGGAACTTCGTCAGCTTCGCAATTTCATCCGAATCTGCCAGATGCGCAGCATTACCGCCGCGGCCGAGCGGTTAAATATCGCCCAGCCTGCGCTCAGCCGTCAGGTGCAGGCGCTTGAAGAGGAGCTTGGGGTTTCGCTTCTGCGACGTCACGGCCGAGGGGTGGAGCCGACCGAGCAGGGCGAATTGCTGTTGTCCCGTGCCGAACAATTGCTGGCCGATGCTGACAGCATCCTGCGCGACGTTCCCGGCAATGAAGGCGAATTGCGCGGCACCTTGACCCTGGGCTTGCCGCCCGCGGTGGCGGAGCTGTTGGCAGAGCCGCTGATCGCGCATTTCAACGCGCGCTATCCGCAGGTTCGGCTGCGTATCGTGTCGGGCTTTACGGGGCATGTCAGGGACTGGTTGCAGCGCGGCACGATCGATCTGGGCATCACCTATGAAATCGGCCCGGTGAGTGACCTTCATGCGCGCCCGCTGGTTTATGAGCAGCTCTATCTCATCTGCCCGGCATCCGACCGGGGCAGCTCCCAACCCATAGGATTTGCCGAAGCTTTCGAGCAGCCCCTGATCCTGCCGAGCCCTGCCCATGGTTTGCGCCGCCTGATCGAGGCGGCGGCGGCAGGGCAGGGGATCACACCTGAGGTCGTGCTCGAGGTCGATATCGTTCAGGTCATGCTCAATTTCGTCCGGCAGGGGCTTGGCAATACGATCCTCTCGCGCATCTCGGTCCGGGACATGCTGGCCAGCGGTGAACTGGCGGCCCGCCCGATCACCTCGCCCGAGTTGGGGCGGACCGTGGTCTTGTGGACGCCGGGGCTCACCGGGAATGGCTGGCTGGTCAAGCGCTTTGCCGAGATGCTGGTCGAGCAGGCGCAGCTTTTGGTGGAATCAGGGACATGGGAGGCGCGCTGGCTCTGATCTGGCGGTTGCCGAGGCCTGTCAGCCTGCCGGGATTCCGCCCAGCTTGCGGACGGTTTCCAGCAATGCCGGGCCGTATTCCTTGTGCAGTTCCTTCGGGGAGATCAGGAATGACGGTCCGCCGACATTGACGCCATAGACCGTCGTGCCGTCCAGCGACCGCAATGGGGCGGCAATCGCGTTGATCTCGGGCTTCCATGCTCCGAAGCTGGTGCAATAGCCATAGGTTTCGTAGTCGCTGACCGCGTCGCGGATGCTTTGCTCCATCCGCTCTTCCTGGTCGGGGAATTCGCGGATGCCCATGGCCAGAACCTCTGCCCGTTCCTCTTCGGACAGTCCGGCGATGATGGCGCGGCCGATGCCGGAATAGAAGACGGGCAGCCGCGCCCCCACGCCGATCGATAGCGAAACCGCCTGATGAGATCGCCGCACTGCCAGATAGACGGCGCGGATACCGCTGCGTTCGGCCAATGCGGCGGTCACATAGGGGTTCGGTCCCTTGGACAGCGCGCCCAGTTCCGCGGCAACGCGGTCGGAAATGCTTGTCGCGGCCAGCACGCCGAAGCCCAATTGCAGAACCTTCGCGCCAAGGCGGTATTCGCCACTGTCATTATCGCGCAGCAAATGGCCGGTCTTCGTCAATGTGTAGGTCAGGCGCGAGATCGTCGGCTTGGCAAGCCCGGTTCGCCGCGAAATCTCGTGATTGGACAGGAAACGGTCATCCGTGCGGAAGCAGCCCAGGATGTCCAATCCCCGCGCCAATGCGCTGACGAATTGCCGGTCGCCGGTTTCCGTTTCTTCCGGTTGTTCAGTTTCCTGCGTCATTCGATCTTTCAACATCATGCCTGTTTGCCCTGAGGGGCACATAGCCAATCTTCGGCAAAGATGATACCAATGCAAGCTATTTCGCAATGCGAACTGATGTTTTGCAAATTTTGATGCTGAATCACTTGACTCAGAAGAGCATTAAACATTATCCGTTCGCTGTGCGAAATATAAATTCGCATAGTTGATTTGGCAAGGATTTCGGCGGAGCCGTCATCTGCAGGGAGGAGATCAATGAATATTCTCAAGGGAACCGCAGCCGGAATCGCCTTGTTCCTGGCAGGCACTGCCGGCGCGCAGGACATCGAACTGCCCAGACAGATGTCCTGGACCGCCTATGATACGGGGTCGGCAGGTTTCAATCAGGCCGTCGCCATCGGGGGCGAGCTTCAGAAAGCTACCGGCACCAGCCTGCGGGTTCTGCCCGGCAAGAACGATGTCTCGCGCACCCAGCCTCTGCGTCAGCGCCGTGTCGAGTTCTCGGCAACCGGCATAGGCGGCAGTTTCATGGCGCAAGAGGGGGCGTTCGAATTCGGAGAGAAGAACTGGGGGCCGCAACCCCTGCGTGTCCTGTTGGCGAATTTCGGCGGCGATGTGAACCTTTCGGTCGGCGTGGCGGCGGATGCGGATATCGAGACCTATGACGATCTGCGTGGCAAGCGCGTGGCATGGATCGCCGGGGCACCCGGATTGAATGTGAACATGGACGCCTACCTGGCCTATGCGGGCCTGACCTGGGACGATGTGACCAAGGTCGAGTTCGGGGGCTATGGCGCTGCCTGGACCGGCTTGATCGAGGGAGAGGTGGACGCGATGTTCGGCTCGACCAATACCGGCCCGGCATATGAGGCGGCGGCGGGACCGCGCGGCCTGCTCTGGCCGGCGATGGATCCGGATGATGAAGAGGCGTTCAAACGGCTGACCGATATCGCGCCCTTCTATACGCCGAACAAGGCGACTGTCGGGGCAGGTATCGACGGCACCGATGGCGTTCAGGGTGCGACCTATGCCTATCCGGTGCTGGTCAGCATGGCGGATGCGGATCCCGATCTGGTCTACAACATGACCAAGGCCATGGTCGAGCTGTTCCCGCAATATGACGGCAAGGCGCCGGGGATCGGCGGCTGGAACATCGACAACCAGAACTTCACCTGGGTGGTGCCCTATCACGAGGGTGCCATCGCCTATTTCAAGGAGCTCGGTGTCTGGAACGACGAGGCACAGGCCCATAACGACCGGCTGATCGAGCGTCAGGGGATCCTGCAGGCCGCCTGGAAAGAGCTGGAGGCAGAGAACCCTGACGACTGGACCGCGGCCTGGTCGCAAAAACGCCGAGAGGCGCTGGAAGCGGCGGGCTTCAAGGTGGTGTTCTGACCGTTCACCCGAGCGTTCGGGCGGCGGCGTAAGCTGGCCTCCGCCTTCAATCGCCCCGCCCCGCCGCATGCGGGACGGGCGAGATACGGGCCGGGAGCTCCGGCTCCGACAGCCAAGGCGGATCGTGCAGTTCCCTTCGCGCTCCGCCAGCCCCCCGCGCCTGGAGAGGAGGTCCGCGTGCAACCAGCCGATACTGTCTTGGAAGACCCCGAAAAAACATCCGACGGCGGATATCGGAATCCCCGCCATATCTCCCTGCTCGTCCTGACCGTCACTGCGATCCTGCTGGTGATCAACCAGTTGTTCAATATCAGGCCCTTCGGCCTGGTGATGCTGGAAGGTCGCTATCTCAACATTCTCGCCACGCTGTTTCTGGCGGCCACCTTCCTGGTGTTCGACATCCGCGGCAGGCGTTTCGGATCGGTCTCGCCGCTTGACTGGTTACTTGCTGCCGCCTCGCTGGGGGCAGGGGCCTATATCGCGGTGACGGCGAAGCAGAACCTCAACGAGGGCTGGGAATTCGCCGCGCCGGTCGCCGCGCAATGGGTGGCATTCCTGTTCGCCGGATTGGTTCTTGAGGCAACCCGCCGCGCCGGAGGGCTGGTGCTTGCCATCGTCGTGACGCTCGTCGCCTTCTATCCCAGCTTTGCCGGGCATGTCCCGGCACCGTTCTCGGGCTTTCAAAGCACGCTGAGCGAGACCTTTTCCTACCATGTCTTTTCGTCGGAAAGCATATTCGGCATCCCGATGCGGGCATTCGGCGGGGTGGTGATCGGCTTCATCATCTTTGGATCGGTGCTGCAGCACACGGGCGGCGGAGCCTTCTTCAACGATCTCGCCCTGGGGCTGGTGGGACGTTATCGCGGCGGGGCCGCCAAGGTCTCGATCTTCGCCAGCGGTTTCATGGGATCTATGTCGGGCAGCGTCATCTCGAACGTGCTGACCACCGGCACCGTCTCGATCCCGACCATGCGCCGCACCGGCTTTTCCGCCAAGACCGCCGCCGCGACCGAGGCCTGCGCCTCGACCGGGGGCGTGCTGATGCCGCCGATCATGGGGGCGACGGCTTTTGTCATGGCGTCCTTCCTGTCGCTTCCCTATGCCGAGATCGTCGTCGCCGCCGCCATCCCCTCGATGCTGTTCTACCTGGCGCTGTTTGCACAGATCGACGCCTATTCGGCCCGGCGCAACCTGAAGGGATTACCGCGGGGCGAGGTTCCGGCGTTGCGCGATACGCTGCGCAAGGGCTGGCCCTATGTGCTGGTCTTCGCGCTGTTGATATTCATGATGGTCGTGCTGCGGCAGGAAACCAGGGCGCCCTTCTATTCGGTGCTGCTGCTTCTGGCGATCAACCAGTTCCTTCCCGGCAGCCGCATGACATGGCGCAAGCTGGTCGAGATCGTCATGGGCGTCGGCTCCAGCCTTGCCGAGCTGACCGCGGTCATCCTTGGCGTCGGGCTGATCGTCGGCTCCTTTTCGGCCACCGGCCTTGCCGGGACGCTGGTGAACGAACTCTTGTTCATCGCCGGGGACAATGTCTTCATCCTGCTGGTGATGGGCGCGCTGACGGCCTTTATCTTCGGCATGGGGATGACGGCGACGGCCTGTTACATCTTCCTAGCCATTGTCCTCGCCCCGGCGCTGGAAGCGGGAGGGTTGGACCGCTTGGCGGTGCATCTGTTCATCCTCTACTGGGGCATGGTCAGCTACATCACCCCGCCTGTCGCCCTTGGTGCTTATGCCGCCGCGACGCTTGCGGGCACCAGTCCGATGAAGGCAGGATTCGAGGCGATGCGGCTTGGAAGCATCATCTATATCGTGCCCTTCCTGTTCGTGCTGAACCCGGCGCTGATCGGCAACGCCCCCGCGCTCGAGGTTGTGGTGGCGCTGGTCTGCGCGGTGCTCGGGGTCGGGCTGATCGGCATGGGCCTGCAGGGCTATGTCGTGGCCGCCGGGTCGCTGGCGGGGCGCGGGGATTATCTGCTGCGCGCCATGCTGTGCCTGGGAGGTTTCCTGTTCGCCTTGCCGGCGATGCCCTTTGCCGGGATCGGCTTCGGCACGACAGCGGCCATCGGCGCGGCATTGGCGGTCCCGCCGATCCTCGTGGCCTATCGTCGCGGCCGTCCCGTGGTCGCGGAATTGGAGCAACCGTGATGGAACAGATAGGCAAGCTTGGGGAAGGGAGACCGGTATTGAGACGTATCCACGAAGTTCTGTCGCAGGGCGAACCCGGCCAAACCGCCATCGTCGATCATGACGGCAGCGAATACAGTTATGCCGAGCTTGGCGAACTCGTCACGGCGATTGCCGGAAAGCTTCGCGATCATGGGGTGCGTCCGGGCGATCGGGTGCTGGTGGTCAGCGAGAACTGCGTGACCTATCTGGCCGCGATGCTTGCCCTGAGCCATCTGGATGCCTGGGCGACATTGGCCAATGCCCGGCTGACCCCTGCCGAACTGGACCGGCTGACAGAGGTCGCGGATGCGCGCTGCGCCATCTTTACCCCCGAGGCATCGGCGGCGGCAAGGGCGCATGCCGAACGGCTGGATGCTGTGTCACTGGGGCAGATGCGCTGCGGCGACCTGCTGGTGTCTCCCCCGCGCGAGGCAATGCCCGAGCCGGTCGAGGACGGCCCCGGCCAGACCGCCGCGCTGATCTATACCAGCGGCACGGTCGGAGAGCCCAAGGGGGTGATGCTGACCCATGGCAACCTTCTGTTCATGTGCCGGACCTCGGCCGGGCTGCGCCGGATCGGGCCGGAGGACACGACGCTGGCAGTCATTCCAGGAACCCATATCTTCGGGCTGACCTCGGTTTTCCTGGCCGGGCTGATGGGCGGATCGCGGCTGATCGCCATGCCGCGCTTCGATGCCGACGAGGTGCTGCGCCATATCCGAAAGGACGTGACCATCCTGCCCGCAGTGCCGCAGATTTTCGCCGCCCTGCTGCGGCGCCTGAAAGAGCTTGGCATCGAACAGCCCGAGCATCGGCTGCGCTATATCTATGCGGGCGGCGCCCCCCTGGACCTGAGCCTCAAGGAGCGGGCCGAGCGGATATTCGGGCAGGTCCTGCATAACGGCTATGGCCAGACCGAAGCCTCGCCGGGCATTGCCACGACGCGGATCGAGAGCCCGCGCAACGATGCGGCGGTCGGCTTGCCGGTGCCGGGGATGGAGGTGGTGATCCACGAACCCGACGAGAATGGCGTGGGCGAGCTATGGGCGCGCGGCCCCAACGTGATGAAGGGTTATTTCCGCAACCCGGAGGCCACTCATGCCACCCTGACCGAGGACGGGTTCCTGCGCACCGGCGATCTGGCGCGACAGGAGGCCGACGGAACTTTGCATATTGCCGGGCGGCTGAAGGAACTGATCATCCATTCGGGCTTCAATATCTACCCGCCCGAGGTCGAGGCAGTGCTGACCGCCCATCCCGCCGTGGCGCTTTGCGCCGTGGTCGGGCGCGCGCGGCAGGGCAACGAGGATGTGCTGGCCTTCGTGACTGCGCAGGACGAGGTGACCGAGGCCGAATTGCGGGATTGGGTGCGCGAACGGATGGCGCCCTACAAGGTGCCCGCACGGGTGATCATCACTGAAGCCTTGCCTCAGGCGGCGACGGGAAAGATTCTGAAGAACAAGCTGCTCGAACATTTCCGGGCAGAGCTGGACGAAACCTAGAGGACGAGGATGACCATGCTTCAAGGATATATCTATGACGGTTTGCGCAGCCCCTTCGGGCGTCACGCGGGCGCGCTGGCGGCGGTTCGCCCCGACGATCTGGCGGCCAAGGTCATCCGCGCATTGGTTGAACGCTCGGATCTGCCGGTCGAGAGGATCGAGGATGTGATCCTCGGCAATGTTTGCCAATCGGGCGAGGACAGCCGCAACGTTGCGCGTTTCGCGGGGCTTCTGGGCGGCGTGCGCGAAGAGGCAGGCGGGCTGACCGTCAACCGGCTTTGCGGCTCGGGGATGGCGGCGGCGCTGGATGCGGCACGCTCGATCACCGTGGGCGAGGCGGGTCTCTACCTGGCGGGCGGCACCGAGAGCATGACGCGCGCGCCCTTCGTGATGGGCAAATCTCCAAGCGCATGGGACCGTCAGCCCAAGATTTACGATTCGACCATCGGCACCCGCTTCCCGAACAGGCAATTCGCCAAGGAATTCGGCGATTACACCATGCCGCAGACCGCCGATAACCTGGCAAAGGATTACGGGATCGGGCGCGAGGAAAGCGATGCCTTCGCCCATGCCAGTCAGCAGAAATACGAGGCGGCGCGGGCGGATGGTTTCTTCAAGGACGAGATCCTGCCCATCGAAATCCCGGGCCGCAAGGGCGCTGTGACCGTGGTCGATGCAGATGAACATCCCCGCCCCGAGACGACGCTGGAAAAGATGGCGTCGCTGAAGCCTATCTTCGAGGGCGGCGTGGTGACGGCGGCCAATGCCTCGGGCGTCAATGACGGTGCAGCGGCGCTCTTGGTGGGGGCCAAGGACCTGGGACCGAAGCCCCGGGCGCGGATCGTGTCGGGCGCGATTGCCGGGGTGCCACCTCGGATCATGGGGATCGGGCCGGGCTTCGCCGTGCCCAAGGCGCTGGAACGCGCGGGCCTGACCATGCAGGACATGGACCTGATCGAGATCAACGAGGCGTTCGCCAGCCAGGTCTTGGCCTGCTGCAAGCAACTGGAACTGGATCCGTCCGACAGCCGCCTGAACCCGAATGGTGGCGCGATCGCGATTGGCCACCCGCTTGGCGCCTCGGGCGCGCGGATCATCCTGACCGCGATGCGGCAGCTGGAACGCAGTGGCGGGCGCTATGCCTGCCTGTCGATGTGCGTCGGTGTCGGGCAGGGTATCGCCATGGTCATCGAGCGCGTGGCCTGAACGCGGCAGGAATTGGAGGATCAGATATGAGCCAGAGTGAAGTAACGCCGGTGCGCGTCGAAACCGAGGGCGATATCGGGCTGATTTGCCTGAACAATCCCCCGGTCAACGCGCTTGGGGCAGCTGTGCGGCAGGGGCTGTCGGATGCAATCGACAAACTGAATGCCGATCCGCAGATCCGGGTTATCGCCATCCATGGCGAGGGGCGTGCGCTGTCGGCGGGGGCCGATATCCGCGAATTCGGCAAGCCGCCGGTGGGGCCTCGACTGCCCGATCTGCTGGACCGGATCGAGGCCAGCGACAAGCCGGTGATCGCCGTTGTGCATGGCACGACCCTTGGCGGCGGGCTGGAGCTTGCTTTGTCCTGCCATGCGCGGATCGGTCTGCCCGGCGCGCGGGTCGGGTTGCCCGAGGTGAGTTTGGGCCTGCTGCCCGGCGCGGGCGGAACGCAGCGATTGCCGCGCCTGATCGCGGTTGAGAAAGCCATCGATATCATCAGCTCGGGCCGTCGGGTTCCAGTTGATGAGGCGAAGGATCTGGGGATCGTGGATCGCATTGACGATTCCGCCCCGCGCGAAGCCGCATTGGCCGGGGCGAAGGCGGCTCTGGACGGTTCGCTGCCAACACGGCGCACCGCGGAAATCGCGGTCGATCTGGACCCTGCGCTGATCGAGGCCGCTACTGAGCGCCTGCGCAAGAAACGCCCGGCGCTGGCCGCGCCGATCAAGGCGGTCGAGGCCGTCGCGCAAATCGCCAAGCCTTTCGCCGAAGGGCTGAAAGCCGAGCGGGCGCTGTTCATGGAACTGATGGACAGCCCCGACCGGCAGGGCCTGATCCATGCCTTCAACGCCGAACGTGCCGTCAAGCGTATCCCCGAGGCGCAGGCAGAACCGCGCAAGGTCGAGACCGCCGGGGTGATCGGCGGCGGTACGATGGGGGTCGGCATCGCAACCGCTCTGCTTCAGGCCGGCATCCCGGTGACGCTGATCGAGATGGCACCCGAGCGGGCCGAGGCGGCGGAGGCCGCCGTGACCAAGAACCTTGATGGCGCAGTGAAGCGCAGCAAGATGACGGCGGAGGGACGCGATAAGGCACTGGCGGCCCTGAATGCAACGACCGATCTGGAAAGCCTCGCCTCTGTCGATCTGGTGATCGAGGCGGTGTTCGAGGAGATGTCGGTCAAGGCCGAGATCTTTGGCAAGCTTGACCGGATCTGCAAACCCGGCGCGATTCTTGGCACGAATACCTCTTATCTTGACGTGAATGCGATTGCCGACATGACCTCGCGCCCGCAGGACGTGATCGGGCTGCATTTCTTCTCTCCCGCCCATGTCATGCGGCTGCTCGAGGTCGTGGTGGCGGACAAGACCGCACCCGAGGTGGTCGCGACCGCTTGGGCATTGGCGGGGCGGATGAAGAAGGTCGCAGTGCGCTCGGGCGTTTGCGACGGTTTCATCGGCAATCGCATCCTCGCCCATTACCGCAAGGCGGCGGATTACATGATGCTGGACGGCGCAGGTTTCGAGCAGATCGACCGGGCGCTGGAGGATTTCGGTTTCGCGATGGGGCCCTTTGCCGTGGGCGACCTGGCCGGGCTGGATATCGGTTGGGCCACCCGCAAGCGCAAGGCACCGGACCGGCCGGCCGAGGAACGCTATGTCACCATCGCCGACCGGATCTGCGAGAATGGCTGGTTCGGGCGCAAGACCGGGCGCGGCTATTATCTCTATGACGATCCCAAGACGCGCAAGCCGAACCCCGATGCCGTCGCCATCGTCGAAGCCGAGCGCAAGGCCGCGGGTGTAACCCCACGCGAATTCAGCGACGAGGATATCACCGCCCGCTACATGACCGCGATGATTTCCGAAGCCGCCCGCGTCGTGCAGGAAGGGATCGCGCAGCGCCCCGTCGATGTCGATGCGGTGTTCCTGTTCGGCTATGGCTTCCCGCGCCATCTGGGCGGGCCGCTCAACTATGCCGATCGGATCGGAGCCAAGGCGCTGATCGAGCGGATCGAGACCTATGCTAAGGAAGACGCGCATTACTGGCAGGTTCCGCCGCTCTTGCGCGAATTGGCCGATTCTGGCCGCAGCTTTGCCGATTTGAACAAGGAATGAACGGATGGACCTCGAATTCACTTCCGAAGAGCGCGCGTTCCGCGAAGAGGTGCGTGCGTTCCTGAAAGACAACCTGCCCGAAGAACTGTCCGAGAAAGTGGCCGCGGGCAAGGAGCTTTCGAAAGAGGATCTGCTGCGCTGGCAGGCGATCCTGCACGAGCGCGGCTGGCTGGCGGCAACTTGGCCCGAGGAATATGGCGGCCCGGGCTGGAGCGCCGTCGAGCGCCATATCTTTGCCGAGGAATGTGCGCTGCACAGTGCCCCGCGTCTGGTGCCCTTCGGCCTGAACATGCTGGGGCCGGTATTGCTCAAATTCGGCACCGAAGAGCAGAGGCGCGAGATCCTGCCCCGGATCCTGGATGGAAGCGACTGGTGGTGCCAGGGCTATTCCGAGCCGGGGGCGGGGTCCGATCTGGCCAGTCTCAAGACCCGCGCGGTGCGTGACGGCGATCATTACGTGGTCAACGGGCAGAAGACCTGGACCACGCTTGGCCAGCACGCCAACAAGATTTTCTGCCTCGTGCGGACCTCGACCGAGGGCAAGCCGCAAGAGGGGATCAGCTTCCTGCTGGTCGATCTGGACACACCGGGCGTCGAGATGCGCCCGATCCGGCTGATCGAGGGCGGGCACGAGGTGAACGAGGTGTTCTTCACCGATGCCCGCGTCCCCGCCGCCAACCTGGTGGGAGAGGAAAATCAGGGCTGGACCATCGCCAAATACCTGCTGACGCATGAACGCACCAATATCGCTGGGACCGGTTTCTCGATCAAGGACATGGAGCGCTTTCATCGCCTGGCAGGGCAAATCACCCGCGACAGCCGCAAGATCGCCGACAATCCGATTTATGCCGCCCGTGCCGCCGAGATCGAGATCGAGCTGGAGGCATTGCGGATCACCAATCTGCGGATGCTGGCCAATGCGAAGGGCGGGGCGGCAGGCGGTATCGAAAGCTCGATGCTGAAACTCAAGGGCACGCAGGTGCGGCAGGCGATCCAGGACCTGTATCGCTCGGCTCTCGGGCCGCAGGCCGCGCCGATGGCCGACGAGTTGTCCGAGAACGAATTGACCGTGCCGGTCGAAGCCGCCCGCGCGGCCCCCGCCTATTTCAACAATCGCAAGCTGTCGATCTTCGGCGGTTCGAATGAAATCCAGCGCAACATCGTTGCCAAAGAGCTGTACCGGAGGTGATCCCATGGACTTCAATCTTTCCGAGGACCACCAGATGCTGGCGGACAGCCTCCGCCGCTATCTGACCGACAATTACGATATCGAGACACGCAACGCGCAGGTATATGCCGAACCGTGGCATTCACCCGAGACCTGGGCCGGGCTGGCGGAAATTGGCATCGTCGGTGCCTTCATCAGCGAAGAACAGGGCGGCTTCGGTGGCAGCGCCGAGGATGTCTCGGTCATCTTCGAGGAGATCGGGCGGGGTTTATGCGCAGAACCTCTGCTGGGCGCGCTGATGGGGGTGCGCCTGCTGGCGGGCCTTGGCCGTGACGATCTGGTCGAAGCGATGGTGGCGGGCACGGCACGCACCGCCCTGGCCGTTTATGAACCGAATGTTGCCTGCGACCTGTCGCATCTCGAGGCAAAGGCGCGGCAAGACGGTGATGATTGGCGGCTGTCGGGTCGGAAATCCGCCATCTATGGCGCGCCGGGTGCTGACCATCTGCTGGTTGCGGCGCGAACCGAGGTGGGTATTGGCCTGTTCCTCGTCAACAGCCCTGAGCTGATTTCTGCCACGATGGTCGATGGCGGCGGTGTGTCGGATCTGGTGATGGATGAGCTGAAGGCGGAGTGCCTGTCCTCGGACTGCCGGTCCGAACTGGAGGACGCGCTGGATATGGGTCGTATCGCCCTTTGCGCCGAGGCGGTGGGTGCGATGGCGCATTTGATCGACCTGACGCAGGATTACCTGGGACAGCGTCAGCAATTCGGTCGACCCATCGCGAGTTTCCAGGCCTTGCAGCACCGCTTGGTGGATATGCTGGTCGAGCTGGAGCAATGCCGTTCGATCACCATCGCGGCGGTGGCCGGTTTCGGCGCGAAGGACCAGGCGCGCAACGTATCGATGGCCAAGAACCTGATCGGGCGGATGGGCCGGAAAATCTCGGAAGAGGCGGTCCAGATGCATGGCGGTATCGGCATGACCTGGGAATATCCCGGTGCGCATTACGCCAAGCGCCTGGTCATGATCGACCACCAGTTGGGTGATCACAATGACCATGTGCTGCGCTTGATCGAACTCGGCGACGCGTCACAAGGCGAGGCCGCTTAACCAATGATGACCGGCGCGGAAATTGCGCCGGCGCGGGATCGAACGTGGAACGACGGGGCCGGTTGGTTTACACCAGCCGGCCTTCCTCCATTGCGGCCCTGACGAAACCGGCAAAAAGCGGCGCCGGATCGAATGGCTTGGATTTCAGTTCAGGGTGCGACTGCACGCCGATGAACCAGGGATGATCGGGATATTCGATGACTTCGGGCAGTTTGCCATCCGGCGACATACCCGAAAATGACAGACCGACCTTCTCCAGCGCCTCGCGATAGGTCGCGTCGACCTCATAGCGGTGGCGATGACGGTCCTCGATCTGCAATGCGCCGCCATAGGCCGCCGAAACCTTGGAATCCGGCGCCAGAATGGCGGTATACGCGCCGAGACGCATCGTCCCGCCCTTGTCATCCGTCAATTTGCGCTGAACCGTGTAATTGCCCTCCACCCATTCCTTCAAATGGTAGACCACCGGGGTGAACCGCGTCTTGCCGGCCTCGTGATCGAATTCCTCCGAGCCTGCATCGGGCATGCCCGCAAGATTTCGCGCCGCTTCGATCACTGCCATCTGCATCCCCAGGCAAATGCCCAGATATGGCACTTTCTTCTCGCGTGCATAGCGGGCGGCGGCGACCATGCCTTCGGTGCCGCGTTCTCCGAAGCCGCCCGGCACGATGATTCCGTGGTAACCGTCGAGCAGGGATATGCCGTCGCCTTCCAGCTTCTCGCTGTCGACCCATTCGGTGCGTACCCGGACGCGATTCGCCATGCCGCCATGAGTCAGAGCCTCGGCGATGGATTTATAGGCATCCTCAAGTTGGGTGTATTTGCCGACGATCGCGATCCTGACCTTGCCTTCTGCATGTTCAAGCCGATCCATCACATCCTGCCAGCGTGACAGGTCGGGGCGCGGGGCGGGGCTGATCTGGAACGCGTCCAGAACCGCCCGGTCCAGTCCGGCGCGATGATAGGCGAGGGGGGCTTCGTAGATCGTTTTCAGGTCATAGGCCGGGATCACGGCATCGGGGCGGACATTGCAGAACAACGCGATCTTGGCGCGCTCCTTTTCAGGGATCGGTTGCTCCGAGCGGCAGACCAGGACATCGGGCGCGATCCCGATCGAGCGCAATTCCTTCACGCTGTGCTGGGTCGGCTTGGTCTTCAGTTCTCCGGATGCCGCCAGCCATGGCAGCAATGTCAGGTGCATGAAGATGCATTGTCCACGCGGACGGTCCTGGCTGAACTGGCGAATCGCCTCGAAGAAGGGCAGGCCCTCGATATCGCCGACCGTGCCACCGATCTCGCAGAGCATGAAATCGACCTCGTCCTCGCCTATGGCAAGGAAGTCCTTGATTTCATTTGTTACATGGGGAATGACTTGAATGGTCTTGCCTAGGTATTCACCACGGCGTTCCCGTTCCAGCACATTGGAATAGATACGTCCCGAGCTGACGGAATCCGTGCGGCGGGCCGACACCCCGGTGAAGCGTTCGTAATGACCCAGATCCAGATCCGTCTCTGCCCCGTCATCTGTGACAAAGACCTCGCCATGTTCGAATGGCGACATCGTACCGGGATCGACATTCAGATAGGGATCCAGCTTGCGCAGCCGAACGGTGAAACCACGGGCTTGCAGCAGCGCCCCGAGCGCGGCGGATGCCAGCCCCTTGCCGAGGGACGAAACCACGCCGCCGGTGATAAAGATATAACGCGCCATGGAAGCCCCCGTGATGTACAAATTCGGTATGTTTGCGGGCCGTCGAACAGCCTGCATCACGGGACTTAAGTTATAAGCGATTCGCCCCGTGGCCGCAATGGACCGCAAGTTGATGTAGGGCAGATTTATTCTGCCCCTATCTATTGTGTGATCTTAATTCGACTGTTGCGAATTCTCTGATCCGGCCGTTTCGCCGTTTTCCGATGCGGCACCATCGGCCTCGCCACCAGTCGCGGGTTCGGTCGTTGTGCCGTTCTCGGTTGGGGGGGTGACGGCTTCGTCCGTCGCCGACTCCTCGGTTGCGGCGGGTTCGGGTGCAGGCGGTGTGAGTGCCGCCGGAGCGCCATCCGCTTCCGCCGCATCGCCATCCACCGTGGAGGTGGCAGGTGCAGGCGGTGTCAAGGGATCGTCGCCCGCCCCGGAAGGCGGAGGCGTATATTCCAGGCTTTGTTCCTGGCCTGAACCCTGTTGCGATTCGGGAACGCCAAGTTGATCCATGATCGAACTGTTGGAGGTCTGCCGTGCCGCGATGATCGTCAGGCTGATCGAAGTCACGAACAGCGCTATGCCGAAAATCCATGTAAGCCGGGTCATTGCATTGGCAGCCTGCCGACCGGACATGACTCCGCCGCCGCTGCCGCCGCCCATTCCGAGCCCGCCGCCCTCGGAGCGTTGCAGCAGTACGACCCCGGTCAAGAGGACCGCCAGGATCAGGTGAATGGTCAGCACGACATTTTGCACGGAATTCGGCCTTTCATTTGCGGACGGGCCTATCTAGTCATCCATGCAGATGATGGCAAGCGGAGTGTCCCATGCCGGTCAAGAACACGCGCGCGGTGATGATTCAGGGCACCGGCTCGAATGTTGGGAAATCGATGCTGGTCGCGGGGCTTTGCCGGGCGGCTCTTCGCAGGGGGCTGAAGGTTGCACCCTTCAAGCCGCAGAACATGTCGAACAATGCTGCGGTTACCGTCGATGGCGGCGAGATCGGCCGTGCGCAGGCGTTGCAGGCGCGTGCCTGCGAATTGGAGGCGGTGACTGACATGAATCCGGTCCTGCTCAAGCCTGAAACGGATACCGGAGCGCAGGTGATTCTGCACGGCCATGCCATTGCCCGGGCGCAGGCAGGAGATTACGCGGCACTCAGGCCCCGGCTTCTGCAGGGTGTCCTGGACAGTTTCCATCGCCTCGCGAAAACGCATGATCTTGTGATCGTTGAGGGTGCGGGCAGCCCGGCCGAGGTGAACCTGCGTTCTCGGGATATCGCCAATATGGGTTTCGCCTGCGCGGCAGGAGTGCCGGTCGTGCTGGCGGGCGATATCGATCGAGGTGGGGTGATCGCGCAGATCGTGGGAACGCAGGCGGTGATCGAGGCTCGGGATGCCGCGATGATCCGCGGCTTTCTGATCAACAAGTTTCGTGGCGATCCACGACTGTTCGATGATGGCTTCCGGTTGATCGAGGCTCGAACGGGCTGGCCGGGATTCGGTATGGTGCCGTGGTTCGACGGTGCCCACCGCCTGCCGGCCGAGGATGCGGTCGATCTGCGGATGTCGCGGGGGGAAGGGCTGCATGTCGTGTGCCTGACCCTGTCCCGTATCGCCAATTTCGACGATCTCGACCCCTTGGCGGCCGAGCCCGGATTGCGCCTGACGATGCTGAAGCCCGGGAAGCCGATCCCGGGCGATGCCGATATGGTGATTATTCCCGGGACGAAATCGACCCTTGGCGACCTGGCCTTTCTGCGTGCACAGGGCTGGGATCAGGATCTTGCCGGGCATGTCCGGCGGGGGGGGCATGTGCTGGGTGTCTGCGGCGGATACCAGATGCTGGGGCGGGTGATCCGCGACCCACTTGGCACGGACGGGGCTGCGGGCCGGACGAAAGGGCTTGGCCTGCTCGATATCGAAACCGAGATGGCAGAAACCAAGCGGTTGGTCCGCGTGAACGGCGAAGCCCTTGGGCATCCCGTCTCGGGATATGAAATCCATATGGGGCAGAGCACCGGCCCGGATTGCAACCGTCCTTTCGCGCATGTGCCCGGCCCGGATGGTGCTGTCAGTCGCGATGGGCGAATCATGGGCACCTATCTGCACGGATTGTTTGCCGATGACCGCTTCCGCGCAGCCTATCTGGAGCGATTGGGCGTCACATCGCAGCCGGGATACGAGACCGGGGTGGAGCAGACGCTGGATGAATTGGCCGAGCATCTTGAAGCACATCTGGACGTGACCGCGATTCTCGCTCTTGCGGATTGATGGAAACGAAATTCGAACCAAACTTGCTCGCAGCCGCGTCGTATATCTGGGTACTATGCTCATGAGAGGGCAGGAAAACACAAACTTGGCTGACACATGTTGAACCTTGGAATTATATGGGCGCTTGTAGTCGGAGGACGCGATGTCATGAAGCTCTCGACTCGAGGCCAGGTCAATTTCCAAGTTATTAAAATTTATGCAAAAAGCTTGCGATTTTATGGATTGGCGGCGCGATGCCCGCGGGCTATCGATATAGGGGATGTAAACGCGCTGTGTCTGGACGATGCTTTGTCGTCACGTTAGGGCAAGGATATGGAACATGAAAAACCGCCTTTGACGCTCTTTCTTGCCGCGCCACGTGGGTTTTGCGCAGGCGTGGACCGTGCCATCAAGATCGTCGAGATGGCGTTGCAGAAATGGGGCGCTCCGGTCTATGTCCGGCATGAGATCGTGCACAACAAATATGTTGTCGATTCATTGCGGGAGAAGGGGGCCGTCTTCGTCGAGGAACTGGATGAGTGCCCCGATGACAGACCGGTGATCTTTTCCGCCCATGGTGTGCCAAAATCGGTCCCGACCGAGGCCAGGCAACGCGATATGGTTTTTGTGGACGCGACCTGTCCGCTGGTCAGCAAGGTGCACATGGAGGCGGCGCGCCATCATGCCGAAGGCTTGCAACTGGTCATGATCGGCCATGCCGGCCATCCGGAGGTGCTGGGCACCATGGGTCAGCTGCCGGAAGGCGAGGTCATCCTGGTTGAAACGGTCGATGATGTCGCCCGGATGCATCCGCGGGATCCGGCCCGGCTGGCTTTCATCACGCAGACAACCTTGTCTGTCGACGACACTGCCGCGATCGTTGCCGCCTTGCAGTCCCGCTTCCCGGAAATTGTCGGCCCGGCGAAAGAGGATATCTGCTATGCAACCACCAACCGTCAAGCAGCGGTCAAGGCGATCGCGCCACGGATTGAGGCGTTGCTGGTGATAGGCGCGCAGAATTCCAGCAATTCCAAACGCCTGGTCGAGGTCGGGCGGGCAGAGGGCTGCGCATATTCGCAATTGGTGATGCGGGCGGAGCAGATCGACTGGCGCGCGATCGAAGGTGTTCGTCAGGTCGGGGTGACGGCGGGGGCCAGTGCGCCCGAGGTGCTGATCGATGAGGTGATCGACGCTTTTCGCGCCCGGTATGACGTGACCGTCGAGATCGTCGAGACGGCGCGGGAGAATGTCGAGTTCAAGGTGCCGCGGGTCCTGCGGGAAATGGCGTGAACGAGGGCGCAGCCTCTGTCCGGCCTGTACGGCTGAGCTTTCCCGGGCTGCTGGAAACAAAGAAGAAGGGGCGGTGATGCGGCTATATTCGATGCCTTCGTCGGGCAATAGCTACAAGATCCGGCTGGCGCTGGCGCTGACGGGGCGCGAAGCCGAGGTGATCGATTGCGAGAATGGCTCGGAGGCTTTGACGCGAGCCAAGGCCGAAGGGGTGTTGCCCTATGGCAAGGTACCTGCACTGGTCCTGGATGATGGGCGAAAGCTGGGAGAGTCCGACGCGATCCTGTGGTATCTGGGTGAGGAGACGTCCCTCATCCCGTCCGATCCGGTGGAGCGGGCGCAAATGCTTGGCTGGATGTTCTGGGAGCAATATAACCACGAACCTGTCATCGCGGTCCGGCAGGCGCTGCTGTGTTATCCTGAACGGGCGTCCGATGCCACGCCAGAACATTTGGCCGATCTACTGAAACGGGGGCATGCAGTGCTGCAGGTGATGGAGGAGCGGCTTGTAGGGCATGATTGGCTTATCGACGAGGCGAGTTTGGCCGATCTGTGCTTGTACGCCTATACCCATAGCGCGGGAACGCGCGGGGGATTCGAGATGGATCGCTTTCCCGCGATCAATGCCTGGTTGCGCCGGGTCGAGGCAATACCCGGATATGTGAGGCTGGATCAATGAGTTTCGAATACCTTTTGACCGCTTTCATCGTTTGTGTCGTGCCGGGGCTGGGTGTGATCTACACGTTGTCCTCGACATTGGGCGGGGGAATGCGGGCCGGGCTCTGGGCCGCGCTCGGCTGCACGATCGCCACGGTCATCCATATGCTGGTCGCCATGGCCGGGCTGGCGGCATTGCTGCATACCAGTGCCCTGTTGTTCCAGGCGGTGAAATTCGCCGGTGTCGCCTATCTGCTCTGGATGGCCTGGGGCGCCTTGCAAGGCTCGGGCGGATTGCAATTCGGCGCCGGAGAGCCGACTCCTGCCGGACGGCTGGTCTGGCGCGGGGTCCTGCTTAATCTGCTCAATCCCAAGCTGCCGATGTTCTTCATGGCCTTCCTGCCGCAATTCCTGCCCGTCGGGGCCGGGTTGGGGGCGCTGCTCGAACTAGGCCTGGGTTTTGCCGGGATGACATTCGGGGTGTTCGTCATCTATGCGGGTCTGGCGGCCAGCGGACGTGACGCCTTGCTGGCGTCGGAGCGTGCGATGCGCTGGATGAGGCGGATCTTCGCGGCGTCCTTCGCGATGCTGGGATTGAAACTGGCGGTGAGCCGGGCGTGACAAGGCTTTTCGCATGGACGGATGGGGCGTGCAGCGGCAATCCCGGCCCCGGTGGCTGGGGCGTCCTGCTGCGCGCGATGGATGGCGAACGGATCGTGAAAGAGCGGGAATTGCAGGGCGGAGAAGCCGCGACGACCAATAACCGCATGGAGCTGATGGCCGCGATCTCGGCATTGGAGACGCTGACGCGGCCAAGCGAAATCACCATCACGACTGACAGCGCCTATGTGAAAAACGGTGTCAGCCAATGGATTCACGGCTGGAAGAAGAATGGCTGGCGCACGGCCGGCAGGAAGCCGGTCAAGAATGTCGAACTCTGGCAGCGGCTGGACGAGGCCCGGGCGCGGCACAAGGTCGAATGGTGCTGGATCAAGGGGCATGCAGGTCATGCCGAGAATGAGCGGGCGGACGAGCTTGCGCGCGCCGGGATGGCGCCGTTCAAATGAGCTTTGCGGGTCTGCTTGTCATGCTCGACTATGGCGCGGTGCTGATTTTCGCGCTGACCGGGGCGCTGGTTGCCAGCCGGGCGCAGCTCGATCCGGTGGGGTTCATCTTCATGGCGGCGCTGACGGCGGTGGGCGGCGGCACCTTGCGTGACCTGATCCTTGGGCGCGAGACGGTGTTCTGGGTCGAACAGCCAACCTATATCCTAATCGCAGCCGGGGCTGCCCTGCTGGTTTTCTGGACCGCGCATCTGTTCGAGAGCCGCTATCGCCTGTTGGTCTGGCTGGATAGCGTGGCGCTGGCCGTGGCCGTCGCCGCAGGGGTCGGCGTGGCGATGGAGGAAGGTTATGGCCCTGTTATCATTGTCATTATGGGCATCGTGACCGGTACGTTCGGCGGGCTCATGCGCGATGTCGTCGGCAATGAAGTGCCGCTAGTGCTGAAACAGGGACAGCTTTACCTGACAGCGGCCTTTGGCGGGGCGCTGATGGCGGCGGGGCTGGATTGGCTGGGTTTCCAGCGCGGGGAAGCCTTGATTGCCTGCGCCGTCATCGTTTGGGTGCTGCGTGCGGGCAGCCTGATCTGGGGCTGGAAGCTGCCGGTCTATCGGCCACGTCCGCCCCGGACGCGGGGCTAGCATATAGGCAGAGGGCGCGCGAGAAGGCGGAACGCAACGGCAGCGTGCGTTGCATCGGCACAGCCTCGCAACATGCACCCGATTCAGTCAGCAAATGCTGGGATTCTCGTCGCACAGCCCGTGCACAGGGCGTACACAACCTGTACACAGAGCGTACACAGGCAGCGAGCATCGCGCGGCTCTGGTGGCGATTTTCGCGCAGTAACGTGTAGAGGCAGACTCCATTTCGCGCATAATCTTTCAAATATGCGGATTATTGTTTCCATCATGGAATAAATGGCCATCGATGGAATCCGACTCACGCCCAACAGCCCGAGCCCGCTTTCTATTCTTCATGAAAATATCCCGGGGTCGCCGGCCGGCCGCGCCACCGGTTCGAGAGACCTGCCGACGACGGCAGAGCCCCGGCCATCGCGGGACGCAAATCCGCCGATGCGCCGCTATCCCGCGACCGCGCGCAAGAGCCGCTTACGGGCCGGGGGGATGGCGCGGATCTCGACACCGGTAAAGACATGCATTGTCCGAAGCGAGGAATCGACCACCGCGTGATCGCTGACCCAACCGCCCATGGCCAGGTAGCTGCGCAAGAGCGGCGGCATCGTGGCCATCGCCCGTTTTGGGTCGGGCTTGCGCAGACGCAGGGCGCGGGCGAAGCGGAAGACCTTCGGCGCCTTGACCCGCGGCAGCCAGCGGCGGGGGGCGAGATGGCGTTCCTTGAGCATGGCGAAGGCCTCGGCATGTTCTTCGGGTTCGGTGCCGGTAAAGCTGGAGCAGCCGAACAGCATTTCGATCCCGGCCTCGTCGACGAAGCGGGTCATGGCCGCCCATGCAATCCGCAGAATATTCGGATCGCGGGCCTCGGGATGGATGCAGAAACGCCCCATCTCGACCATCGGACCGTCGAAATCCGCCAATGCGTCGAGATTGTAGAACTGGGCCGAATAGCTGCGGGCGATCTCGGACCCGCCGGACAGGGGCAGGAAGCGGAAACAGCAGAGAAGCTGCCCGGTTGTCATGTCCTCGACCAGCATGTGGCGGCATTCCGCATCCAGCGCGTCGCTATCGACCTGGTCGCCGCCGTCGCCCGCTTCGTTGCGGGCAATGAAGCACAGCCAGCGCAGGCGCTGCGCTGCGCGGATATCCTCGGGCGTTTCGGCCAGTCTCGCCTGATACTGGCCCTTGCGGAATGGTTGCATGTCGGCGCCGCCTTTGCTTGCCACGCGGATCAACTACCTCAATGTTGTATCGGTTTCACGAAAGCGCAATGGGACGGCGATTTTTTGTGCCGTGGCCGGACTGGCGGGCGCGCAGTCTTGCCGGTCTGAAAGAAGCCTGATAACCGGACGCGGATCTCATTCATGGCGGGCGCGGCCTGCCGCAGATAAAGGTAAATCCATGTCCACCGAACGCACCCTGTCGATCATCAAGCCCGATGCCACCAAGCGCAATCTGACCGGCAAGATCAACGCCAAATTCGAAGAAGCGGGCCTGCGCATCGTCGCGCAGAAGCGCATCAAGCTGTCGCCCGAGCAGGCCGGCAAGTTCTACGAGGTTCACAAGGAACGCCCCTTCTATGGCGAATTGGTGGAATTCATGGCCTCGGAGCCGGTGGTGGTGCAGGTGCTGGAAGGCGAGAGCGCCATTGCCAAGAACCGCGAAGTGATGGGCGCGACCAACCCGGCCGATGCTGCCGAGGGCACGATCCGCAAGGAATTCGCCCTGTCGGTCGGCGAGAACTCGGTTCACGGCTCGGATGCGCCGGAAACTGCCGCGCAGGAAATCGCGTTCTTCTTTTCGGGGCTGGAACTGGTCGGCTGATCGGTTCTTATTGTTCGGAATTGGAAAAGGGGGCCTTCGGGGCCCCCTTTTTTCATTGCATCGGCTGCGTTCCGGTTGCCCTGCGAGTTGCGGCAATGCCTTGCCCGCGCTATGCCGGAGTATAAGGAAAACATTTCTGGGGGTTTAGATGCGGGCATTTGTGTTTCCGGGGCAGGGTGCGCAGACCGTGGGTATGGGGCGCGACCTGGCCGAGGCCTATCCGGCGGCGCGTGACGTGTTCGCCGAGGTGGACGAGGCGCTTGGCGAGAAATTGTCGGCGCTGATCTGGGAGGGCGATATCGAGACGCTGACGCTGACGCAGAACGCGCAGCCGGCGCTGATGGCGGCCTCGATGGCGGCGTTCCGGGCGATGGAGACCGAGGGGATCGACATTTCCGCCGCCAGCTATGTCGCCGGGCATTCCCTGGGCGAATATTCGGCCCTCTGCGCAGCGGGAGCGCTGACGCTGGCCGATACGGCGCAGCTCTTGCGCCTGCGCGGGCGGGCCATGCAGGAGGCGGTGCCGGTCGGGCAGGGCGCGATGGCGGCGATCCTTGGGCTCGATTTCGAGACGGTGGACCGCATCGCGCGCGAGGTGGCGGGCGACGAGGTCGTGCAGGCCGCCAATGACAATGATCCGGCGCAGGTGGTGATCTCGGGTCACAAGGATGCCGTGGAGCGTGCCGCCGCTGCCGCGAAGGAGGCGGGGGCGAAGCGGGCGCTGATGCTGCCGGTATCAGCTCCGTTCCATTCGGTGCTGATGCAGCCTGCCGCCGCGGTCATGGCGGATGCGTTGGCCGGGGTGGATATCCAGGCGCCCGCCGTGCCGCTGATCGCCAATGTCCGCGCCGAGCCGGTGACAGAGCCTGGCGCGATTCGGCGGCTGTTGGTCGAGCAGGTAACCGGCACGGTCCGCTGGCGCGAATCGGTGGTACATCTGGTCGAGGCGGGCGTGACCGAGTTCTGGGAGATCGGCGCGGGCAAGGCACTGTCGGGCATGATCAAGCGGATTTCGCGCGAGGCGGTGGTGAAGAATATCGGCGTGTCGGCGGATATCGCCGCGTTGAAGGGGTGAGACAGGTCGGGGGTATTTTCCGGGGGCGCTTCGCCCCCCGGACCCCCAGAGGATATTTGAATGAAGAAGAGGTGGGCATGTTTGATTTGACGGGAAAGAACGCGCTGGTGACCGGCGCGTCGGGCGGAATCGGCGGCGCGATCGCCGAGGCGTTGCATTCGGCGGGGGCTACGGTCGCGCTGTCGGGAACGCGCGAGGCGCCGTTGCAGGAACTGGCCGCGAAGCTGGGGGAGCGGGCGCATGTGGTGCCAGCGAATCTGGCGGATGCCGAAGCTGTCGCCGCGCTGCCCAAGGCGGCGGCGGATGCGATGGGATCGGTGGATATCCTGGTCAACAATGCCGGGATCACGCGGGACAACCTGTTCATGCGGATGTCCGACGAGGAATGGAGCCAGGTCCTGGACGTCAACCTGACCAGCGTGTTTCAACTGTCCCGGGCGGTGCTGCGCGGGATGATGAAGGCGCGTTGGGGGCGGATCGTGAATATCACCTCGGTCGTTGGCGCGACGGGAAATCCGGGGCAGGGCAATTATGCCGCGGCCAAGGCGGGATTGGTCGGCATGTCGAAAAGCCTTGCCTACGAGGTGGCGAGCCGGGGGATCACGGTGAACTGCGTCGCCCCCGGTTTCATCGAGACGGCGATGACCGACAAGCTGAATGACGAGCAGAAAGGCAAGATCCTGGGGCAAATTCCCGTCGGTCGCATGGGCAGCCCCACCGAGATCGCCGGGGCCGTCGCTTACCTGGCCAGCGCCGAGGCCGGTTACGTGACCGGGGCCACGCTGCATGTGAATGGCGGAATGGCAATGGTCTGATCCGAAAGGGCCGTGCTGCAACGCGGCGACAAAAAGCTTGGAAAAGCGGTTGCATGAGGGATATTGGGTGCTATATCCCCGCCTTTAGCAGCAGGGAAACCGCCCTGTGCTGGCACGGGCCGTCGCCCGGGAACAAGATTGGGCGGATGCCCGCGAGAATGAGGATATGACATGAGCGATATCGCTGATCGCGTGAAAAAGATCGTTGTCGAGCATTTGGGCGTCGATGAGGACAAGGTGGCCGAGTCTGCCTCGTTCATCGATGACCTGGGCGCAGACAGCCTCGATACTGTGGAACTGGTGATGGCCTTCGAAGAAGAGTTCGGCATCGAGATTCCCGATGACGCCGCAGAGACGATTCAAACCGTTGGCGACGCGGTGACGTTCATCAAGGGCGCCGTCTGAGACGGCACCTCGCCTGATCAAGGCAAAAAATGAAGCGGCGCTCTCTGGCAGGAGGCGCCGCTTTTTCATGTCTTCATGAAATAGGGGCTGCTGGCGGGAGGACGTAGATTATGTCTACCCTCCGCGCGCAGCTTGCCTATCTTCGGATCAGCGGCCCAGCTTGGCGTGAACTTCGTTCAGGTCGACCTCTCCGATCGGCATCTTGTTGTCGGGATCATCGAAATCATAGCGGAAGAGCTGGAAATCGTCCTTGTAGATTTCCCAGATCAGATGGCGTGACAGGTCGTCGAAATAGTCGCTGACCTTATGCGCCCGCTTGGGACCGTGGCCTTCGGATTCGTTGAAGCGCGGCACATCTTTCAGGTCGATGCTGTTCGGCGTTTTCGAGCCTTTCAGAACCTGCTGCATTCCCTCGTTGAATTTCTCGGTGAAGAATATGCGATTGTACTGGCCGCCATTGGCGATGAAAGTCCCGATATGTCCCGACATCGCAGACCAATGGATGTCCGGGTCCATCGGTCGGCGCCAGCGGATGGTGTCCCGCGCGAATAGCAGGAAGCGGCGGAAGCTGGCGATCTGGTCGAATTCGAAGCCGTTTTCCGGGGTGCCGACATCGATGCCGTAGCGCTGGATCAGTTGCGGCACCAGATTGCCGCGATAGCGCCGTCCGTTGCGCTGAATGCCCGCGATCTTGTCGAAGAACGAGGACAGGATGCGCGAATAGGGGTTGCGGACACAGGTGAAGGTGGGCGTCTTATGGCCCAGAACCGCGCTTTCGATCACCTTCTGGCTGTCGTCTTGCGACCATTTATGCAGACCATCGGTCGAATCGTGGATATCGCCATCAAAAAAACGACCGTGATCCGAGTAGAACATGATCTGTCCGATCGTCGAGCAGGCGCATTTCGGCACCACCCGGTAGATCATGCTGCCACTCTCGGTCATCCAAACGCCGGGAAACCCCATAGTGATTCTCTTCTCTCTTATTAACGTTGGCCGATTTCCACCGCTTAGCGACAACCGGCTTGCCCATGTACTCAAAATTGCTACAGACAGAAAGCAAACCCCGAGGGGATTTTCAACGCATTAAAAATGCAAACTCTGTTTATACAGCAAGACTGTGAATCGTTTACATGACACGTATCGCCTTTATCCTATTGACTCATAAGGATCCCGAAGGGGTCATCGCACAAGCTCGGCGGCTTACTGCCACGGGCGATTTTGTGTCGATACATTTCGACGCAAGCGCTCCGGAGCGCTATTTCGAGCGTATCCATACAGCCCTGAAGGACGATCCGGGTGTCACCTTCGCGAAACGGCGGCTGAAATGCGGTTGGGGGGAGTGGTCGCTGGTCGCGGCGACGCTGCTTGCCGTCGAGGCGGCGGTGGAGGCGTTCCCCGAGGCCACGCATTTCTACATGCTGTCGGGTGATTGCATGCCGGTCAAATCCGGGGAGTACGCGCATGATTTCCTGGCGCGGCATGATGGCGACTTCATTGAAAGTTTTGACTTTTTCGAAAGTGACTGGATCAAGACCGGCATCAAGGAAGAGCGCCTGGTCTATCGGCATTTCTTCAACGAACGTAAGAATAAATGGCTGTTCTACACCAGTCTCGACCTGCAAAGGCGGTTCAGGATCCGGCGGAATATCCCCTCGGATCTGCAGGTCATGATCGGCTCGCAATGGTGGTGCCTGCGCCGCCAGACGATCCAGAACCTGCTGAATTTCTGCCGGGAACGGCGCGACGTGATGCGATTCTTCGCGACGACATGGATTCCCGACGAGACCTTCTTTCAGACACTGGTCGCGCATCTCGTGCCGAAGACCGAGATCCATCGGAGGACACTGACATTCCTGATGTTCACCGATTACGGAATGCCCGCCACTTTCTACAACGATCACTATGATTTGTTGTTGCGCCAGGACTACCTTTTCGCACGCAAGATCAGCGCCGAGGCACTGGAGTTGCGGGAAAGGCTTGGGGCGCTGTGGCAGGCCAACGGACAGGAATTCGTCATCTCTGACGAGGGGCCGCGGCTTTTCCGTTTCCTGACCGGGCGCGGCAGGATCGGTCGCCGATTCGCGCCGCGTTTCTGGGAAAGCGAGGGCAGTCTGGGCCGCAACCAGATGGTTCACCTGATCGTTGCCAAGAAATGGCATATCGCCAAGAGGCTTACGGCGAGAATCCGGGAACTGACGACGATTCCCGCGCTGGATTACGTGTTCGACGAACAGGAGGCCAACCTGCCCTGGCTGGGCGGCGTTGCTTCCAGCCTGACGAAGCGGCAACGCCATCGGCGCGCATTGCTGCGTCTGTTGTTCGACGAATATGAAAGCCGCCAGATGGTGTTGTGCATCGATCCCTCGGCGCTCTCGCTGATCACCGATTTCGTCGGTGACAAGGCCGAGACCCGGATCCTGTTCATCGACAACGAATTCGACGACGACTATCTGCGCGGCCATATGGGACGAATCGGATTGACCGGGGCGACCACCCCGGCGGATGTCGTCGAACGGTTGTTGCCCGTGGTCCGGGCCGATCTGGATCAGGAGGCCGAGAGATTGCGCGACATGAATTTCGAGCGGTTCCAGGTCATCGCGGATGGGCAGCCGCTCGATCAGAATGCGGTGAGCCTCGAGCGTTTTCTGGACGTCTCGCCAGAAATCGCGCAGGATCTCGCCGGAACTGAACATCTTTTCGCAGACTAGGCAGGGAAAGCGCCATGGGTTTCGACTATGACGATCAGAATATCTTCGCTCGCATCCTGCGCGGCGAGATCCCCAATGACACCGTAGCCGAGAACGAACATGCCTTGGCGTTTCGGGATATCGCCCCGAAATCGCCCAGCCATGTTCTGGTGATTCCCAAGGGCCGGTATGTCAGTTTCGACGATTTCGCGGCCAATGCCCTGGCCGATGAGATCGCGGGATTCATGCGGCTTTGCGCCGAGGTGGTCGCGAAGGAGGGAGTCGGGCTGGAGAGTGGCGGGCAGGGTTTCCGTGCGATCACCAATGCCGGACCCGACGGTGTGCAGGAAGTGCCGCATTTCCACGTCCATATCATGGGCGGGCGGATGATGGGCCCGATGGTCAGTCTGCGCGACTGAGTGATTCGCGTCAGCCGCGGGTCAGCTCGACGAAGACATCCTCGAGATCGGGCTGTTCGCTGGCGACATCGATGATCGGCACATTGGCGCTGCGCAATGCATCCAGCAACTGATCGGCGCGGATGCGGGAGGGCGGATAGCTGATCGCCAGCCGTCCGTCCGGGCGCCATTCGGGGGTGGCGCCGTCGGGCAGGGCGGGCAGGTCGACAGGTTCGCCGGTATCGATGACCAGCGTCTTGCCATCGGCGCGGCTCAGCAATTCGCGGGTTCCCTGCCGCACCACCAGTTGGCCATGATTGATGATGGCAATCTCGTCGCACATTTCCTCGGCCTCTTCGAGGTAATGAGTGGTCAGGATGATGGTCATGCCCTGTTCGTTCAGCTTGCGGACATTGTTCCACAGCATCTCGCGCAGGGTGATGTCGACGCCCGCGGTCGGTTCGTCCAGCACCAGGATCTGCGGGCGATGGACCAGCGCCTTGGCCAGCAGGAGCCGCCGCCGCATCCCGCCCGACAGGTTGCGGGCATAGGCCTCGGCCTGATCGGTCAGCCCGACCAGTTCCAGCAGCCCGTCGGTCCAGCGGTCGGCTTTCGGCACGCCATACAGTCCCGCCTGCACCTCGAGACTGGCGCGGGGGGTGAAATACGGGTCCATGTTCAGTTCCTGAGGCATGACCCCGATAGCGGCGCGGGACTGACGCGGGTTCACATCCTGGTCGAAACCCCAGATCACCACGCGCCCCTCGGTCTTGTTCACCAGGCCGGCGAGGATGTTGATCATGGTAGATTTCCCCGCACCATTCGGCCCAAGCAGCCCGAATATGCTGCCCGAGGGGATGTTCAGATCGACCCCTTTCAGCGCCTCTTTCGCGGGGGCATTGCCCTGCGCGGCATAGATCTTGCGCAGGCCGGAGATTTCGATGGCATTCGACATAAAGCTGGTCCTTGCAGAGCTTGCGAAAGCAGGCGGTGCTGCGATATGTGGGTTAGAACAGAACCTGCCCGCCGCGACAAGAAGGCCAGCCATGACCGAACCCGTTACGCCAGAGAAAGCGACCGCTCCGGAACTGCGCATCCCCGCGCCCGAGACCGTTACCGTGACCACCCGGCGTATCGCCTGTGACGGCAGTGACGACGGGGGGCTGGGCCATCCGCGTGTCTGGCTGGCGATTCCGCCAGAGACGGGTTTCGTCGATTGCGGCTATTGCGACAAGCGTTTCGTGCTCGACAGCGAACAGGCGGCGGACGATCACTAGCCACAGGTTCCACCGGCTCCGCTCTGGCATGGGCTAGCTTGACGCCCTCTTTTGACGAGGGGCGCGAATGGGCGGATGCCCGCGCCGCGCCTGCTTCCACCACGGACCATCGCTTCCCTTTGCCCCCGGCGCGGCTTTCTGCCAAAACAGGTCCGACAGTGTGAAAGGACCTTTCCATGACTTCGGATTCGCAGGGCTTTGGCAAGGGATGCCATCTCCATCTGATCGACGGCTCGGCCTTCATTTTCCGCGCCTATCACGCCTTGCCGCCGCTGACCCGGAAATCCGACGGCATACCGATTGGGGCGGTCGCGGGTTTCTGCAACATGCTGTGGAAATATGTCAGCGATCAGAATGGCAGCGATGCGCCGACCCATGTGGCGGTGATCTTCGACCATTCCTCCAAGACCTTCCGCAACGAGATTTACCCCGAATACAAGGCCAACCGCCCCGAACTGCCCGAGGATCTGCGCCCGCAATTCCCCCTGACCCGCGAGGCCACGCGCGCATTCAACATCGCCTGTATCGAGACCGAGGGATTCGAGGCCGACGACATCATCGCCGCGCTGTCCTGCAAGGCGCGCGATGCCGGTGGGGCCGTCACGATCATCAGCAGCGACAAGGATCTGATGCAATTGGTGGGGCAGGGCGTGAACATGCTGGACCCGATCAAGGGCAAGGAGATCGGGCCGGACGAGGTGGCCGAGAAATTCGGCGTCGGGCCTGACCGGGTTGTCGATGTTCAGGCGCTGGCCGGCGATTCGGTCGATAACGTGCCGGGCGCTCCGGGGATCGGGATCAAGACCGCCGCCCTGCTGATCAACGAGTTCGGCGATCTCGAATCGCTGCTGTCGCGTGCCGAAGAGATCAAGCAGCCCAAGCGTCGTCAGACGCTGATCGACCATGCTGAACAGATTCGGATCTCGAAGCGGCTGGTGCAGCTTGATTGCGATACGCCGCTGGACTTCACGCTGGAAAGCCTGGAGGTCCGCGACCCGCAGGCCGATGCCTTGCTGGAATTCCTGGCGCAGATGGAGTTTCGGACCTTGACGGCGCGGGTGGCCGAAAAGCTGGGGGCCGAGGCGCCCGCCGTAGTGTCCGCCCCGCCTGCCGAGACCGCCGCCGCGCCGGAACTGCCCGCGATGGGGGCGGACGGCTATGAACGCGTGAGCGACCGTGAGGCGCTGGATCGCTGGATTGCGGAAATCGCCCTCGCCGGGCATGTGGCCATCGACACCGAGACCACCGGGCTGGACGAGATGCAGGCGGAGCTGGTCGGCGTGTCGCTCTCGATCCGTGCGGGCCGCGCCTGCTATATCCCGGTGGGCCATGTCGAGGGGGATGGCGACCTGTTCGGCGCAACCGGACGGGTGGCGGGGCAGATGGATGCCTCCGAGGTGCTGGAGGCGCTGAAACCGGTTCTTGAGGATCCGGCGATCCTCAAGATCGGGCAGAACGTCAAGTATGACTGGAAGATCTTCGCCCGCCACGGCATCCGCATGACCCCCATCGCCGATACGATGCTGATGTCCTATGCGCTGAACGCGGGCACCCATAACCACGGCATGGACGAACTGGCCGAGCGTTACCTCGGCCATAAATGCATCCCGATCAAAGAGTTGATCGGCTCGGGCAAATCGCAGATCGGTTTCGCGCAGGTCGCCATCGACAAGGCCACCCCCTATGCCGCCGAAGATGCCGAGGTGACCTTGCGGTTATGGCAGCATTTCGCCCCGGTGCTGCATGCCGAGCGGGTGACCACGGTTTACGAGACGCTGGAGCGCCCCATGGTGCCGGTCCTTGCCGATATGGAGATGGCCGGGATTCGCGTCGATGGCGAGACGCTGAAACGCATGTCGAACGCCTTCGCGCAGAAGATGGCGCAGCTCGAGGACGAGATCCACGAACTCGCGGGCGAGAAGTTCAACGTTGGCAGCCCCAAGCAACTGGGCGAGATCCTGTTCGACAAGATGGGGCTGGCGGGCGGCAAGCAGGGCAAGACCGGCGCCTATTCGACCAGCGCCGATGTGCTCGAGGACCTGGCCGCCGAAGGCCATGACCTGCCCGCGCGAATCCTTGACTGGCGGCAGGTCTCCAAGTTGAAATCGACCTATACCGACGCGCTGCAAAGCCATGTGAACCCGGAAACGGGGCGCGTCCATACCAGCTATTCCATCGCCGGGGCGCAGACCGGGCGTTTGGCCTCGACCGATCCGAACCTGCAGAATATCCCCGTGCGCAGCGAAGAGGGCCGCCGTATCCGCGAGGCTTTCGTGGCGACTCCGGGACATCGCCTGGTCAGTCTCGACTACAGCCAGATCGAGCTGCGGATTTTGGCGCATGTCGCGGATATCCCGGCGCTGAAACAGGCGTTCAGGGACGGTATCGACATTCACGCGATGACGGCCAGCCAGATGTTCGGCGTGCCGGTCGAGGGGATGGACCCGATGATCCGCCGCCAGGCCAAGGCGATCAATTTCGGCGTCATCTACGGGATCTCGGGCTATGGTCTGTCGCGCAACCTGCGCATTCCGCGATCCGAGGCGCAGGCCTTCATCAACACCTATTTCGAACGTTTCCCCGAGATCCGCGCCTATATGGACAAGACCGTGGCCGACGCGAAAGAGGCCGGTTACGTGCGGACCCTGTTCGGGCGGCGCATCAACACACCCGGCATCAACCAGTCGGGCCCGGCTGCGGGCGGTGCGCGCCGGGCGGCGATCAATGCGCCGATCCAGGGGGCCGCCGCCGATATCATCCGCCGGGCGATGATCCGCATGCCCGAGGCGATTCGGGATTTGCCGGCAAGGATGCTGCTGCAGGTCCATGACGAACTGGTCTTCGAGGTCGAGGAAGGGGCGACCGAGGAACTGATCGCGGCGGCGCGGCAAGTGATGGAGGTCGCCGCCGAACCGGTGGTGAAACTGGCTGTGCCACTGGTTGTCGATGCGGGTATCGGGATGAACTGGGCCGAGGCGCATTGATCGGAAACCCATGTCGATGGGCGCGGGTCGCATGAACGCCAACACCGTCTCCGTGGGACGATGCGGCAAGCTGGGCGGAGATCACGACCCCGGAGAAGATGCATCGCGTTCCCAATTTGGCCATGCAGCACTATAGATCGCGCCGATCGGGCCCGCACACTCGATGCGGCACGCGCCCCTTCTTCTTCATGCAAATATCCCGGGGTCTGGGGCAGCGCCCCAGCCATCGCGGGACGCGATCACGCCGCCAGTTCACCTCGCAGCGAGTTGCGCGCACTCTCGACAATACGCACTGGCACGAGGTCCCCGATCTGCGCGTCGGGGGCATCCACAAAGACCGAATGCAGGTAATCCGATTTGCCGACCATCTGGCCGTCGATCCGGCCCGGTTTCTCAAACAGCACGCCAAGGCTGCGTCCGACCATGCTTTCCTGCGTCGCCTTTTGCTGACGCGTTAGCAGGGCCTGCAATTCCTGTAGCCGGGCATCTGCGACGGCAGTGTCGACTTCGGCGCGCTCATAGGCCGGGGTGCCGGGGCGGGGAGAATATTTGAAGCTGAACGCTGTCCCGAAGCCGACCTTTTCGATCAGGCGCAGCGTATCGGCGTGGTCCTGATCGGTTTCGCCGGGGAAGCCGACGATGAAATCGCTGGTCAGCATGATATCGGGCCGGGCCTCGCGGATGCGGTCGATCAGGCGCAGATATTGCGTGGCCGTATGCTTGCGGTTCATCGCCTTCAGGATCCTGTCGCTGCCCGACTGCACCGGCAGATGCAGATAGGGCATCAATTGCGGCACGTCGCGATGCGCTGCGATCAGGTCATCGGCCATGTCATTGGGATGGCTGGTGGTGTAGCGGATACGGTCCAGCCCCTCGATCTCGCCCAGGGCGCGGATCAGTCGGCCAAAGCCCCATTCGCGGCCGTCCTCGCCCGCGCCATGCCAGCCATTGACGTTCTGGCCGAGCAGGGTGATCTCGCGCACGCCACGCTCGACCAGGTCGCGGGCCTCGCGCAGGATGCGCTCTACCGGGCGGCTGACCTCGGCACCGCGGGTATAGGGGACGACGCAGAAGGCGCAGAACTTGTCGCAGCCTTCCTGCACGGTCAGGAAGGCTGCGGGCGCGCGCCGCGTGGCGCGGCGCTGCGGCAGGTGGTCGAACTTGTCCTCTTCGGGGAAGTCGGTGAGGATCTTCGGCGCCTCGCCGCGCAGCATTTCGGGCAGGCGGTGATAGGTCTGCGGCCCCACGACCAGATCGACCAGCGGCATCCGGCGGACGATCTCTTCGCCCTCGGCCTGCGCCACGCAGCCCGCCACGCCGATCTTCAGATCGGGGTTTTCGGCCTTGAGCGGCTTGAGCCGACCCAGGTCGGAATACAGCTTCTCTGCCGCCTTTTCCCGGATATGGCAGGTGTTCAGCAGGACCATGTCAGCCTGTGCCTGATCTTCGGTCAGCTCATAACCCTCGGCGCTCATGGCCTCGGCCATGCGCTGGCTGTCATAGACGTTCATCTGGCAGCCATAGGTCTTGATGAAGAGTTTCTTGGCCGCCGGGGCGGTTTTGCTGGCTTGGTCAGTCATGCTGTGTTGTCCTAGGAATCCCCGCGCTGATACAGGAAAGCGTGGCTTTTGGAAAGGTATGAGTCATGAGTGACCTGACGGATATCCCCAATATCGGGCCGGCGACGGCGCGGGCGCTGATCGCCGCGGGTATTCCCGATTCGGCGGCGTTGCGCGAAATCGGCGCGCATGAGGCCTATCGCCGCCTGCTGATAGCGGGCGAGAGACCGCATTTCATCGGATATTACGTGCTGCATATGGGGTTGCAGGGCCGTCCCTGGAACGATTGCAGGGGAGACGAGAAGGACAAGCTGCGGGCGCGTTTTGATGCGCTTTTGGCCGAGGTCAGGGGGGCTCCGCTGTCGGGGATCGAGGCGGAGCTGGACCGGATCGGCCTGGGCAGTTCTTCGGCATCAGGGGCGAAGCCATGATCCGGGCGCATATGGCGACTTTCCCTCCGAGGCGGGAAATCATGATGGCGGTGATCCAGCGTATCGCGCCGCAGGTCGACAGGATGTTCATTTGCCTGAACGAATATAACGAGATTCCGGCAGAACTTGGCCAATTCGGCAATGTCGAAGCGATGATCCCGGATCGTGATCTGAAGGATCTGGGGAAATTCGCCTTCGAGGCCGGGCGGGACGATATCGTCTTCACGGTCGATGACGATATCCTCTATCCGTCAGATTATGTAGCGAACACCCTGGCTCTGGCGGGACGGGTCGGGTTGAACGGCAATATCGTCGGCTATCAGGGCAATGCCTGGGTCTACAAGAAACGTCTGAACACATATGGCTGGCGCAATTTTCTGTTTTTCAAGGCCTGCGCCGGGATTATCGGGGTGACCAATCTTGGTACCGGAACGGCCTGCATGCTTGGGCGGCACATGCCAACGATTGCCGATCTGGCCGGCAGCGAAGGATTCGTCGATTTCCGTTTCAGCCGGTTGCAGATCGAACGGGGACGGTCGTTGTGGGTTCTGCCAAGGAATGACGATTACATTGAGCGAAACCTGCCCGAGAACCTCAAGGCATCCTCTTTGTTCGATACCGTTGCCCGCAGTGGACGCATGGATGTTCAGCAGGAGACATGGCGACTGATGAACAATGTGCCCCAGAACTCTGGGACGCCGTTTGGGGACTGAAACTGCCCGCGAGGATGATGCCCGAGCGGGTTGGCAGATTTCTGTTGACATAAATACCGACTGGTTGGTATTTATAGGATATGCCAAGACCGACCAAACATAATCCCGAACGTGGCGATGCACGCACAAGACTGCTGGAGGCGGCGCGCGATATCGTCCGTACACAGGGTTTCGCCGCGACCAGCGTCGATCAGCTCTGCCGTGCGGCAGGGGTGACCAAGGGCGCCTTCTTCCATCATTTCGTCAGTAAAGAGGCGTTGGGGGTGGCCGCTGCGGAATACTGGGCTGAAACTACCGGGGCGCTGTTTGCCGCGGCGTCCTATCACGACCATGCGGACCCGTTGGACCGTGTGCTGGGCTATGTCGATTTCCGTCGCGAGATCATCGCCGGCGAGATCGAGGAATTCACCTGCCTCGTCGGCACGATGACGCAGGAGGCCTATGCCTCGCATCCCGCGATCCGTGAAGCCTGTGCGGCGACGATCTTTGACCATGCCGCCACGCTGGAACCCGATATCGCCGCGGCGATGGAATCGCGGGGAATCGCAGGTGATTGGACCGCTGCCAATCTTGCCGCCCATATGCAGGCGGTGCTGCAGGGGGCATTCATCCTGGCCAAGGCGGCGGGCGATCCGGCCGTTGCCATCGATAGCGTCGATCATCTCAAACGCTATCTGACACTCTTGTTTCACACCCCGTCCAAAGGGAGGACGACATGACTGATACGACCAATGACCTGGTTCTCGATCGCATGATGGAGGCTCCGCGTGCCGCCTTGTGGCGCTGCTGGACCGAGCCGAAACTGCTGGAGCAGTGGTTCTGTCCCAAGCCCTGGTACATCACCGATCCGGTGCTGGACCTTCGGCCGGGCGGCGAGTTCTCTTGCGTGATGAACGGCCCGGACGGTGAGAAATTTCCCAATCTGGGCGTTTTCCTTGAACTCGTCGATGGACGCAAGCTGGTGACGACGGACGCCTTCGCGCCCGGCTGGCGCCCGCAGGGTCGGCCTTTCATGGCCTCGGAAGTGAGTTTCGAGGATGCAGGAGATGGCCGCACTCATTACGTCGCCCGCGCCATGCACTGGAGCGAAGAGGCCCGCAAGGAGCATGAAGAAATGGGATTCCATGAAGGTTGGGGCAAGGCCGCCGACCAGTTGGAAGCCTTGGCGAAAACACTCTGAGGGAGGATAAGATGCAACCGACCATTTATCTGTTTTTCAAGGGAAACTGCCTTGAGGCGATGAGTCATTACGCGGAAACCCTCGGCGGTAAGATCACCGGCGTTTTCCGCAATGGCGATGCTGCGCCGGATCAGCGCATGCCGGGCGGCGATGACATGGTGATGAACATGGCGATGACGCTGGAGTCCTCCATGGTCATGGCCTCGGACAATTCGGAAGACATGTATGATCGCCCGCAAGGCTTCTATGTGTCGATCGAAACGCCATCTCTGGCCGAGTTCGACCGCGTATTCGCGGCATTGTCGAAAGATGCCGAGACGATCACGATGGAGCCTGCGGAGACATTCTGGGCCGAGCGCTTCACCATGTTCCGCGACCGTTTCGGAACGCCGTGGATGCTGAACTTCACCGGATCGAAAGGGCAGGACAATGGCTAGGCAAAAGGTCGCGACCTGTTTCTGGTATGACGACAAGGCGCAGCAGGCGGCAGAGTTCTATGTCTCGCTGCTGCCAGACAGCCGGATTGACAATCTGGTTCACGGACCCGACGGCAAGGTGCTGATGGTTGAGTTCACACTGGCGGGGACGCCCTACCAGGCGTTGAATGGAGGTCCGCATTTCACCCTGTCCGAGGCGGCCTCGATCTCGGTGCTGACCGAGGATCAGGCGGAAACCGACCGGCTTTGGGAAGCCCTGACAAAAGACGGCGGGGCGGAATCCCAATGCGGCTGGCTGAAGGATCGCTTCGGTCTGTCATGGCAGATCGTTCCGCGCCGGGCGACGCAGCTTCTGGCCGGTCCGGATGCCACGAAGGTTTTTCCGGCGCTGATGGAGATGCGCAAGATCGACCTCGCCGCGCTAGAGGCCGCCGCCGCAGCCTAATCGCCGGCGCCGCGCAATTGTTTGGCCAGGAATCGGCCCGCGCGGCGCCATGCCTCGTCATTGTCGCCACGGAAATTGAGATCACGGCTGGCGATCAGCTCGCCCGTTTCCACATCCACCAGATTGGCGAAGACCTGCAGGATCAGCGTGCTGGTCTTTTGCACCACCACGAAAACCGCTTGGTCCGATCCCGTATCCCGCGCCAGTTCCAGCAGGCATTCCGTTGTCTCGGGCTGACACTCGGCCAGCGTCTCGCCGGTGATTGTCACCGCGCCGTCCAGTTCCTCTTGCAGAACCTCGGAGAGGATACCCAAGCGCCGCTCATGTTCGGCGGTTTGATCACGCGCTTCCTTGGACGTGTCGAGCAGTTTGACCGGGAATATGGCCACCCCGTCTGCAGTGGCAGCCATGGGCAATAGCAGGGCCAGAACGGCGAATATGATCAGGCGCATCATCTGTCCTCCTATGCCAAGTTAGGCGCGGCTTGGAAATTTCCGCAATCGGCAATTCGTCTTGCATTCCCGGCGTTCCGATCACTTCGGATGCGCGTGGGTCGGCAATCCGTCCGCGCGGCTCTCGAACCCATTGAACGCTTCTCTCGGCAGGGATAGCTTGACTGCGAACCTGTCCACGGAAGGCAACATCATGAACAAGCCGCAAAGCTGGGAAGCCCGCGCCGACGAATTCTCCATGTACGGTTTCACCGATCTGCCAAGCGTGTATGAACGCGGCGCGGTCATCGTCACCCATGGCGAGGGCCCCTATGTCCATGATGTGAACGGCAAGCGCTATCTCGATGCCAATTCCGGGCTGTGGAACATGGTCGCAGGCTTTGATCACAAGGGATTGGCCGAGGCCGCCAAGGCGCAATATGACCGTTTCCCCGGCTATCACGCCTTTTTCGGGCGAATGTCCGACCAGACGGTGATGCTGTCAGAGAAGCTGGTCGAGGTTTCACCTTTCGCGCGTGGTAAGGTCTTTTACACCAATTCGGGTTCTGAAGCGAATGACACGATGGTCAAGATGCTGTGGTTCCTGCATGGCAGCGAAGGCAATCCGAAACGCCGCAGGATACTGACGCGTTTCAATGCCTATCACGGGGTGACGGCGGTTTCGGCCAGCATGACCGGCAAGCCGTATAACGAGGTTTTCGGCCTGCCAATGGACGGTTTCATCCACCTGACCTGCCCGCATTACTGGCGGTTCGGCGAGGAGGGAGAAAGCGAGGATCAGTTCACGCAGCGCCTTGCCCGCGAGTTGGAGGAAACCATCCAGCGCGAGGGTGCCGACACGATCGCGGGTTTCTTTGCCGAGCCGGTGATGGGGGCGGGCGGTGTGATCCCGCCATCGAAGGGATATTTCCAGGCGGTGCAAAAGGTCCTGAAGAAATACGACATCCCGATGATCTCGGATGAAGTGATCTGCGGCTTCGGGCGTACGGGAAACACCTGGGGCTGCGAGACCTATGATTTCGTGCCCGATGTCATCATCAGCTCCAAGAACCTGACCGCCGGGCTGTTCCCGATGGGCGCGGTGATCCTTGGCCCCGAACTCTCCGACCGTTTGCAGGCGGCAGCCGAGAAGATCGAGGAATTTCCACATGGTTTCACCGCCTCGGGCCATCCGGTGGGTTGCGCCATCGCGCTCAAGGCCATCGAGGTGGTGATGAACGAGGGGCTGGCGGAGAACGTCCGGCGCCTCGCCCCGAGGATGGAGGCCGGTCTGCGCGGTATCATGGAACGTAGCGACCATATTGGCGAGTTGCGGGGCGTCGGCTTCATGTGGGCCCTGGAGGCGGTGAAGGACAAACCGACCAAGACTCCATTCGACGCCAGCCTTTCGGTCAGCGAGCGCATCGCCAACACCTGCACCGATCTGGGGCTGATCTGTCGCCCACTGGGTCAGTCCATCGTGCTTTGCCCGCCCTTCATCCTGACCGAGGAACAGATGGACGAGATGTTCGACAAGCTGGAACGGGCGCTGACCCAAGTCTTTGCCGAGGTCGCGTGATGGGCCCTGCATTACGCCTTTATGCCGAGAATGCAGCGATGCTTGCGGCGCGTTGGGAAAGCCATCCCGTCTCGGAAACGTTTGCACCGGTCGCCGATCTTTTCCCGACTGCGCCCTGCCGGGTTGCGGATATCGGTGCCGGGCCGGGGCGGGTTGCGGCCTGGCTTGCGGATCAAGGGCATGAGGTTATCGCCGTCGAGCCGGTGCAGGAATTCCGCGACATGGCCGAAGCCGCCAATCCAAGGGTGGAATGGCTTGACGACAGCCTGCCGGACCTGCGGACGCTGCAGGCACAACCCGCCTGCGACTTGCTGCTCTTGTCCGGTGTCTGGCATCATGTGAACCCCGATGCCCGCGATATCGCCATGGCGTCACTGGCCGCGTGCCTGCTGCCCGGTGGCCGGATCATCATGAATCTGCGGCACGGCCAGGATGATCCTGCGCGAGGTCTCTTCAATCCCGATCCGGACGAGACGATTGCAGCGGCGGGACGGGCCGGTCTGTCACTGCAGGCCTCTCGCAAGGCAGAGTCCATCCAAAAGCAAAACCGCGCCTCCGGGATAAGCTGGACATGGTTGGTCCTGCGGCGGGACTGACTTCAGCCCGGGGAACGGTGCGTCTCTGCCACGGTTCGAACCACCGGTTCAGCACTATCGAAATCGATGGTCACCGCACCGCTATACCGCAGCGCGTAGAGGTCGAACAGCAGGCAGCGCTGGTTGCTCGTCGTCAATCCGGTCCTTTCCGTCGCGATGACGATGCGCTTTGGAAGACAGGCGGCGGCTGCCCGTTCACCCGAGCCCTTACCGGTGAAATGCCAGACCTGCCATCCATTGGGCAGCGCGGCGTGCCGCATGTTCCTGTCGCCCGACCAGCCGGGACGTTCGGCGGATTGTTGTTGCGTCGCGATATCGCCATCCTCTCGCAACCATGTCCTGACGGTGAAGCTGCCGCCGGACGGTTTGGACATGGCCCGGCCCTGCGGGGTCATCAGCCCCGCCGCTTCGCCTTCCGGGGCGATCAGGAGAAGCGGTCGGCCGGTATTCAGCCAGATCGCGGCGGCGGTGGCCAGCATTGCCGCGCCCGCCGCGAAACCGGCAAGTAACGGCAAGCGGCGCAAGCCCGTCCCCGGACGCCAGCACAGCACCAGCAGCGCCGCCCCGAATCCCATCAGCGGCAGGACCGGGGCAGGGGGCAGGACGACAGGTGTCACGGAACCGCCAAGCCCGGCGATGAACTCTGCCACTTGCAGCATCCATGCCGTGCCCATCCCCATCACCCATAGTGCCGGATCGGCCAGTCCGAAGGGTGCCAGCAGCGCGGCGATGACACCTGCGGGCATGACCAGCGTGCCCATCACAGGCACCACCAGCAGATTGGCGAGCAGACCGTAATGGGCCATCTGGTTGAAATGCGCTGCCGCGATGGGTGCCGTCGCCATCCCGGCAACCAGCGAGGTCAGAAGTAGCATGATCACCGGGCGCAGCCAGAACGGCAGATGCGGGGCGATGCACGACCATGGCCCGTAAATGAGGATCAGCGCGATGGTCGCGGCAAAGCTCATCTGGAATCCGGGCGTGACCAGCGCTTCGGGGCTGTAGATCAGGATCGCCACCGCCGCCATCGCAACGGTCCGCAGCGAGATCGCCCTGCGATCCGCCAGTATCGCGCCCAGCATGACAGCGACCATGACAAAGGCGCGCTCGGTCGCAACGCCTCCGCCCGAAAGCCACAGGTAGATGGCGGCCGCCAGCATCGCGACAAGGGCCGCGATCTTGTGCGCGGGCAGGGCGAGTGCAAGACCCGTAGCCTGCAACCCCACCATCGCATATCGCATGGCGGCATAAACGAACCCGGCCAGCATCCCCATGTGAAGTCCCGAGATCGAGATGATGTGGTAGAGATTCGAGGCCCGCATGATCTTGTTCGTGGCTTCGGCGATGCCCGATCTGTCGCCAGTCATCAGCGCGGCTGCGACGGCGCCTTCCTGCCCTCCGATCCGCTGTTGTATCTTCTGGCTGATGGCGATGCGGGCGCGGTGCATTTTCCACGTTCCGCCACTCGGCGGTGCCAGGCTGACGGCGGGCTGGCGCGAATAGCCGACGGCGCCCAGGCCTGAAAACCACGCATGCCAGCGAAAGTCGAAACTGCCCGGCGAGGCGGGACCGGGTGGCGGACCCAGATGGCCGGTCAGGCTGATCCGCTGCCCGAGTTGGGGCAGGGTTCCGCTCGCCGTGTCCGTCAATGAAACCCGGACGCGGTGCGGAGTCTGGCTGGCATCGACCTCCTCCAGCACGATCTTGTCCAGCGTCAGGCGAAACCGGTCGCGGGCAGAGCGGTCGATCTCGACCAACCGCCCCTCGATCGGGCCGTAATAGCGCCATTTCAGGATCGGTGCGGCGACATGGGCCGAGCGCAACCCGATCAGGACCGTTCCCGCCACGATCAGCGCCGTGACCAGCCCGCCAAGGCGCAGCATATCCGCCATTCGCCAGCCGATCCGCCCGCGTTCGGCGAGCGGCGCGGCCAGGCATGACGCTGCCACCGCTATCAGGCCGGTGATCGCGATCGCCAGCCATTGCCACCATGTCGGCAATTCCGGCAGGGCGAACCAGGCAGAAATCCCGGCCGCAAGGCAAACCGGCACCCAGGGGAATAGTCCCGCCCGGCCTGCAATGGCCGGGCGGGATCGGCGCGTGACCGGATGCCGGATCGTGCCTGTCCGGGAAGGAGCCAAACCCGGAGGCGGAACCGGCACGGCCGACGCCGAGGGAACCGGCCTGATGCCGGCAGGGGCAGTCATTCTTGTCCTTTCCGGGGCGGTTCTCTATTTCTGCGTCACAAACATGGCATGGCTGGATTACCGAACGGTAAACGCGGTCTTGCCAATCTTGAAATTCATCGTCAGGAATCCCCGATGTCCGATACCGCCCAGATCGTCACTCGATTTGCCCCTTCCCCGACCGGTTACTTGCATATCGGCGGTGCGCGCACGGCGCTGTTCAACTGGCTGTATGCCCGGGGCCGGGGGGGAAAGTTCCTGCTGCGCATCGAGGATACCGACCGCGCCCGCTCGACACCCGAAGCGACGGAGGCGATTCTGAAGGGGCTCGAATGGCTGGGGCTCGATTGGGACGACGAACCGATCAGCCAATTCGCCCGCAAGGACCGCCATGTAGAGGTGGCGCAGGAGATGTTGGAGAAGGGCAAGGCATATAGATGCTTTTCCACCACCGAAGAGATCGCGGCATGGCGCGAAGCGAATCCCCGCCAACCGTTCCAAAGCCCTTGGCGTGACTCGCCCGAGTTGCCGGATGCGCCCTATGCGATCCGGCTGAAGGCCCCCCGGACCGGCGAGACGGTCATCGCCGATTCCGTGCAGGGCGAGGTGCGCGTGGCGAATGATCAACTGGACGACATGGTGCTGCTGCGCAGTGACGGCACGCCGACCTATATGCTTGCCGTGGTGGTGGACGATCACGACATGGGCGTGACTCATGTGATCCGGGGCGATGACCACCTGACCAACACGGCCCGCCAGATCCAGATCTATGACGCCATGGGTTGGCCGCGCCCGGTTTTCGCCCATATCCCGCTGATTCATGGCGAGGATGGCAAGAAGCTGTCCAAGCGCCACGGCGCGGTGGGACTACATGAATTTGCGGCCCTGGGCTATCCGGCGGTCGCGATGCGGAACTACCTGGCGCGGCTCGGCTGGAGCCATGGCGATGATGAATTGTTCGACGATGCCCAGGCTCGCGAATGGTTCGACCTGCCGGGGATCGGTCGCGCGCCGGCCCGGCTCGATTTCAAGAAACTGGAACATGTCAGCGGGCATCATATCGGAGAGATGGACGACGCCGCACTGCTTGACGCACTCGAGGAATTCCTGGCCGAGACGGAGGGCGATCCGTTGACGCCACGTCAGAAGGAGCGGCTGCTTCCGGCCTTAACAGTTCTGAAACAAAAGGCCCGTACGTTGCCTCAATTGCTTGATCAGGCGAGGTTCGCGTTAATCGAAAGACCTGTGGACATCGATGAGAAGGCGGCCAAGGCACTGGGCTCGGTATCCCGTGGTATGCTGAAATCGTTGACTGCCGCGGTGCAGCATGCTAGCTGGACGCGAGACGAGCTGGAGCAGGCGGCCAAGGCCATCGCCGAGGAAAACGGCGTCGGTTTGGGCAAGCTTGCTGGCCCCCTGCGGGCCGCTCTGGCCGGACGAACCGCCACCCCAAGCGTGTTCGACATGATGACGGCGCTAGGCCGCGAGGAATCGCTGGCCCGGTTGCACGACCAGACGGAATTGGCGGGCTGATGCCTGCTCTCACTCGCCGGGGCCTGTCGCGTATTTTCGCGCCCGGCCCGGCTCAGCCGGAAAGGACGTTTTGATGGCAGATTCAAAGATAGCCACACTGCGACTTAATAACGCCGAATATGAATTACCGATTCTCAACCCGACACAGGGGCCGAATGTGCTGGATATCCGCAAGCTGTACGGGCAGGCGGACGTGTTCACCTATGATCCGGGCTTCACCTCGACCGCAAGCTGCGATTCGACGATTACCTATATCGACGGCGACAAGGGAGAGCTGTGGTATCGCGGCTACCCGATCGATCAATTGGCCGAGAAGTCCAACTATCTCGAAGTTTGCTACCTGCTGCTTTACGGTGAATTGCCGACCGCGGAACAGATGACCGATTTCGAAAATCGCGTCACGCGCCATACCATGGTGCATGAGCAGATGCATAACTTCTTCCGTGGGTTCCGCCGCGACAGCCATCCGATGGCGACCATGGTGGGCGTGGTCGGCGCGATGTCGGCCTTCTATCACGACTCGACGGATATCGGCGATGAATGGCAACGCGAAGTGGCGGCGATCCGGCTGATCGCCAAGCTGCCGACGATCGCGGCAATGGCCTATAAATATTCGATCGGCCAGCCCTTCGTGTATCCCAATAACGAGCTGGATTACGCTTCGAATTTCCTGAACATGTGCTTTTCGGTTCCGGCCGAGAAATATCAGATCGATCCGGCGCTGTCGAAAGCGATGGACCGCATCTTTACCCTGCATGCCGATCATGAGCAGAACGCTTCGACCTCGACGGTGCGTCTGGCCGGATCCTCGGGGGCGAATCCCTTCGCCTGCATCGCGGCGGGCATCGCCTGCCTGTGGGGGCCGGCTCATGGCGGCGCGAACCAGGCCTGCCTGGAAATGCTGCGCGAAATCGGCAATGTGGAGCGTATTCCGGAATTCATCGAACGGGCGAAGGACAAGGACGATCCATTCCGTCTGATGGGTTTTGGCCACCGGGTCTACAAGAATTTCGATCCGCGCGCCAAGGTCATGAAGGAATCGGCGGACGAGGTGCTGGACCTTCTGGGCATCCACAACAACCCGACGCTGCAGGTCGCCAAGGAGCTGGAGAAGATCGCGCTGGAGGACGAGTTTTTCGTTTCGAAAAAGCTCTACCCGAATGTCGATTTCTATTCCGGCATCATCCTGGAAGCGATGGGCTTCCCGACCTCGATGTTCACGCCGATCTTTGCCCTGTCACGCACGGTGGGCTGGATTGCCCAGTGGAAAGAGATGATCAGCGATCCGCAGAACAAGATCGGCCGTCCGCGCCAGCTTTATATCGGCAGCGACAAGCGCGATTACGTGGATGTGAGCAAGCGCTGAACTTGAAAAAAACATGGATTGGGGCCTCGTCGGAGGCCCCTTTTTCATGTTGGTCTTGCGCAGGGCCGGGTGCGGTGGCAATGGGACATTCATGAGCGATCAGGATCAATCAGACAAGACCAGGCTGGCGCTGGTCACAGGTGCATCACGCGGACTTGGCGCGGCTTTGGCCGAGGAGCTGGCGGCGCGTGGCTATCACGTTCTGGCGGTGGCCAGAACGGTCGGCGGTCTGGAAGAGCTGGATGACCGCATCCGCGCGGCGGGTGGCTCTGCCACATTGGCGCCGATGGATGTCGGCGAGGCACCGGCAATGCAGCAGCTGGCCGACGCGATATCGGGACGGTGGGGCGGCCTCGACCTATGGGCGCATTGCGCTGTGCACGCAGCGCCCCTGTCGCCCGCGCCGCATATCGACGGCAAGGACTGGTCGAAATCGCTGCTGGTCAATGTCGAGGTTATGCGCGGCCTGATTGTGCTGCTCGAACCGCTGCTTCGCGCGCGTGGCGGCACGGCGATGTTCTTCGACGACCCCAAGGCGGGTGAGAAGTTCTTCGGCGCTTATGGCGCCAGCAAGGCGGCGCAGATCGGTCTGGCGAGAAGCTGGCAGGCGGAAACGATGAAAACCGGGCCCCGTGTAGTGATCGCCCGGCCATCGCCAATGCCGACGGCCGTGCGGGCCCGGTTCTTCCCCGGCGAGGATCGTGCCGCGCTGACAGCTTGCAGCACCGAGGCTGAGCGGATTCTGGCAGAGCTGTAGAGGCCGCATTTTTTTGCGTCCCGCGATGGCCGGGGGGCTGCCAGCCCCCCGAAACCCCCCGGGGATATTTTCATGAAGAAGAAATGTCCCGGTCACGAAACCGGGGTAGTGGCGCGATGTAGCCAGTCTCGGGCTTCATTGTCCAGCAGCGGTGAAAGCTCGCGACGGACGCGCGCGTGATAAGCATCGAGCCATTCCGCCTCGTCGCGAGACAAAGCGCTCAGGTCGATGGGCCTTGTATCGATCGGGCACAATGTCAGCGTCTCGAAGCCCAGCATGTCGCGGTTCGGTTCGGACTCGGCTTTGGTCACCGCGATCAGGTTCTCGATACGTATGCCGAAAGCGTCTTCACGGTAATAGCCGGGCTCGTTGGACAGGATCATGCCGGATTCCAGTGGCAGGTCGCTGACGCGGCTGATCCGGGCGGGCCCTTCATGCACGCAAAGCGCTGCGCCCACGCCATGGCCCGTGCCATGGTCGTAATCGAGCCCTTTGGCCCAGAGGAATTGCCGCGCCAATGAATCGATATGCGCGCCTGCCACGCCTTTGGGGAAACGCGCCTGACTGATGGCGATCATGCCGCGCAAGACTGCCGTATAGGGCGCGATTGCCTCTTCCGGGGGCTGTCCGAGCGGTATGGTTCGGGTGATGTCGGTGGTGCCATCCACATATTGCCCACCCGAGTCGATCAGCAGCATCTCTCCGGCGGCGAGGCGGCGGTTGCTCGATTCCGTCACGCGGTAATGCACGATGGCACCGTTCGGACCCGCGCCCGAGATGGTGTCGAAGCTGATATCGATGATGCCTTCGTCACGCCGCAGCGCCTCGAGCTTCCTGACCACGTCGATCTCGGTCAGGCTGGCCGGATCCTGCGCGTGCAGCCATGCCAGCAGCCGGGTCATCGCAACCCCGTCGCGCAGATGGGCGGCGCGCATGCCCTGCAGCTCTGCCGGATTCTTGCGGGCCTTGGGCAGGATCGCCGGATCCGGGGCAGGGCTGATCCGGGTGCCTGCCTGTTCCAGCAGCCGAAAACCCGCCTCGGGGGCCGTGGCCGGATCGATGCGCACCGGGCCGTCCAGATCCCGCAGCGCGGCCGCGAGATCTTGCGGCGGAAGGATCGTGACCTCGTTACCAAGCTGCGCGCGCAACTTATTGTCGAATTTTTCCGGGTCTGCGAAGAGCGTAACATGCCCCGTATCGGACAGGATGGCGAAACTCTGGACAACCGGATTCTTGGGCACATCCGTGCCACGAATATTCAGAAGCCATGAAATGGAATCGGGCAGAGACAGGAAGGCTGCGCGCTGGCCTTCTTCGCGCAACGTCTCGGCCAGCCGCTTGCGCTTGAGGGCCGCGCTTTCCCCTGCCAATGCCTCATCATGGGCGCGCGCAGCACCAACAGGCGGGGCGGGGCGGTCGGACCAGATGGCATCGACCGGGTTCTCGTCGAGGGCTGTCAGTTCGATCCCGGTTTCGGCAAGACCCTTCGCCATTGCCTCGATTTCCTTGCGGGTATGCAACCAGGGATCGAAACCCGCCTTGCCGCCAGAGGGCAGTGCGTCGCGCAACCAGTTCGAGGGTTTCGTCTCGGGCCAGGGCACCGGGGTAAAATGCGCAAGATCGATCTGCGATTTCACCTGCACGCGATAGCGCCCGTCGATGAAGACCCCTGCCTGGTCGGCGGTAACGATGGCGAATCCCGCGCTGCCGGTGAACCCGGTCAGCCATGCCAGCCTTGCATCCGCATCGGCGACATATTCGCCCTGATGAGCATCGGCGCGGGGCACGATGAAGGCGTCGAGCCCCTCCGCCGCCATCCGAGCGCGCAAAGCGGACAGGCGCGCGGGGTGATCGTCATCGCCTGCAGGATCGTCGAAACTCTGGAAGCCGCTCACAATTCAATCGCCTTCAGGATCTCGGGCTCGATCACCTCGACACCGGGAAGGCCGGTCTTCAATGCTTCGGCGGATTGCTCGAGCAAGGGGAAGGTCTTGTAATGGCAGGGAATGACGGTCTTGAAATCGAAATATTTTTTCGCGGCGAAAGCGGCGCGTTTCATGTCCATGGTGAAATGCCCGCCCGCGCAGAGGATGCCGATATCGGGCTGGTGCAATTCGCCCATCCACTCCATGTCGGCCATGATATCGGTGTCGCCGCTGACATAGATGACGTGACCTTCGCCCGCGATCATGAAACCCGACTCGTGCCCCGCATAGATCGGCCCGTCCGCGCCGTCCAGCGAGCTGGAATGGCTGGCATTGACCATTGTTATCTTGGCGCCGCCCAGATCGATCGTGCCACCCTTGTTGAAGCCGATCCCGTCGATTCCCTGGTGATTGCCCCAATGCGTGATCAGGTCGTAGATGCCCGCGATGGGGATGTCGTGTTCCTTGGCAATCGAAAGCGCGTCGCCGGTATGATCGCCATGACCATGGGTCAGCAGGATATGGGTCGCGCCCGTGATCGCCTCTTGCCGCTTGTCCTCGGGGAAGAGCGGGTTGCCGGTCAGCCAAGGGTCGATCAGGATGACCGCGTTCTCGATTTCAAGACGAAAGCCGGAATGCCCAAGCCAGGTCAGTTTCATTTCTGCCTCCTTCTGGATGTCGCGTGCAGGTTAACGGTGCTGTCCGTCACTGGCCAGCCGCAGATTCACGCCGGAGCCGCATCGTCGAGACGCAGGCGCACGCGTTCACGACCGCCCCAGGTGGACAGGTCCAGCTTGCCAGTCAGGTGAAAGCGGCGCCCCTTGGCCCCGATCAGCGCCGGGCCGAGCGGGCCATTCATCGCGCCCCACGCCACGGCCTCCAGCGCCGGGCCTCCGGGACTGCGAAAGCGGAGGCGCAGATGATTGTCACCCATGGTCGAAGCGCTGTCGATCAACTGATCGGCGAAAGCGAAACGCGGGGCGGAAGAGGCCTGCCCGAACGGCCCCGCATCCTCAAGCTGACGAAACAGTTGCGGCGTGGCCCCCGCGGGTTCCAGCAGTCCCGAGATGCGCAGATCGCTTGTATTGCTGCGCGCTGCCAGGTCGCGGGCGATCAGTTCGGCCAAACGCGCCATGGCCGGAGCGATACTGTCCTCGGCCACGGTCAGGCCCGCCGCCATCTCGTGTCCGCCGCCCTTGATCAGCAGCCCCTCTTGCGCAAGCCGCTGGACCGCCCGGCCCAAATCGACGCCGGGAACGGACCGGGCCGAGCCCTTGCCGACGCCCCTTTCGACACCGATCACCACGGATGGCAGGTCGGTGGCCTCCTTGATCCGTGCGGCGACGATGCCTACAACGCCGGGATGCCAGCCTTCTCCCGCCGCCCATGACAGGGCGGTCTCGCCGCGCGCCTCGACCTGTGCCAGCGCCTCGTCACGAACAGCGGCCTCGATGGCGCGGCGATCGCGGTTCAGTCCGTCCAGTTCCTCGGCGAGACGCGCTGCCTCCACCGGATCGCGCGAGGACAGACAGCAGGCCCCCAGATCGGCGCGCCCGACGCGGCCTCCGGCATTGATGCGAGGCCCCAGCAGAAAGCCCAGGTGAAAGGCGTTGGGCGGCCCGTCCAGCCGCGCCATATCCGACAGCGCGACCAGCCCCGGCCGCTGCCTGCGCGCCATGACGGCCAGCCCTTGCCGCACGAAGGCGCGGTTCACCCCGACAAGCGGCGCGACATCCGCAACCGTGGCCAGCCCGACCAGATCCAGCATCGCCATCAGGTCCGGCTCGGGCTGCCCCTGAGCGCGCAGCACGCGTCCGGCCTGCACCAACGCCAGGAACACCACCCCCGCGGCACAAAGATGTCCCAGGGCGCCATCCTCATCGGCGCGATTGGGATTGACCACGGCCAAGGCGGGGGGAAGCGTTTCGCCGCCCAGGTGGTGATCCAGGACGATGATATCGGTGCCATCCGCCGCTGCCAGCGCGTCATGGCTTAGGGTGCCGCAATCGACGCAGATGATCAGGTCATGCCCGGCGGCCAGTTCGGCCATCGCGGGGGCATTTGGCCCATAGCCTTCGTCGATCCGGTCGGGGATATACAGCGTCGCGTCGCGCCCCTGCTGGCGCAGCCAGTCCAGAAGCAGCGCTGCCGAGCTTCCGCCATCGACGTCGTAATCGGCAAAGATGGCGATGCGTTCACCCACCAGTGTGGCGGCAACCAGTCTTTCGGCGGCCGTTTCCATGTCTCGCAGCACCAGCGGATCGGGCAACAGATCGCGCAGGCGAGGTGTCAGAAAGGCCTCCGCCTCACCGGCCTCAACACCCCGCTCGGCCAGCACGCGCGCGACCGGTAAGGGCAGGGAGCATTGTTGCGCCAAGCCCTCGGCAAGCCGCTCCAATGCGGCTTCGGGGCCGATCCAACGCCGCCCGGCCAGCGACTGCTCTATCCCCAGAAACGCCACATCGCCCCTTCTTCTTTGTCAAAATACCTCCGGGGGAGTCCCGAAGGGACGGGGGCAGTGCCCCCATTTGCCGCGTCACCGGATCGGGTTGCGATAGATCATACGCCGGACCGAGCCGGTCTTGGACCGCATCAGGATGGTTTCGGTCTGCAGGTAATGCGGTTCGCGCTTGACCCCCGCCACGATCGAGCCGTTGGTCACGCCGGTCGCGGCGAAGATGACGTCATCGGTCACCAGCTCGTCGCGCGCATAGATCCGGTCCAGATCGGTGATCCCGGCCTTGGCGGCGCGGCCCTTCTCGTCATCATTGCGGAACATCAGCCGGCCCCACATCTGGCCGCCCATGCATTTCAATGCCGATGCCGCCAGCACGCCCTCGGGCGCGCCGCCGCTGCCCATATACATGTCGATCCCGGTCATCTCGGCCTCTGCGGTATGGATCACACCGGCCACGTCGCCATCGGTGATCAGTCGGATCGCGGCGCCGGTTTCGCGGACCGCGGCGATCATCTCTTCATGCCGGGGACGTTCCAGGATGCAGACGGTGATGTCGCTGTCCTGGCAGCCGCGTGCCTTTGCCAGGGCGCGCACCCGCTCTGCCGGATTCATGTCGAGGCTTACGACATCCGTCGGATAACCCGGCCCGATGGCCAGCTTGTCCATATAGACATCCGGCGCATGCAGCAGGGTGCCGCGCGGCGCCATGGCAATCACCGTCAAGGCGTTCGGCATGTCTTTCGCGGTCAGCGTTGTGCCTTCCAGCGGGTCAAGCGCGATATCCACATCGGGACCGTTTCCGGTGCCGACTTCCTCACCGATGAACAGCATCGGCGCCTCGTCGCGCTCGCCTTCACCGATGACGACAACGCCCTTGATATCCAGCATGTTCAGCTGGTCGCGCATGGCGTTCACGGCGGCCTGGTCGGCGGCCTTCTCGTCCCCACGGCCGATCAGCCGGGCCGAGGCATGCGCCGCTGCTTCGCTGACGCGCGCCAGCCCCAGTGATAACAGCCTGTCATTGAAATCCTTGCGCATGCTCATGGTCCGCACCTCGTTACATCGGTTCGCCCGGCTTCTACGCGGCGCCTGTGACCGGGGCAAGACTGACGGCGCTAACGGCTTCAGCTTTCCGCGAGTTCCAGCGCAAGGGCGTGGATTCGCGGCACGATATCGCCCAGGGTTTCGTGGACCAGGCGATGCCGCTGAAGCCTGCTCAACCCGCTGAAAGAAGGGCTGGCGATGCGGATGCGAAAATGGCTCTGTCCGCCCTCGCGAAACCCGGCATGGCCACGATGGTCCTCGCTTTCGTCGATTATCTCCAGCCGGGACGGGGTCAGTACCGCCAACCTCTCGCGCATTTCATCCGCAATCATCCGCATATTCTCCATCAAGATCTTCCATGTCGCGTGAAATAGCCTAAACTGCTGCCTCCGAGTCGCAAAGGTGTCCCAGACCATGAGCAGAAACGATCCGTTCGGTTTCGACATTTCCGCCGCCAAGGACAAGAAGCGCCGGGCCAAGGGCCGACGTGGCATGTCAGGCGCGTTCGAAACCTCGACCCGCATCTGCGAAAAGCAGGGATGCAACGAGCCGGGACAGTATCGTGCGCCGAAAAACCCAAGGAATCTGGATGATTACTTCTGGTTCTGCAAGGAACATGTGCGCGAGTACAACCAGAACTGGAACTATTTCCAGGGCCAGAGCGAAGAGGAATTCCAGCAATTCCTGGATAATGCGACGGTGTGGGAACGGCCAACCAAGCCCTTCGGGCGCGCGCAGGAACAGGCTTGGGCGCGCCACGGCGTCAGCGATCCGCTCGAGATCCTGGGCGCGAACGGCACCTCGCCCGAGGCGCGGCAGAAGATCAGTCGGAAACTACCACCCACCGAACGCAAGGCACTGGAGATCCTGGAGGCCAAGGATAGCTGGACCAAACCGGAAATCCGTAAGCAATACAAATCCCTGGTGAAAGACTTGCATCCGGATATGAATGGCGGAGACCGCTCGGATGAAGACCGGCTGGCCGAGGTTGTCTGGGCCTGGGATCAGGTCAAGGACAGTCGGAACTTCCGCGACTAGAGCGCTCGACCGGGGTTGGCATGGCCCGATAATCCGCTCTTCTTCTTCTAAATGTCCCCGGGGGATACTGGCTGGAGCGCCACTGGTTCGAGAGACCTGCCGGCGACGGGGGCAGGCAGCCCCCGGCTATCGCGGGACGTATGAATCTGCCCGGAGCTTGGCCGTAGGCGCAACAGATGCGTGCGTTGCATCGGTGACACCGCGCAACGGGAGAGTGGCTTGACACAGAAAATGCAAGGTTTTCGGCTGCACAACCCGTGCACCGGGCGTGCACAGCCTGTACACAGTGCGTACACGGGCAACGCAAGTTGCTGGGGTGACGCCAAGTTATCCGTGAATGAACGGTTAAAGCTTGGTTGTGGTAAGGTTAGTGCGACAGGGATGGGCCGGATGTGAGGGCCTGCGGGGCATCAGAAGGATTGCAGCGGCTTTCCGCGATGCCTCTTACCCGTCGCCTTCCTTCCGGTCCGCCGCTGCGAAATGTGCCATTTGGTCCGCATGCGCCTTGGCAAAGCCCGGGCGCATGGTCGCCCGCGTAACGTAATCGCGGCAGGCCGGGTATTCCGCCAACCCGTCGAACCGGTCGACAAGGCGCAGCACATCCGCCATCAGGATATCGGCGACAGAGAACGGTCCCGCCAGCCATTCACACTCGGCCAGGATTCTGTCCATGTGCTGAAGGCGGCTTTGCAGGAAATTCTCCAGAAGCTCTCGCCCCGGTGTCTGGCTCGTGTCACCGGTGAACTTGAACAGCGCCCAGGGCAGGCTGGCCATCTCGACCGAGTTGAGCGCGGCGAACAGCCATTCGGTGGCCTTGCTGCGGGCACTTGGGTCACTCGGCATCAAAGCGTCGCTTTTCGCGCCGAGATGCAACAGGATCGCCCCGCTTTCGAATATCGTGATCCCGTCATCGGTTATCCACGGGGCTTGTCCGAAGGGCTGCTTCGCGAAATGCGCGGCGCTTCTGTCGCGAAAGGGCGTGGTTTCCACCCGGTAGGGCAAGGCGGCTTCTTCCAGCGCCCAACGCACGCGCAGGTCGCGAACATATCCGCGCGGCATCTCGGGAACCCAATCGAAAGTCGTCAGGATGATTTCGGACATGGCTTTGCCTTCCACGGATCGCGTTTGCCTGAGTGGGAGATGGTAAAAGGGTTCTCGTGACCGACCTGCCTCCGTTCGGATCGCCGGGACAGCCTATCACTTCGGGTCTGTGCCGCCAATCCTGCCGGGCAACAGCCGCCCCGACATGGCGGCGGCAAGCAGGATGACCAGTGCCAGCAACACGACCGGCGCCGGGCCCCAGCTCAGCCACAGTGTCGGAGGCAGAGCGCCGGGAAGTTCCGCGTCGATCTTGCCCGCTTCACCCAGGGGCAGACTCTGGCGGATATCGCCATGCGCGTCGATCACTGCGCTGACGCCGGTATTGGCGGCGCGGATCAGCGGCAGGCCGGTCTCGATGGCGCGCAGGCGGGCTTGCGCGAGGTGCTGGTATGGGCCGGAGAACCTGCCGAACCAGCCATCATTGGTGATCTGCAACAGCCATCCGGGGCGGCTGTCGAGGCCGCGCAGATGCTGCGGGAAGATCGCTTCATAGCAGATCAGCGGTTGGAAGGCGGGCAGGCCGGGCAGCTCCACGAGTTCCGGGCCGGGACCGGAGGAATAGCCGTTGCCTTGTTGGGCCGCGAAGGCGCCGATGCCAAGGCGGGCCAGCTCGTTTCCCCAGGGGACATATTCGCCAAAGGGGACGAGGTGGAACTTGTCGTAGATTGCGTTCACCTCTCCGCCGGAGGCGATGGCGGCGAGGCTGTTGTAATAGCGGCTGTCCTCGCGCCGTTGGATGCCCATGACCAAGGGCGCATCGGCGGCCCGCGACATGGCGGGCAGGATATCGCCCGCGTCGTTCAGAAGGAAATTCACCGCCGTTTCCGGCCAGATGACCAGGTCGCGGGAGCCGGGTTCGGCGGACAGGTCGAGAAGGCGCTGGAAGAACACGCCCGACCATTCCGGGTCCCATTTCAGGCGCTGCTCGGCATTGGGCTGGACGATGCGCAGGTGCAGCCCGGTGTCAGTGGGCAGGGGCTGGGCATGGCGCGAAAGGCCCGCGGCCCAGCCCGTTCCGACTAGCAGGATTGAAAGCACCACCCCCGGCAAGGCACTGGCGATCCGGTTGTCAGACGCGCGCCAGAGCAGGGCAGGCAGGGCGGCGGCAGTCAGGGTCAGGGCGCTGAGCCCGATGGCGCCGGTCCAGGCGGCAGTCTGGGCGATCGGCGTGTCGATCCAGATATGACCGGTCAGCGCCCATGGCAGGCCGGTAAAGATCCAGCCGCGAAGCCAATCTGACAGGATCAGCGCCGCAACGATCCCCGCCACCCGCGCATGTGGGCCGGGACAGAGCCGCGATGCGATCCAGACCGGCAGCGCCCAGAACAGCGCGCCGCCCAAGGCCATCAGGATCAGCGCGAATGGCGCCATCCAGCCATAGATCTCGGGCTCGACCAGGAATGGCTCGACGATCCAGACAAGGGCGAGGGCGAACCAGCCGACCCCGCCCGCAAGCGCGTGCCGGAAGCTGGCCCCCGCCGTGCCCGCGCGGGCGATACGCCAGATCAGCAGGGCGAGCGCCACCAGCGTGGCCCCCCAGATGCCGAAAGGGGCGAGGCCGAGTGCGGCCAACGCCCCCAATAGCAGGTCGGGCAAAAGATGGATCAGGGAGCGGCGCCGATGCGTGTCCGCCTGTGGAAGCCTATGGGCGCGACGGATCGCGGACATACCGGATCACGAGTCGGAACTGTCGGCGGTCTCGGACGGCACCGGCTGCGGATCGCTGCCGCTGTCAGTCGCAGGCTCGTCGGTCTTCTTGCGCCGGCTGCGCGTCGTCTTGAGCTTGGGCGCGGCGGTTTCCGCCTTGCTGTCGGCCTCGGCTTCCGGGGCGTCGTCCGCTTTCTTGCGGCGCGTGCTGCGCTTGGGTTTCGGCGCCTCTTCGCCGGTTTCCGCCGGTTTTTCCTCGGTCTTGGCCTTGCTGCTGCTGCGCGAGCGGGTCTTGCGCGGCTTGGGTTCTTCGGCAGCGGGGGCGGTTTCGGAGGCCTTGGCAGCTTCGGGCGCGTCGGCGGTTTCCGTCGCCTCGGATTTCTTGCGGCGCGTGCGCTTGGGTTTCGCGGGGGCGGATTCCACGGCGTCTTGTGCCGCCTGATCCTCTACCGTGGCCTCCTTGGAAGCCGTTTCCCCGGTTGCCGTTTCCTGAGGCACCGGCGCGTCCTCGGCTTTCTGCTCCGTCTTCGCCTGATCGGTCGATTTCGAGGATTTGCGACGTGTGCGCTTTGGCTTCGCGGGCGCCTCCGCCGGTTTTTCCGCTACTTGCTGATCCGCCGCTTCGGGCGCGTCGTCACGGTCTACCGCTGCGCTGTCGGTGGCCGAGCGCAGGCTGACCAGCATGAATTCGGGGACATGGTTGCCCATGCCGACCACTGCCGGACCACGATCCTCGCCGCGTCCACGGCGGCGGTCGTCGCGCCGTTGGTTGCCGCGCTCGGGTTTCGGCGCCTCGGCTTCGGCGGGAGTGCGGCGGTCGCCTGACGAGCGGGTGTCCGGCTTGTCCTGCTGGCGGTCCCGGTCCTGCGGGCGGTCCCTATCTTGCGAGCGTTCATCGTCACGGCGGCTACCACGACGGCGCGTGCTGCCGCGGCTGTCCTTGCGGTCTTCGCGGGGTGCGGAACGCGACTCTTCGGAAGGGGAGAAACCTTCCGGGAGCGATACACGCGGCAGACTTTGCTTGACCAGCGTTTCGATGGCCGACAGATATTTGTCATCCGCCGAGGTGCCGATGCTGATCGCGGTGCCCTTGCGGCCCGCCCGGCCGGTGCGGCCGATACGGTGGATGTAATCCTCGGCATGGCTGGGCAGATCGAAATTGATGACATGGCTGACAGCGGGGATATCGAGCCCCCGCGCGGCGACATCCGAGGCGACCAGCAGTTTCAGGCTGCCGTCCCGGAAACCATCCAGCGTCCGGGTCCGGTGGCTCTGATCCAGGTCGCCATGGATCGGCGCGGCATCATAGCCGTATTTCTTCAGCGATTTTGCGACGATATCCACATCCGTCTTGCGGTTGCAGAAAATGATCGCATTGGTCAGCGCTTCGCCTTCGGCATCGATCAGCGCGCGCAGGAGTTCGCGCTTTTGCTTGACCGCCTGGTCCCGGCGGGCGGGAGCGATCTCGACCAGCCGCTGCGTGATGGTCTCGCTGGCGGTGGCCTGGCGTGCGACCTCGATCCGCTCGGGGGCATGCAGGAAGGTGTTGGTGATCCGTTCGATCTCGGGCGCCATCGTGGCGCTGAAGAACAGTGTCTGGCGGGTGAAGGGCGTCAGCTGGAAGATCCGCTCGATATCGGGGATGAAACCCATGTCGAGCATCCGGTCGGCCTCGTCCACGACCATGATCTGCACGCCGGTCAACAGCAGCTTGCCGCGCTCGAAATGGTCCAGCAGGCGGCCGGGCGTGGCGATCAGTACATCGACGCCGCGGTCGATCAGCTTGTCCTGCTCGCCGAAGGAGACGCCGCCGATCAGCAGCGCCTTGGTCAGCCGCGTATGTTTGGCGTAGATATCGAAATTCTCGGCCACCTGCGCGGCGAGTTCCCGCGTCGGGCAGAGCACGAGGCTGCGCGGCATACGCGCCCGCGCGCGCCCACGACCCAGCATCGTGATCATCGGCAGGGTGAAGCTGGCGGTCTTGCCGGTGCCGGTCTGGGCGATCCCCAGCACGTCGCGCCCCTCCAGGGCCGGCGGAATCGCCCCGGCCTGAATGGGAGTCGGGTTTTCGTATCCCGCCTCGGTAATCGCTTTCAAAACCTTGGGGTCAAGCTTCAGGTCGGAGAATTTCGTCATCGGGGACTTTCTCAAGATGTCGCGCGAATGTCGCGCGATGCGTTCCATGCCGTGCGCCCGGATAGCGCTTCGCGGCTGTCATGGGACGCATATCCGCACGCCCCTTCGGTCGGCCCGCCGGATGCGGGCAGGCACTCGCTAGACTAAACCGGCTGCAACGTCAATCTTTGAGGACAATTGCGCGGCCCATACTCATGCTTGCGCAATCGGCTGTGGCGATGCAGGTTTCGCGGGAAGACAGTCGTAAAGGGACAGTGATGGCAACCGAATTGACCGGCGGGATCAGCCCGGTACAGGCATTCGCCGTGGTCGGCGTCGCGGGCGTGGCGGCGCAATGGCTCGCATGGCGCTTCAGGCTTCCGGCAATCGTGCTGATGCTGGGCGCGGGGCTGATGCTCGGCCCGGTGACCGGAGTTTTCGTTCCGGCCCGTGACCTGGGCACGATCATCCAGCCGATGATCGCGCTGGCCGTGGCAGTCATCCTGTTCGAGGGCGGGCTGACGCTCAGTTTCAAGAAGCTGGCCGATGCGCGTCCTGCCGTGCGGCGGCTGGTCTATATCGGTGCCCCGCTCGGCTGGATCACCTCGTCGCTGGCGCTGGTCTTCGGCGCCGGATCGGGATGGGAGGCCGCCATCGTCTTCGGCGGAATCATGATCGTCACTGGCCCGACCGTCATCGCCCCCCTGCTGCGGCAGGCCAAGCTGACATCGCGCCCGGCGCAGGTGCTGCAATGGGAGGGCATCGTCAACGATCCGATCGGTGCGCTGGTCGCGGTGCTGGCGCTCGAGATCGTGCTGATCCGCAATACCGGCCTCGCATGGGGCGCAGCCTTGGGACAGTTGGTCGTCGGTATCGGCTTTGCAGTGCTGATAGGTGGGCTGGCCGGATACGCGGTGGTGCAGGCGTTCCGCCGGGGCTGGGTGCCGGAATACATGAAGGTGCCGCTGTTGTTCGTCGTGGTGCTGGCGGTTTTCGCCTCCTCCGACAGCTTGCTGCATGAAAGCGGCCTGCTGGCCGTGACGGTGATGGGGCTGATGATCGCCAATGCCGATCTGCCCAGCTATCACGAGCTTTACCGCTTCAAGGAACATGCGACGATCCTGCTGGTCTCGGGCGTATTCATCCTGATGGGGGCGGGGATCCAGTTCGAGACGCTGGCGCAACTGAACTGGTGGCGGGCGGGACTGTTCGTGGCGCTGGTCGTGCTGGTGGCGCGCCCGCTGACGGTGCTGGCCTCGCTGATCGGGACCAACCTGCCGATGAAGGAGCGGATGTTGATCGCCTTTACCGGCCCGCGCGGGGTAGTGCTGGTCGCCGTCTCGGGCGTTTTCGCCGAGAGGCTGGTGGCCGAGGGTATCGCCGATGGCGCGCTGATCGCTCCGCTGGCTTTCGTGCTGGTCCTGACCACGGTGGTCCTGCATGGTTTCACGCTGGCGCCATTCGCAAGGCGGCTGGACCTGTCCTCGGGCGATAAACCGGGATTGCTGATCGTCGGCGGCTCGCAATTCGCGACCGGGCTGGCGGCTGCGCTGGAAAAGGCCGAGGTCGATGTGCTGATCACCGATCCGAACCGCGATCACCTGCGCAGCGCCCGTGTCGCCGGGTTACCAGTCTTCTACGGCGATATCCTGGGCGAGGCAGCCGAGCATAATGTCGAATTCATCGCCTTTGGCGGCATTCTCGCGGCCTCGGACAACGACGCCTATAACACGCTGGTCGCCACCGATCTGGGCCCGGAATTCGGCCGCGAGTCGATCTGGCAGCTTGCCCGCCACAAGGAAGAGCGCGCCCGCCATGCCCTGCCTAGCCAGCTTGGCGGGAAGGCGGTCAATGGCAACCGCACATTGGCGGAATACCTGGAATTGCTGGCCAAGGGCTGGAGTTTCCGCACCACGCGCCTGACCGAGGAATATCGTCTCGAGGACTGGCGGCGGGCCCGCGAGACCGCCATCCCGCTGGCCGTGGTCTCGAACCGGCAATTATGGTTCGTCGAGAGCGACGACGATCTGGTGGACCGCCCTGACGCGCGCATTATCTCGCTATTGCCCCCCGAGGCCGCCGAGCAGATCGCCCGCGAGAACGAGGCGCGGGAGGAGACGAAGGAAAAGGCAAAGGCCGAAGCCGAGGCCGTCAAGCGCGGCGAAGGCAATGGCAGCGTGACGGTGGAGGAGTGAGAAAGCCCGGCGAATAAACGCGTTCCCGGCAAGACGGATATCGGTCTTGCGTCCCAGAATGGCTTGAAACGCTGTGGGAAATACCGCTTCTTCTTCATGCAAATATCCTGCAGGGGGGCGTCGGGTGGTGCGCCACTGGTTCGAGAACCACCCGGCGACGGGACGCGAAATTCCCCTGCCGTTGCGGGACGCGATCCGGTGCTGCATGGTTGACCTCCCCCGGTCACAGGCGTTAACCCGCGCTGATCAGTCAGGAAGCCGAAAATGAACCTTTTCACCGATCTTCGCGGCGTGGTCGTCGCGGCGCTGGAGCAGATGGCACAGGCGGGGGAATTGCCCGCTGGCCTGGATTACGCGAATGTGGCCGTCGAGCCTCCACGCGATCCGGCGCATGGCGATATGGCGACCAATGCCGCCATGGTGCTGGCCAAGCCGGCCGGGATGAAGCCGCGCGACATTGCCGAGAAACTTGCCGCGAGGCTGACCGATCCGCGCATTTCGAGCACCGAGGTGGCGGGACCGGGCTTTCTGAACCTGCGTCTTGCCCCGGATGTCTGGCAGGAGATGCTGCGCAATGCGATCCGTGGCGGACAGGATTTCGGGCGCTCGCTGGTCGGGCAGGGCGCCAAGGTCAATGTCGAATTCGTCAGCGCCAATCCCACCGGGCCGATGCATGTCGGCCATGTCCGGGGGGCGGTGTTCGGTGATACACTGGCCAATCTGCTGGATTTCTCGGGCCATGACGTGACCCGCGAATATTACGTCAATGATGGCGGCTCGCAGGTCGATGTGCTGGCGCGGTCGGCCTATGAGCGTTACCGCGAGGCCAACGGGCTGGAGCCCGAGATCAGCGAGGGGCTTTATCCCGGCGATTACCTGATCCCGGTCGGAGAGACGCTCAAGGCGAAATATGGCGACAGCCTGCTCGACAGGCCGGAATCGGAATGGTTGGCAGAGATCCGCGATTTCGCCACCGACGCGATGATGGAGATGATCCGTGCGGATCTGGCGGCGCTCGGCGTGCGGATGGATGTCTATTCCAGCGAGAAGGCGCTTTACGGCACCGGCAGGATAGAGGCGGCGATCGACCGGCTGAAGAGTGCCGGGCTGATCTATCGCGGTACGCTGGAGCCGCCCAAGGGCAAGTTGCCCGAGGATTGGGAGGCACGTGAGCAGACGCTGTTCCGCTCGACGGCGCATGGCGACGATGTGGACCGGCCGATCCAGAAATCGGATGGGGCTTGGACCTATTTCGCCCCAGATATCGCCTATCACTGGGACAAGATCGATCGCGGTTTCGACCAGTTGATCGATGTGTTCGGCGCCGATCACGGCGGCTATGTGAAGCGGATGAACGCGGCGGTGAAGGCATTGTCCAACGGTCGCGTGCCGCTGGACATCAAGCTGATCCAGCTGGTCAAACTGTTCAAGAACGGCGAGCCGTTCAAGATGTCCAAGCGCGCCGGAACTTTCGTCACCCTGCGTGACGTGGTCGAAGAGGCGGGGGCCGATGTGACCCGCTTCATCATGTTGACGCGCAAGAACGACGCAGCCTTGGATTTCGATTTTGCCAAGGTGCTGGAGCAGTCCAAGGACAATCCCGTCTGGTATGTGCAATATGCCAGCGCGCGGGTTCATTCGGTGCTTCGGCGGGCGCGGGAAGCGGGGATCGATGTCTCTGACGAGGCGCTGCTGGCTGCCGATCTTTCGCGTATATCGCATCCCGCCGAGCTTGACTTGGCCAAAAAAGTTGCCGAATGGCCACGCATTGTAGAGCATGCCGCCCGCGCGCATGAGCCGCATCGCGTCGCATTTTTCCTTTACGAACTCGCCTCGGACCTGCATTCGCTGTGGAATCGCGGCAATGACGATACCAGCCTGCGCTTTATACAGGATGGCGATTTCGACACATCGCAGGCAAAAATCGCTCTTGTCCGGGCTGTTGGCGTTGTCATTTCATGCGGGTTCGCTATCTTGGGTGTCACTCCGGCAGAGGAAATGCGCTGATTCACAAGGTGCCCCTGACGGTGTGAAATGAGCAGTTAACGGTTAAGCCGGGTCAACCGGCAGGCAGGCAGGCTATGGCAGTGATGGACTTCCGCGAAGGCGGATATGTTTTCTCGCGGCACAAGGTGCGGCGCGAATTCTCGTATGATCAAGGCGGTTGGGACGATGAGTCTGCCCATCCGGACGATGTTCGGTTTGCGGCGGATCCCGAGGGGGCCGAAAGTCTCACGACACGTCTCGCAAGGCTGACCCATTATCTGGGGGCGCTGGCTTCGGTCGCCCTGATGATTGGGCTGATGGTCTGGGGGTGGCAACTGGTATCTCGCGATGTCTCGGGTGTGCCGGTCATTCATGCGCTTCAGGGCGAGGCCCGCACCACGCCCGAGGATCCGGGCGGGGAGCTGACTAGCTATACCGGTTACGCGGTGAACGATGTCGCCGAGGGTGCCGATCCAGCCCCGATCGACCAGGTGGCAATTGCCCCCGCCGTCGCCGGATTGACCGACGATGACGTGGCGATGGGCGAGTTCGGCTTGACCGCCCGCGAGCCGTCACAGCAATCCGACGTTCCGCTCAGCTTCGCTGGCGAGCCGGTCGCGCCGCTTTCCGATAGCGAGAGGCAGGCGCAGACCGAGGCGGAAGCCGCGGCCGCGGCCGAGCACGCCGCCGCTGAAAGCGCAGTCGCGAGTGCCGAAATCGTCGATGCACCGGCCAGCGAAGGCCCGGTCAACGAGGTCGTGACGGATGAGAACGGTGTGCCCGCGCAGGCTGCCGCAATCACCGCTGCGCTGGCAGAGGCACAGAAGGTCACCGATTCCGGCGCCTTGGCAAGTTCGACCCGACCCGCGCGTCGGCCACGTACGGCATCCGTCGCGGCCCCGACGCCGGCGGCCAGTGAGAGCGCCGCAAGCGAACCTGTTGCGGCCACCGCTGCCGCCGAGGCGCCCGCCGCGCGTCCCGCCGATGCCGCTTCGGCGGCTCAGGAGGCTACACCGGAACCGGTGAAGGTCGCCTCTTCGGGCGGCCCCGTGGTTCAGATCGGCGCGTTCGACAGCAATGCCGTCGCGGAAAGCGAATGGAACCGCCTTTCGGGGAAATTTGGTTCTCTCTTTTCTGGCAAGGGTCAGTTGATCCAGCAGCACAAGTCGAATGGCCGGACCTTCTGGCGGCTGCGGGTGGCGGGCTTTGACAGCGGTTCGGACGCCCAGAGCTTCTGTGCCGCGATGAAGGCCGGCGGTACCGACTGTATCGCCCTCGCTTCCCAGTGAATTGCAGCGCCACGATCCTCGGCGGAATCGCCGGGACCCGCCTTGCCCCGGCCGAGCGTGATTTCTTTCGTTCGGCCGATCCATGGGGCTTTATCCTTTTCGCCCGCAATGTCGAAAACCCCGAGCAGCTTCGCCGCCTGACAGGCGATCTGCGCGATGCGGTGGGCCGTGACGCCATCGTGACCGTCGATCAGGAAGGCGGGCGGGTGCAACGTCTGCGTGCCCCGCATTGGCGCGAATGGCCCGCTCCGCTGGATCAGGCCGAGGCGGGCGCAAGGGCGATGTGGCTCCGCTATCGGTTGATCGGGGCCGAACTGCGCGACGCGGGGATCGATTCCGATTGCGCGCCGACGCTGGACGTGGCACAGGCCGACACGCATCCATTCCTGCGCAACCGCTGTTTCGGCACCGATCCTGCCCGGGTCGCCGAACTGGGGCGGGCCGCAGCCGATGGATTGCTGGCGGCAGGGGTTCTGCCGATCATGAAACACATGCCTGGCCATGGCCGGGCCGTGGCCGACAGCCATCATGACCTGCCGATGGTATCCGTTGGCGAGGATGAGCTCGACGCGCTGGATTTCGCCCCGTTCCGGGCGCTAAACGATTTGCCGATGGGCATGACCGGGCATATCCGCTTTGCCGCCCTGGATGACGCCCCGGCGACCTCCTCGGCCCGCATGGTTGCCATCATCCGCAACAAGATCGCGTTCGATGGGTTGCTGGTGACGGATGATATCGGCATGAACGCCCTATCGGGAACCGAGCCGGAGCGCGCCGCCGCCTCGATCGCGGCAGGCTGCGACCTGGTGCTGCATTGCAATGGTGATATCGGCACGATGGAGCCCGTTGTCGCGGCCGCCGGAAGCATGTCCCCTGACGCGCAGCGCCGTGCCGATGCCGCGCTGGCCATGCGCCGCCCGCCCGAGCCCGCCGATCTGGATGCGCTGATGGCCGAGTATCGCGCGATGCTGCCCGATAGTGGCGCCGCTTGACTCCGTGCCGTCAAGGGCGGACTCTGTCAGCCTGACCGCTAGCGGGGGCTGAGATGGCCAAGCCTGTCAAAAACGTGCCCTATCTGAAGCCCGTACCGGACGGGCCGCTCGTGGCTTCCTTCGATGCCGAAACTGTTGCCGAACGCCGCGCCGAAGAGGCACTGATCGTCGATGTCGATGGCTACGAGGGGCCGCTTGACCTGCTGCTGACGCTGGCCCGGACGCAGAAGGTCGATCTGATGAAAATCTCGGTCCTGCATCTGGCCGAGCAATACCTGACCTTTGTCGAGCAAGCTCGCGCCCTGCGGATCGAACTGGCCGCCGATTACCTGGTCATGGCGGCTTGGCTCGCCTTCCTGAAATCGCGCCTGCTGCTGCCGCCCGATCCCGAGGCAGAGGGGCCGAGTGCCGAGGACATGGCCGCGCATCTGGCCTTTCAGCTGGAACGGCTGGACGCGATGCGGCAATCGGCGGCCCGGCTGATGGGGCGCGACCGGTTGGGCATCAGCCGCTTTCAGCGTGGCGCACCCGAAACGGTGACCCGCAAGCGGCGGACCGAATGGCAGGCCGGGCTGATCGACCTGATGCGCGCCTATGCGCGGCTCAAGACGCGCGACGAGTTCCGCCCCTATGCTTTCGACCGGCAGGACGTCTTTACCATGGAACAGGCCTTGGAACGCATCCGCCGGATGATCGGCTTTGCGGGGGATTGGACCGATCTGTCGGATTTCCTACCCGATGGCTGGGAGGGACAGGGCGCACGCCGCCGCTCGGCCACTGCCGCGACCTTCGCCGCCTCACTGGAGCTTGCCAGGGAGGGCAAGCTGGAGATACGGCAGGACGATCCGTTTTCCACCATCACCATTCGACGCAGGCCGACGTGACCGATTTGACCGAAGACGACCCCAATGAGCCGCTGACCACCGAGGCCGCCAATTCGCCCGACTTCCCGCCTCCGCCGATGGAGCAGCAGGAGCGGATGGTCGAGGCGGTGCTGTTCGCTGCCGCATCGCCTGTCAACATCCGCGAACTGGCCGATCGCTTGCCGGTGGGCTGCGATCCCGCTGAGGCTGTCGCGGGGTTGCGCCGCCGCTATGAGGGGCGGGGGGTCACGCTGGAGCGGATCGGCGACGGTTATGCGTTTCGCACAGCAGCCGACCTGAGTTTCCTGATGCAGGCGGAAACGATAGAGCAGCGCAAGATGTCCCGCGCTGCCATCGAAACGCTGGCAATCATCGCCTATCACCAGCCCGTCACCCGTGCCGAGATCGAGGAAATCCGCGGGGTGACGGTCAGCCGCGGCACGCTGGATCAATTGATCGAGATGGAATGGGTGCGGATGGGCCGCCGACGGATGACTCCGGGGCGACCGGCGACCTTTGTCGTGACCGAGGCTTTCCTGGATCATTTCGGGCTGGAATCCGCCCGTGATTTGCCGGGCTTGTCGGAATTGCGGGCGGCGGGACTGTTGGAATCCCGCCCACCAGGAGATGTGATGGGTGTTCCCCTTGTCGAATGCGACGAGGATGACGACATTGGGAACAACGATCCGGCAGAGGATTTGTTCGAGGATGACTGAGAGTATTTCCAGCAAGGGCGGGTGCCGGCATTGCGCCCGGTATTTTGCCAGAACGCTGTAGGGGCCCAGATGAACGCGAACATGCTGATCAATATGTTTACCCGCCTGGTGACACGCCGCCTGATGAACTGGGGTATCAACAAGGGTATCGGCGCGGTGTCGAAATCCGGTAAGAGGACTTCCGGGAAAGCGGGTCGGGGCAAAGGCGCCGGTTTCAACAAGAAGCGGACGAAACAGGCGGCCAGGTTACTTCGCCGGATCGGGCGCTGAACCACTCGCCAATCCGCGCGGGCCGGGATAGGTCTGTGCGATGAGTGATGAACTTTTCGATATATTCCTGGTCGCCACACCGGGGCTTGAAGCGCCGCTGGCGGCCGAGTTGCGTGCATTGGGCTGGAAGCCCGAGGCTCAGCCCGGCGGGTTGACCATCCGTGGAAACTGGCGGGATGTGTGGCGGGCAAACCTGATGCTGCGGGGTGCGACCAGGGTTCTGGCGCGCATCGGCAGCTTTCGCGCCCTGCATCTGGCGCAACTGGACAAGCGCGCGCGCAAGTTTCCATGGGGTGAGGTGTTACGTCCCGAACATCCGCTCAGGGTCGAGGCGACCTGTCGTGCATCGCGCATCTATCATGCGGGGGCTGCGAAGCAGCGCATCGAGCGCGCCTTGCGCGAAGAATTGGGTGCCGAGATCACGCCCGATGCCGCGATGGTCGTCAAGGTGAGGATCGAGGATGACCTCGTCACGATCAGCCTCGATACGACAGGCGAATCGCTGCACAAGCGCGGCCACAAGGAGGCTGTCGCAAAGGCCCCGATGCGCGAGACCATGGCCGCGATGTTGCTGCGCGAGATGGGCTATGACGGCAATCAGCCGGTGCTGGACCCGATGTGCGGCTCGGGGACTTTTGTTATCGAAGCGGCGGAAATCGCGGCTGGTCTGGCGCCGGGACGTTCGCGCGGATTCGCATTCGAGCAGCTCGCGAGTTTCGAGCCGGAAACTTGGGACGCGATGCGCAGGGCCGTCACGCCGCAATCGCCAATCCCGCAATTCTTCGGGAGCGACCGGGATGCTGGTGCGGTGCGGATGAGCCTCGCCAATGCCGAGCGGGCAGGGGTGACGGGCTTCACGCATTTCATGCGGTGTCCGATCAGCGATCTGGAACCACCGGATTGCGCGCCGGGAATCGTCATCGTCAATCCGCCCTATGGAGCGCGTATCGGAAACAAGGGGCCGCTTTATGGCCTTCACGCGGCGATGGGCGAGGTTTTTCGCGAGCGGTTCAAGGGCTGGCGTGTCGGCATCGTCACCAGTGATGCCGGTCTGGCCAAGGCGACCGGGCTGGCCTGGCAACCGCCCGGGCCGATCGTCGCGCATGGCGGGCTGAAGGTCAGGTTGTGGCAGACGGGGCCGCTATAGGTCGATTGCGTCCCGCGATGGCCGGGGCTCTGCCCCGGACCCCGGGATATTTGCGTGAAAAAGAAGGGGCGGCTCGGGAGAATGAAACGAGCGATGCCTCAGCGGAACTGCTTGGCCAGCTTCAGGCCCTGTCCCTGGTAGTTCGACTTGATTCCTGCCCCGTAGAGCTGTTCGGGCCGTGTCGCCATGCGTTCATAGACCAGCCGACCCACGACCTGCCCATGTTCGAGTACGAAGGGGGCTTCGTGACAGCGGACCTCGAGCACGCCGCGGGCGCCTGCACCGGTGCTGCCGATACCGAAGCCGGGATCGAAGAAGCCCGCGTAATGGACCCGGAATTCTCCGACCATCGCCAGGTAGGGCGCCATTTCGGCGGCGTAATCGGCGGGGATCGCCACCGATTCGCGGCTGACGAGGATATAGAAAGCACCGGGATCGAGGATCAGCCGGCCATCGGAACTGTGTAATTCGTCCCAGAACTCGGCGGCAGGATATTCACCGATCCGGTCCAGGTCGATCACGCCGCTATGCGGGCGGGCGCGATAGCCGACCAGGTCGCCGCTCTCGGGCCGCAGGTCGACCGAGAAGCCGAGACCTTGGTCGATCAGCGCTTCTCCACCACCCATCAGCGGTGCGCGCGCGTGCAGCTCGCGCAATTCGCCGTCGCTCAGCACCGCCTGTCCGCGCCGAAGCCGAAGCTGGTTCAGGCGCATGCCGGGACGGACGAGAACCGAGAAGGAGCGCGGGCAGATCTCGGCATAGAGCGGGCCGTCATAGCCTTCGGGCAGGCGGTCGAACTCGGTGCCGTCATCACTGACCAGCCGGGTCAAGAGGTCGAGCCGCCCGGTCGATGATTTCGCATTTGCCACCGCGGTCAGGCCTTCGGGAAGGTTCAGCCGTTCCATCAGCGGAACCAGATAGACGCAGCCGCGCTCGAGCACCGCGCCGCCTGTCAGATCCATCTGATGCATCTGCAGATCTGCCAGTCGATCGGCGATTCGCCTGCCCTTGCCAGCCAGAAAGCTTGCACGCAGGCGATAGGCGGTATTGCCGAGGCGCAGATCCAGGCTGGCGGGTTGAAGCTGCTCGGGAATGATCTCGGGTTCGGCCGTGATGATGCCCGAACGGATCAGGTTGCGGATTTCGCTGTCAGGCAGAACACCGTTCATGACTCTCTCCGAGATCTGCGGTGGATATGGAAACGCCCATCCCGATGAAGGGATGGGCGGTTTCGAAATGGTCGGGCCGGCGAGATTCGAACTCGCGGCCTTCCGTCCCCCAGACGGACGCGCTAACCAGGCTGCGCCACGGCCCGACGCGGGCCATATAGAGCGAAGAAAGAGGGCTGCACAAGGGCCATGGCGGGGAAATTTTCATCAATTCGCCATGAAGCAGGCGAAAGCTGTCAGTAGTGCCGCGTGATGGCATCGCGAAGCTGCTTGCACTGCCGATATGCCGCAACAGTCAGGCGATCTGCATGGCGCAACCGGGACGCTGTGTTGACCAGACGGCTCAGCCAGATGCCGTCCCTATCGTTGGAAGCTGCCACGAGATCTGGAAAGAGGGGCAGGGCCTGGGCTGCGCCATCAGGTTTTTGCTTGCGCGGGCGGGCTTTTGGTCGCTGATTGGCCATTTTTCGCGGCTCCTCATTGGCAAGCCGATCTGGCTGTGGGAGGGCGGAATCTGACGTATCGGTGGCCGGAGCGGCGATGATGTCGGGTGCCGTTCCGGTCTGCGGAGCATCACCCAAGCGGATCATTCCGCGAGCGCGGAGGCTTTCACCGCGGTCGCGGGCCAGAACTTTCTTCGCACCACGGATCGTGAGGCCTTCTTCCCGCAAAATTTCGCACAGCCCCGCGGCAAGCTGCACATCCTCTGGCCGGTAGTAGCGCCGGCCATCCGGACGTTTCATCGGCTTCAGTTGAGAGAATTGCGTTTCCCAATAGCGCAGCACATGCGGGGCAACCCCAATCATCTTGGCAACCTCGCCAATGGACCGAAATGCATCCGCCCGCTTCTTCATCTGTCAGTAGCCATCCTCAGCTCTTGTTGCCAGCAGAAACGCGATCCTTCATCAGATGCGAAGGCCGGAAGGACAGAACCCTGCGCGGGGTAATAGGGACTTCCTCGCCCGTCTTCGGATTCCGACCGATCCGTTCATTCTTGTCGCGGATGCTGAATGTGCCGAAAGATGAAATCTTTACCTGTTCACCGCGCACGAGTGCGTCGGAGATATGGTCAAGCACCGATTCGACCAGCTGAGCGGATTCGTGTCGTGATAGTCCAACGTCCCTGAAAACCGCTTCGGCCAGATCCATCCGAGTCAGCGTTTTGTCGCCCATGATCTTCCCTCTTTTATGGCATCAGGATGGTTTGCTTTGTCTGACCTGTCAATGCAATGGGCGGAGAAATCGTTCCCCGCCCGTGACTTGTCGCATTGATTTGCGCGAATTACTGCGCACATTCCTCGATCTTGGCCAGATCGGGGCCTTGCGGCGTGCGGCCGAGGTTGAACGGGGCGGAGGCGTCGCGCCAGCTTGCATAATCCTGCAGATAACTGATCTGGCTGGCATAGACCTTGGCCGAGAGCGGGTTTTCGCAGGCAACCTCTTCGATGGTTTCATTCGCCATCTTCTGGATCTGTTCGAGCGCGGCATCATCCAGCCGGTTGATTTCGGTCCCGGCTTCCTTGAACTGGGCAAATGCCTCGGTCGCGCGCTTTTCGGTAAAGGCCAGGCTCCACAGCAGGTTGGCATCCGCCGCGATCTGCAGCTTGTTCTGGGTGTCTTCGTCTAGGGCATCCCATGCGCTCTTGTTGATCATGACTCCAAAGACCGATGAGGACTGGTGCCAGCCCGGTGTCGACCAGTATTTCGTCACCTGCTGGAAGCCGCCCGAGAAATCGACATTCGGGGTCGAGAACTCGGCGCCATCGATCACGCCGCGTTCGAGCGACTGGTAGATCTCTCCGCCGGCCATGCTGACCTGGTTGCCGCCCAGCTTTTCAAGCAGCTTGCCCTGTTCCAGCCCTGAGAGGCGCAGGCGCAGCCCGTTCAGATCCTCGATGGTCTTCACCGGCTTGTCGACGGTGCGGAAACCCGATTCGTTATTGGTCACACCGTAGGGCAGGTAAACCATGCCGAATTTGCCATAGACCTCGTTATAGAGATCGGCACCGCCCCATTCCTGGATCCAGTTCACGTAATCCACGGCATTGAACAGGCTCGCCGTCGTGGACAGGGGCGAGAAAGCGCTGTCGCGCCCGGCCCAATAGCCCGGCCAATCGGCGCCGGCCTGCACTGTGCCCGATTCGACTGCACCAAAGACCTCGCCCGCGGGAACCAGGCTGCCGCCGTCGTAGAATTCGATCGTCAGCTTGTCGTCATCGACCAGTTGATTGACCAGTTCGACCCAGTGCTTGTCGATTTCGATCAGTTCCAGGCTGGACGGCCAGGTGGTGGTCATCGTCCAGTTCTCCGCCATGGCCGGCGCGGCACCTGCCAGCGTGAGCGCGGCAGTTGTCATCAATCGCTTTAACATCGTTACCTCCTTGTTGATCCTGGTTGATTGTCTCGGGAATCAGCCGCCATACAGGCTGGTCGGCAGCCAGGTTACCATTCCCGGGAATATGATGATCATGGCGCAGATCATGATGATCAGGCCGATGAAAGGCAGTACGCCCTTGATGATATCTCCGATCGTCACCTCGGGCGGAGCAATGGCCCGCATGTAGAACAAGGCATATCCGAATGGCGGCGACAGGAAGCTGGTTTGCAGCACCACAGCCATCAGCACCACGAACCACAGTGGATCGACGCCCATTTCATTGACCAGCGGCAGGAAGATCGGGAAGGACAGCAGGACGATCCCCGTCCAGTCGAGGAACATGCCGAGGATGAACACCGCGATCAGCATGACCGCGACCAGCATGTAGGGATCGCTTGCGAAGCCGCGAATCACGTCCTGGCTGGCGCGCAACCCGCCGGTGATGTTGAATACCCCGGTGAATGCAGTCGCGCCGACCACGATGAACAGGATCATGGCCGAGGTCCGCCCGGTTTCCAGTAGTGCCGAATAGAAGGTCTTCCATTCGAAACGCCCGCGCAGGATCACGATCGCCAGTGCGCATAGGGTGCCGATGGCGCTGGCCTCGGTCGCGGTGGCGATCCCGGCCAAAAGCGAGCCCAGAATCCCGAGGATCAGCAGGAGCGGCGGCACCGCCTCGACGATGAGCATCCGCCACATGGCGCCACGGCTGATCTGTTCCGACTCGGCAATCGCCGGAGCCCATTCCGGTTTGATCCGGGCAATGATGGCGACATAGACGGCATAGAGAAAGCCCAGCACCATGCCGGGGACCATCGCGCCCGCAAAAAGCTGTCCTACCGACAGTCCCGGCGCATAGGAGGACATCAGGATCAGCATGATCGAGGGCGGGATCAGGATGCCCAGACAGCCCGAGGCCGCGATAAGTCCCGTTGCCAGCTTGCGGTCATAGCCATATTGCAGCATCGGGCGCAGCGCCATCATGCCCATCACCGTGATCGAGGCGCCGATGATGCCGGTCGTCGCCGCCAGCAGGATAGAGATGAACACCACCGCGAGGCCCAGCCCGCCGGTCACCCGTGCCATCAGGTGGCGCAATGCCTCGAACATCTTGTCGGTCACGCCGCTGTCGGACAGGAAACGGGCCATCAGCACGAAAAGCGGAATGGCGATCAGGACGTAATTGTCCAGCACATCGCCGAAGATCCGGTTGATGACGATGCCCAGCACCATCGGTTTTCCGGCGATCAGCGCGCCAAGCACGGCGGTTCCGCCCAGAACGAGGGCCAGCGGATGCCCCATGAACAGGCCGAGCAGAAGCAGGCCCGACATGATCAGCGCAATCGTTTCACCGGACATCCAGCGGCTCCATGCTTTCCAGGTGGTCGGCCTTGTTCAGCACCAGCTTCAGGAATTCGCTGATGCCCTGGAGCAAGAGCAGAACGGCAGCCACGAACATCGCGATCTTCAACGGATAGACCGGCAATTGCACCGCCCCATAGGTCACCTCGCCCTGCGCATATGACGTCATGGCGAAATCCCAACTGCGGCGGGCAAAGACCCATGCAAACGGGAAGAAGAAGATCACGTATCCGGCCGCCTCGACCCACCGGCGCGCATTGCGCCCAAGCCGGGCGGTGACGAGATCGACCCGCACATGCGCCTGATGACGCAGGGCGTAACCGCCCAGCATGATGAAATAAAAGCCATAAAGCTGCTTCGTCAGATCAAAGGCCCACCGGGTCGGTTCGCCATAGAAATTCCGCATGAAGACGTCATAGATTATGATGGCCGCAAAGAAGATCGCGACGACGGATATGATCCGGCCGACGACCTCGTTGATGCCGTCGATCACCCGAATGATCGGCAAGATATGGACCCTCCCAACAGGTCAGCGGTGCCTTCTGCACCTGTATTCGGGTTTCAGTCTTCGTCAATGCCATGCGGGGTGTCAACCGAAAGGAGGAGAGGGTCGTGGATTTGAAACATGAGGCGAGTTTGCCTATCTTCGAAGGATCGGAAGGAGATGGCCATGGCCGGAGGATGGGCCCGCGACGACGCGGTGAACGAGCAGATCGAGATCAGCACGGCCGAGGCCATCGCCCGCGCAAGGGCGCGCGCCGCCCGTCCCGAAGGCGTGGTCGCCTCTGCCGAATTCTGCGCTGAATGCGATGAGCCGATTCCCCAGGCCCGGCGCGAGGCCATTCTGGGTGTGCAGCTCTGCGTCACCTGCCAATCCGACCGCGACAAGGCCCGCCGCCCCGCAGCCGGAATCAATCGTCGTGCCAGCAAGGATTCTCAGCTGAAATAATGGCTTGAGCCTTATTCTTCATGTAAATACCCCGGGGAAGCCCCGTCAGGGGCGGGAGCAGCGCCCCTTCGGGTCTACCAGCGCAGAACCGTCGAACCCCAGCTCAATCCGCCGCCGATGGCTTCGGTCACAAGGATATCGCCCGGCTTGAACCGGCCCTGACCATCGGCAACTGAAAGCGCCAACGGGATCGAGGCCGCCGAGGTATTGCCGTGATCGGCGACGGTCAGAATGACTTTCTCCATCGGCAGGCCCATCTTCTGCGCCGTGGCCGAGATGATCCGCAGATTTGCCTGATGCGGGACCAGCCAGTCCACCTCGGAGGGGCTTAGCCCGGCTTTGTCCAGTGCCGCATGGGCGGTCTTGGCCAGCTTTTCGACGGCATGACGAAAGACCAGGTTGCCCTGCATTCGCAGTTGCCCCGCTGTGCCGGTGCTCGAGACACCGCCATCGACATGGAGCAATTCGCGAAACCGGCCGTCACTGTTGAGATCACAGGCCAGAATGCCATGATCGCTGTTGTCGCCCTCGCCCTCTTGCGCTTCCAGAACGACGGCGCCGGCACCGTCGCCGAACAGCACGCAGGTGCCCCGGTCGGTCCAGTCCATGATGCGCGAGAATGTTTCTGCCCCGATCACGAGGATGCGCTCGGCCTGTCCGGACCGGATTATCGCGTCGGCATTGGCCAGCGCAAAGACGAAACCGGCGCAGACGGCCTGAACGTCAAATGCGAAGCCACGGGTCATCCCCAGCCCGGATTGCACCATGGTCGCGACGGCGGGAAAAGTGAAATCCGGTGTCGAAGTTGCCAGGATGATGCCGTCGATATCATCCGGCTGTAATCCGGCCTTGTCCAGAGCGGCTTGGGCGGCATGGATCCCCAGATCGCTGGTTGCCTGACCTTCGGCCGCGAAATGCCGCCGCTCGATCCCGGTGCGGGCCCGGATCCATTCGTCCGACGTGTCTAGCTTGTCCTCGAACCAGCTGTTCTCGACCACGCGTTCGGGCAGGTAATGCCCCGTTCCGGTAATGACTGCGCGTTGGGTCACGATGCGGCTCCTTCTGATTCTATGCCAGAGGGCAGCGTGGCGGCGCTTTGTGCAACGCGGGCGGCCAAGCGGTCCTGAAAGCCGGATTTCGTCAATTGAAAGGCAAGCTTGATCGCCGCCGACACGCCGGTCGCATCGGCCGAGCCATGCGATTTGATCACCGTGCCGTTGAGGCCAAGGAATATTCCGCCATTCACACGGCGCGGATCGATCCGTTTCTGCAAGCGCTTGAGCGAGGTCATGGCCAGCAGCGCCGCGAATTTTGACATGATCGAATTGGCAAAGGCCTGCCTCAGGAATTCACCGACCAGCTTCGCGGTGCCTTCGCCGGTCTTCAAGGCGATGTTCCCGGTAAAGCCGTCGGTCACGATGACATCTACACGCGAAGAGGGCAGATCGCCACCCTCGACGAAGCCGACATATCGGAAGTTTCCGGTCTCGGCCGCCGCGGACATCAGGTCATGGGCCTGTTTCAGTTCGGCCCGGCCCTTGTGATCCTCGGTTCCCACGTTCAGCAACCCGATCCGCGGCTCGGCGATATCCATGCCGTTGCGTGCATAGGAAGCACCCATCAACGCGTATTGAAGCAGATCCGGCGCATCGGCACGGATATCCGCTCCCACATCTAGCATGATGTTGAAGCCGCCGGGATTCTTCGAAGGCCACAGGCAGGCGATCGCAGGGCGGTTCACGCCCGGCAGCTTGCGCAGCCGCAGCATCGACAGGGCCATCAGCGCGCCGGTATTGCCGCAAGAAACTGCGGCCCCGGCCTCTCCGGTCTTGACCGATTCGATGGCGGACCACATCGAGGTGCCGTCGCCCTTGCGGACGATCTGGCTCGGCTTGTCCTCCATCGTGACCACGCCTGTCGTGTGGCGAATGTCGCAGCGTCCGGACAATTCCTTGCGACGCGCGATGAGGCGGCGAAGCTGAGCTTCGTCGCCATGCACGATAAACCGGATCTCGGGATTCTTCCTGGCGCTCTCGGCCATCCCGGCGACTACGACCGAGGGACCGCGATCGCCTCCCATCGCGTCAACCGAAATCACCACGCTGCCCCCGTTTTCAGGGGCGCGCGGTGCCGAACTGGTGGGATCGGTGGTCATCAGGTGGCGATGCCGGCCCCGATCAGGCCGCGTCGTCGTCGAGATCGATTTCGCTCGCCTGCGCGACAACTTCGCGATCGGCATAGTGGCCACAGGACGGGCACACGTGATGCGGGCGCTTCAGTTCGCCACAATTCGTGCATTCATTCGGGTTCCCGGCGACCAGAGCATCATGTGCACGGCGCATGTTGCGCTTGGAACGGGTAATGCGGTTCTGAGGGACAGCCATGTCACAACCTCGGTTAGCTGGGTGCGGCGTCCTTGCGGCATACGCACCGTGTGTTTTGAATTCGTAAATGAACCGCGCAGATACGCCATGAAACTCGCGCCCGCAAGCCCTTGCAGCGGTGCCGAGGCCGGAAATGTGCCTTGTTCACCACTCTGTCCACGGATCGTGGCTCGAAACACCGGCCCGCACAAGGTGATTCTGTTACAAGGTTACAAAACGTTACTGGCAGAGCCGCGCAATCACTTCTGATTCCCGTCATCCTTCAGCAGCTTGTCCAGATCGGCAAAGGGCCGGCGGGTATCGGATTCGGGCGTATCCTCGGCAATTTCCGGCATTTCGGCATCTTCGGCGCGGGGATAGTCGGGCAGGGTCAATGTCAGCTCCTCTATCATGACGGCTGTCAGGTCGATGAACTGGCCCAGAGGTTCGAGGGCATCGTCCGGCATTTCGACCTCTTCGTCCTCGGGAGGGCGGAGATGCGGAGAATAGTGGCGATGCACCTTCTCGGTGAGGTTGGTCTTCACCGGCGTCAGGGTGATCACGCAGGATTGCACGACCCGGGCGGTGAGTCGCCCCTGCAAGATCCAGGCATCGCCGCCTTCCGCACGCAATTCGCCCTGCAATTCCAGCTTGGGTAGCCCTTGCAACCCCAGCTCTTCGGCAATGGCCGCACGGGTTTCCGCGTCGGGACGCAGGGTAAACGGGGTGGGCGCGCGCGGGTTCAGATGCGCCACTCGCAGGCGTTGCGGATGAGAGTCTGGGGCGATCATTATAGGACCTCTGGCGATCTGTCGGCGGGTTCGATCGGCTTTTCTGCCGCAGGACCGGGTAGCGCAACCCCCGACCGCCGATGGATATTCTTGAGCGCCGGGTGCGAGTTTGCTAAGCCGGTCGGGCCGCGTCAACAGTCCGAGCAGAGGGATAACATTTTCATGGCCGCAATTCGGCAGGTGCTGATCCTGGTCCTGGTGACCATTCTCGGGCTTGCAGCCTGTTCTCCAGTCTATCGCAATCACGGCTTCGTGCCGCCGGATACGGATCTGGCGCAGGTGGTCGTGGGCGAAACCACAATGGACCAACTTCCGACGTTGATCGGGCGTCCCTCGGCGCAGGGGCTTCTGACCGGGTCGGGATGGTATTACGTGGGCTCGCGCTGGCGCCACTACGGTCCGCGGGAACCCGAGGAAGTGAGTCGCGAGGTTGTCGCGATTTCCTTTAACCCCCAAGGCGTTGTCAGCAATGTCGAACGGTTCGGCCTTGAGCGTGGCCGGGTTGTCGCCCTGTCGCGCCGGGTTACCGATACCAGCGTGACAGAGATTTCGCTGATCGGGCAAATCCTCGGCAATCTGGGCAATTTCCAGGCTGGCGACTTCATCGACTAAGCTCGCCACGGCGATGCTGCAGATCCGCGCAACATCGCCGTGCGTTGCATATGTGACGATCCGCAACGGCATGCCCGGTTCGCCCAGCAAATGCTGGAGATCCGGCTGCACAGCCCGTACACCACATGTGCACAGGGCGTACACAGCCCGTACACAGGCAGCGTACGCTGCACAGGCAATTTTTCTGCCATCCCCGGAGCGCGGGGCAATTGCCTTCGGATTGCGCCCGCACGCGCTGCCGGTTAGGGCAGAGCCATATTCTGCCGAGAGTCCCGATCATGACCGCGCTTGACGATCTTGCCGCCACAGCCTTCCACAATGCCGATTCTGCACAGCGGGCGCGCATGCTATCGCGCCTGGCGGATACCGAGCTGTCCGTCGCCCTGACCGGCGAACCCGAAGGAGACCGGATCGAGCTGCGAATATTTCCGCTGGAGGGTGGGCCGGTCGCGCTGGCCTGTGATGGCGAGGACCGGCTGGCCGGGTTTTTCGGTGCGCCGGTGGCCTATGCAGCCATGCCGGGACGGGTTCTGGCCGGGCTGCTCCGGCAGGAGGGCGCGGGGCTGCTGGTCAATCCGGGCCATCCCTCCGAGATGTTGCTGGATGCGGATATGCTGGACTGGCTGACCGGGGTCCTGTCCGCTGCTCCGGAAGCCGCCGAGGCGCGGTTGCGCCTGACCGCCCCGGCTCCCGCCACGGTCGAGGCGCTGGCCGAGCCGCTGGCCGCCCGGCTGGTCGATATGCGCGGATTGATCGGTGGGGCGGCCTTGGCCGGGGTGCAGGGAAAGGGCGGCCCTTCGGCGCATCTGCTGCTGATCGCGGGAAGCGAGGCCGGGCAGCAACCCGCCATCGCCAAGGCGCTGGCCGAGGCACTGTCCTTCCTGCCACCGCAGCCGGGCGGGGTCGATATCAGCTTTTCGGATGCCGCCCCACCACCCGGTGCCTTGCGATTCGAACTGGCCATGCCCGAGGCACCGCGTTCCGAGCGGCGCAAAGCTCCGCCGCGTTTACGCTGACTTATCTATATAGTTGCACGGTCGGCATCGACCTGACAAAAAAGGTGAATGCAGTTGCGTCACAAGGCCCTGTCCGTCCATCTTCTGACCGCGACCGGCGCGGTCCTGTCCATGCTGGCGATGCTGGCGGCGGCCGGGGCGGAATGGTCGCTGATGTTCCTCTGGCTGGTCCTGGCCTTTGCGGTGGATGGCGTCGATGGCCCTCTGGCCCGCAAATATGACGTCAAGGCGAACTGGCCCGCCTATGACGGCGTGCTGATGGACCTGATCATCGACTACCTGACCTATGTGTTCATCCCGGCTTTCGCGCTGTTTCAGTCGGGATTGCTCTCGGGCTGGACCGGATGGTTCGCGATCATCGTCATTACCTATGGCAGCGTCGTATATTTTGCCGATACGCGCATGAAAACCAATGACAATTCATTCGCGGGATTTCCGGGCTGCTGGAACATGGTTGTGCTGGTGCTCTTCGCGGTCAAGCCGCATTGGATCGTGATCCTGGTCATCGTCGTGTTGCTGACCATCGCCATGTTCACCAATATCAAGTTCATCCACCCGGTTCGCACCGAAAGATGGCGGGCGGTCTCGCTGCCCGTCGCGGTCCTGTGGGTGATCTTTGCGGCCCGCGCCGCATGGGTCGATTTCCATCCGGCAAGCTGGGCGATCTGGGGGCTTGTTCTAACCTCGGTCTGGCTTCTGCTAGCCGGCCCGCTGCAGCAATTGCTGCCCGAACGCAGATAGAGCCCCGAGAACGGACGTCCCGCCACTTCTTCTTCATGCAAATATCCTCTGGGGGTCCGGGGGGCGAAGCGCCCCCGGCTGCCGCGGGACGCGGGCCCGGCCCGGCATCGCCCCAAACGGCTTGCCTGCACGCCCGATCCGTCCGATGATCCCGCCAATGCAAGGATTGGGGGGGGCATATGCTTGATTTGCTGAAATCATCCGTGGCGGCGCTGGCGCTGATGGCCGGAGGGGCCGCGGCGCAGGACGCGATCACCCTGGGCATGGTGCTGGAGCCGCCCAATCTCGACCCGACCGGCGGGGCCGCCGCCGCGATCGACGAGGTGGTCTATGCCAATGTCTTCGAGGGTTTGACGCGCTTTGGCCCCGATGGAGGCATCCTGCCCGCGCTGGCGTCAAGCTGGGACGTGGAAGAGGATGGCCGGGTCTATGTCTTTCACTTGCAGGAGGGCGTGACGTTCCATGACGGGGCAGAGTTCACTGCCGAGGACGTGGTCTTTACGCTGGACCGGGCGCGGGCCGAGGATTCGACCAATGCGCAGAAGGTGCTGTTCGAGGGAATAGAGAGCGTCGAGACCGTGGACCCGCTGACCGTCCGGATCACGCTGACCGCGCCGGACGGGAATTTTCCCTTCAAGATGGCATGGGGCGACGCGGTGATGGTCGACGGGGCCAGCGCGGCCGACCTGGCCACTAGGCCCATCGGCACCGGCCCGTTCAAATTCGACGAATGGGCGCAGGGCGATAAGGTCGAGCTGTCGGCCTTCGACGGCTATTGGGGCGAGAAACCGGCGCTGACGCGGGCGACATTCCGCTTCATCGGCGATCCGACCGCGGCTTTTGCGGCGATGATGGCGGGGGATATCGATGCATTCCCCGTCTTCCCGGCGCCCGAGACCCTGCCGCAGCTGGAGGCCGATCCGCGTTTCAAGGTGATCGTCGGCACCACCGAAGGCGAGACGATCCTGGCGATGAACAACGCGCAGCCTCCGCTGGACGATGTCAGGGTCCGGCAGGCCATCGCCCATGCGATCAACCGGCAGGATATCATCGACGGGGCGATGTTCGGCTATGGCACGCCGATCGGCAGCCATTTCGCGCCGCATCATCCCGATTACACCGATCAGACGGCGAAATCCGCGCATGATCCCGAGGCCGCGAAGGCCTTGCTGGAAGAGGCGGGGCCGATCACGTTGCGCCTAGCCCTGCCGCCGACGCCCTATGCACGGCGCGGCGGCGAGATCGTGGCGGCGCAGCTGCGCGAGGTGGGGATCGAGACCGAGATCACCAATATGGAATGGGCGCAATGGCTGGAAAGCGTCTTCAAAGGCGGCGATTTCGACCTGACCGTGATCAGCCATACCGAACCTCTGGATATCGATATCTATGCCCGGCCGGATTACTATTTTCACTATGCCAAGCCGGAATTCGTGGCGCTGATGGACGAGTTGCAGGCGGTGACCGATCCCGAACAGCGCAGCGCGCTTTACGTCCGCGCGCAAGAGATGATTGCGGATGATTACGTCAACGCTTTCCTGTTCCAGCTTGCACGGACGGGGGTGGCGAATGCGAAGATCGAGGGCTTGTGGGAGAATGCGCCGACGCAGGCCAATGATCTGACCAAGGTGCGTTGGGTGGAGTAGCCACATCGGCAGATGGCGGGCCAATGAAAACGGGCGGGCATATCGCAATGCCCGCCCGTTCCTGTTTCATGTCTTCGAAGTCAGACGTATTTCCTGATCTCGCCCGTGCGCAGCCGTGACACGTAGCTTGCCATTTCGGCCTTCACGATCGGCATCAGGAGATAGAGTGCAATGATGTTCACGACCGCCATTGCGAACAGTGCCGCATCCGAGAAGTCGATCACCGCGCCAAGGCTGATTGCTGCGCCGACAAAGGTGAAGAAGCAGAAGAGCAACTTGTAGATGATCTCCTTGGTTTGCCCTTCGCCGAAGAGGAACGTCCAGGCTTTCAGGCCGTAATAGCTCCATGTGATCATCGTCGAGAAGGCGAAGAGCACTACCGCAATTGCCAGCACATAGCGGAACCAGCCGAATTGCGAGCTGAAGGCGGCCGAGGTCAGGGCAACGCCGCTGCTGCCGTCCTGAGTCTGGATCGCATCACCGGCCTCGTTCAGGATGAACATGCCGGTATTCGGATCGGTGACCAGCTGTCCGGTAATGACGATGACCAGAGCCGTCATGGTGCAGACGACCACGGTGTCGATGAACGGCTCCAGCAGCGCGACGAACCCCTCGGTAATGGGTTCCTTCGTGCGCACGGCGGAGTGTGCGATGGCCGCACCACCGACGCCGGCCTCGTTCGAGAAGGCCGCACGGCGGAAGCCTTGAATCAGCGCACCAATCGCGCCACCGACCGCTCCGTCAGCGGTGAAGGCTCCGGCGAAGATCTGACCGAATGCGGTGCCGACCATGTCGTAATTCATTGCCACGATGATCAATGCCGTGACCACATACAGAACGCCCATTATGGGCACGACCTTCTCGGTCACACTGGCAATGGATTTCAATCCGCCGATGATTACGACGAAGACGACGATTGCAAAGAGAATCCCGGTAATCCAGCCTGGATAATCGCCGAGAACGCTGGAAATCTGGGCATGGGCCTGGTTTGACTGGAACATGTTCCCGCCGCCCCATGAACCGAGGATACAGAAGATCGAGAACATGACGGCAAGGACCTTGCCGCCCGGCAGGCCGCGTTCCTTGAAAGCCTTGGTCATGTAGTACATCGGCCCGCCCGAGACGGTACCGTCTTCGTATTCGTTGCGGTATTTCACACCCAATGTACATTCGGTGAACTTCGTTGCCATGCCCATCAGACCGGCCAGAATCATCCAGAATGTCGCGCCGGGGCCGCCGATACCAATTGCGACCGCCACGCCTGCGATGTTCCCAAGGCCGACCGTGCCGGAAAGAGCGGTGGCAAGCGCCTGGAAATGGCTGACTTCGCCTGCATCGTTCGGGTCGGAATAATCTCCGCGCACCAGTTCGATCGAATGTTTGAACATCTTGACCTGAACAAACCCGAAATAGAGCGTGAAGACGACGGCCGCTGCGACCAGCCAGCAGACGATCCATGGAAAACTGGTTCCCGGGAAATCCGCGAAGATCAGGGCAACGAACCAGCCTGTCGAGCTTGCAAATATGCTGTTGATCTTTTCGTCAAGGCTTTGGGCCAGCACCGGCGCCGCGCCAAGCAGGCTGAGCAGGAACGCAACCGGGATAATACGTGCGAGAATCTGTTTCATAACTATTACCTCTCCGTTGCGTTGTTCAGGGCACGATTGTTACCGGCACGGGCGAAGCCTGTGCCAGCGTGCCTGCTACGGATCCGAAAATGCGTGAGGTTAGTCCGCTTTGCCCCATTCGCCCGATCACGATCTGGGCGGCACCCTCATCCTTGGCGATCTTGCACAATGTGTCGGCGATATGACCGTATTTCAGAACAGCGGAAATATCGACGCCAACTGCCGAAACCTTGTCGACGACTGGTTTGAGGATGGATTTCTCGGCGCGCGCCAGTTCTTCCTTGCGGCGCTTGTGACGTGCTTCGAGTTCTTCGGGCGTCAGGAAGCTGTAAGGAGACCATTCAAGCACATGGGCGACGACAATGCTGTCGCCCTGCGCCTTGGCCCGGCCGGTTGCGAATTCCAGCGCGCGATGCGAGGCCTCGCTGCCGTCGAAGCCGACGACGATTTTCCGTGACATGTTTCCTCCTTGATAACGTTTATCATTATTGTTGATAGGTCGAGGATAGCCATGCCGGGGCCAGCGAAGCCAGAAAAAATATGCCAAATACGTAAAGTTACGTGCTCATGGTGCCGTTCGTGCCTTGAAAGTGACCGGATTTCCCCGGTGAATCCGAGCTTTGCGAGGGCAGATGTGATTTTTCCCTTTTCAAGCCGGGTCATGGACGGCATATTCCGCCCCATGACTCGGATGCGACATATCGCCATCGCCTCGACCGCGCCTTTCGGCGCGCTTCTGGCTGTGAATCTCCGCGGTCTGCTTCTTCTTACGCTGCGCTGAGCGGGTCTCCGGGCCGCCGCTCAGCGAGGTCAGTGCCCGGGCACCCCTTGATTTCAAGCGTATGAAAGACGACCAGATGACCGATCAGAACCGCGTATATATCTTTGACACCACCCTGCGCGACGGCGAACAATCGCCGGGCGCCACGATGAGCCATGCCGAAAAGCTGGAAATCGCCCAGATGCTGGACGAGATGCATGTGGACATCATCGAGGCGGGTTTCCCTATCGCGTCCGAGGGCGATTTCGCCGCCGTGAGCGAGATAGCGAGGCAATCGAAGAACAGTGTGATCTGCGGGCTCGCCCGCGCTCAGATCCCCGACATTGACCGCTGTTGGGAGGCGATCAAGCACGCGAAACAGCCGCGAATCCATACCTTTATCGGCACCTCGCCGCTGCATCGCGCGATCCCGAACCTGGACATGGACCAGATGGCCGAGCGGATCGAGCAGACCGTGACCCATGCCCGCAACCTGTGCGACAATGTGCAATGGTCGCCGATGGACGCGACAAGGACCGAGCATGACTACCTGTGCCGGGTGGTCGAGATCGCCATCAAATGCGGGGCGACGACGATCAATATTCCCGACACGGTGGGCTATACCGCGCCGCGCGAAAGCGCCGATCTGATCCGCATGCTGCTGGAGCGGGTGCCGGGCGCCGACAAGATCATCTTCGCGACCCACTGCCACAACGATCTTGGCATGGCGACCGCGAATTCTCTGGCCGCGGTTGAAGCCGGGGCGCGGCAGATCGAATGCACGATCAACGGGTTGGGTGAACGTGCGGGCAATACCGCGCTGGAAGAGGTGGTAATGGCGATGCGGGTGCGCAATGACATCATGCCCTTTTCGACCGGCATCGATACGACCAAGATCATGGGGCTGTCGCGCCGCGTCGCTCAGGTCTCGGGCTTCGCTGTCCAGTTCAACAAGGCCATCGTCGGCAAGAACGCCTTCCTGCATGAATCCGGTATCCACCAGGACGGTGTGCTGAAGAATGTCGAGACATTCGAGATCATGAAGCCCGCCGATATCGGGCTGAACGAGAACAATATCGCCATGGGCAAGCATTCGGGCCGGGCGGCCCTGCGCGCCAAGCTGGCCGATCTGGGCTATGAGGTCGGGGACAACCAGCTCAAGGACATCTTCGTGCGGTTCAAGGATTTGGCCGATCGCAAGAAAGAGGTCTTCGACGAGGATATCATCGCTCTGGTCCAGGATGCTGCCGCCAATACCGGCGACGATTACCTGCAGGTCAAGCATCTGCGTGTGGTCTGCGGCAGTGATGGTCAATCGGCGGACCTGACGATGATCGTGGGCGGCGAGGAGAAAACCGTGCATTCGACAGGCGACGGTCCGGTGGATGCCTGTTTCAATGCGGTCCGGGAGATATTCCCGCATGAGGCGGAGCTGCAACTTTACCAGGTCCATGCAGTGACCGAGGGCACCGACGCGCAGGCCACGGTCAGTGTCCGGATGCAGGAAGAGGGTCGGATCGTGACCGGCCAGTCAGCCGATACCGACACGATTCTCGCCTCGGTCAAGGCCTATGTCGGCGCGCTGAACCGGCTGATCGTGCGGCGCGAAAAGACAGGCAAGGACAGCGACGCGAAACAGATCAGCATGTATTCGCACTGAGCACATGCGATCAGCCGGAACCCGCGTGGCCGGGTTCCGGTTCTCCTAGCCATCGGATCGGCGCAGCCGTGACCAGTCGAATTCCATGAGGAAGGGGAAATGCTCTTTCAGGTCGCGCCCGAACTGCGCCTCTTCGACCTGTTCATAACCCCAGGGGGTTTCGGGCACGCCATCCGTCGCCGTGTCTCCGTTGTCCCATCGCAACACGAGATGACCCATGATCGACAGGTCGGTGAAGGCCGGCATGCGTCGCGGCAGGTTGAAATGGTTCAGGGCAAAGATCGATTTGCTCTCAAGCTGCAGTCTTGCCGCGGCACCGGTGAAGCCGCGATGGGTCTGCCAGAAGGTCGGGGCCGCGCCCTCATAGGTGATGACGCTAAGCCCGCGCGGAAAGCCGATCGCCACGCGCGGCAGCTCTGCCAGCATCCTTCCATGTGATCGCAGCTTTTCCATGTAGCGCCAGCCGAGCGCATCGTCGTCATCCAGCCGGAATTGTAGCGGAGGACCTGCGTTGGCCCGGCTGATCTCTTCCAGCACAGGGGCGAGCGCGCGATTCGTGTCCGTCGCGTCCGAAACCACAAGCCGCGCCTGCGGAACCTTGTCGCAAAGCTGTGCCAGCCGGTGTTTCCATTCGTCGGGGAGGCTGTCCGAGGTGAGGATCACGAAATCGAAATCCTGATCGGTTTGACCTGCAATCGATGCGAGGGTGATGTGCTCCAGCGTGAAAAGCCGCTGTATGAGCCGGTCCGGATCGAACAGCATCCTGGCGCGCTCGGCCAATATCTGGGCGTCGGTCGCATCGGGATTCTGCATTCCTTTCCAATCGCCCCGGCCCAGAAAGGCAAAGCGGCAGAACCCGACGATCCTGTTATTCATGCGGTCCGCTCCTCGATAACTCTCTGATTTTCGGCGATGCAATAACCCCGGCCGGTACTGCAGTCGATGTCGTTCCCAAGGATTAACCATTTCTTGGTCAATTTTGTACAGATTGCGTATCGTCATCTGGTGGCGCAGGATGTCGTTCTCTTTACTGGCCGATGTCTGCGAAGACATGTAACTGGGGCTTTCGTCAACGGTGTTAGCCTTCTATATGGGGCAACGCCTTTTCTTACGAAGCGATTCCGCAGGGACAGGCGCTCAAGAGACGGCAAATGGGGCAGGGCCGGGACCAACCGGCGCGAAAGGAATACGGGCATGGCATTCGGGGGATTGTTTTCGACCGATATCGCAATCGACCTTGGGACGGCGAATACGCTGATCTATGTCAAGGGCAAGGGGATCATCCTGAATGAGCCATCGGTGGTGTCTTATCATGTCAAGGATGGCAAGCGGCAGGTGCTGGCCGTGGGCGAGGATGCAAAACTGATGTTGGGCCGCACGCCCGGCAGCATCGAGGCGATCCGGCCGATGCGCGAGGGCGTCATCGCCGATTTTGACAGTGCCGAGCAAATGATCAAGCATTTCATCAAGAAGGTGTTCAAACGCACGACCTTCTCGAAGCCGAAGATCATCGTCTGCGTGCCGCATGGCGCGACCCCGGTGGAAAAGCGGGCGATCCGGCAATCGGTCCTGTCGGCAGGCGCGCGCAAGGCGGGGCTGATCGCGGAACCCATCGCTGCGGCCATTGGCGCGGGCATGCCCATCACCGAACCCACCGGCAGCATGGTCGTCGATATCGGCGGCGGCACGACCGAGGTTGCGGTGCTGTCCCTGGGCGATGTGGTCTATGCGCGCTCGGTCCGGATCGGTGGCGACCGGATGGACGAGGCGATCATCAACTACCTGCGCCGCAACCAGAACCTGCTGATCGGTGATTCGACAGCCGAGCGGATCAAGACCTCTATCGGTACCGCGCGGATGCCTGATGATGGGCGTGGGGCGACGCTGATGGTGCGCGGTCGCGACTTGTTGAACGGCATCCCCAAGGAGATCGAGATCTCTCAGGCGATGATTGCCGAGGCTTTGACCGAACCGATGCAGGCGATCTGCGAGGCGGTCATGGTCGCACTGGAAGCGACGCCGCCGGATCTGGCCGCGGATATCGTCGACCGTGGCGTGATCCTGACCGGTGGCGGCGCCATGCTGGGCGAGTTGGACCTGGCGCTGCGCGAACAGACCGGCCTGTCGATCAGCCTTGCCGACCAGCCGATGAGCTGCGTGGCGCTCGGCACGGGGAAGGCGCTGGAATATGAAAAACAGCTCCGTCATGTGATAGATTACGAAAGCTGAGACCAACTGCGCGGAGGCGTTGAATGGCGCGCAAGGGACCAGATTTCGCCACGCCGATCCGCCGCGTTCTGATCGGGCTCTTGGCGATTGCGCTGGTCGGGCTGTTCCTGTTCTGGCGTATCGACAGCCCGCGCGCGGAAAAGATGCGCACTGTTGTGATCGACCGTGTCGTGCCAAGTTTCGAATGGGCCATGGCACCGGTCACGCAGATCAGCGAAATGATCGCCGGGTTCCAGTCTTACGCCAGGTTATACGAACAGAACCAGGAGCTTCGCCGCGAATTGCGGAAGGCCGCGGAATGGAAGGAAGCGGCTGTCCGGCTGCAAGAGGAAAATTCCAAGCTCTCGGCCCTGAACGAGGTCCGCATCGATCCGGAACTGACCAGCGTGACCGGCGTGGTCATGGTGGATTCGGGTTCGGCCTTTCGCCAATCGGTATTGCTGAATGTCGGTTCGCGCGATGGAATTGTCGATGGCTGGGCGACGATGGACGGGCTGGGGCTGGTGGGGCGTATCTCGGGTGTGGGGGAACGGACCAGCCGCGTTATCCTGTTGACGGATCCGTCATCGCGCATCCCCGTCACCATCCAGCCCTCGGGGATACGCGCGCTGCTGACCGGCGATAACAGTCCCTATCCCTTGCTGGATTTCATCGAGAATCCCGACAATGTGCGTGCCGGGGACCGTGCCGTGACCTCGGGAGATGGCGGCGTCTTTCCGTCCGGCCTGTTGGTCGGGCATGTCGCCCAGGGGGCGGATGGCCGCACCAGGCTGCGGCTGGCGGCCGATTACGGCAGGCTGGAGTTCCTGCGCGTTGTGCGCTCGCATCCGGCAGAACAATTGACCGATGCCGGGGCGCTGATCGCGCCCGAGACGGAAGAGCCGGATCTGATCGGCCCACTGATACCCGAAGGCTTGCTTGAAGGCGGTCTCGATACTCAGCCTCTGGTCAGCGGGCCGTTGCGGTGATCCAGAACATGCGAAAGCAGATCCTCGTTGGCACCGGCCTTTTCGTTTTCTGCCAGGTTGCGATCCTGTTCGGGCGTTTGCTGCCTCTCTCGACCGGGAATATCGGCCGGCCCGGTCCGGATCTGGCTCTTTGCCTTCTGTTTGCCTGGATGTTGCGGCGGCCGGATCAGCTTGCCGCCCCTGTAATCGCCGCCCTGTTCCTCCTGGAGGATATCCTGCTGCTTCGCCCGCTAGGGCTCTGGACCATCGTCGTGCTGATCGCCAGCGAATTCGCCCGCACCCGTGAGAGCCGTTGGCGGGATCAGCCGTTTATGGTTGAATGGCTGCGGGTTTCGATACTTGTTGGGGCCATGATGCTGGGCTATCGGGTGGCACAGTTCATCTTCCTGTTGCCTGTGCCGGCCCTTGGGAACGTGACGCTGCAATATATCTCGACCGTCGGTTTCTACCCGGTGGTCGTTCTTGCCGCGCGCTGGCTGATCGGGCTGCGCCGTATCAGCGCGGCAGAGGCGGAGATGATGAGATACAGTCGATGAGAAAATCGCCACGTGAAATTCTGGAAAGCAACCGCTTGCTCGGCCGGCGAGGGTTGATGCTGGGCGGTGTCCAGCTTGGGGTGGCGATGGCCCTGGGGCTGCGGCTACGTTCGATGCAACTTGATCATGCCGATGAATACCGGATGTTGTCGGATGGCAATTCGATCAAGATCCGTCTTCTGCCGCCTGCTCGGGGGTTGATCCATGACCGCAAGGGCGCCTTGATCGCGGGAAACGAACAGAATTACCGCGTTACCCTCACTCGCGAAGAGGCGGGCGGCGATGTTGAATCGGTCCTGCACCGCCTGTCGCAATTGATCCCGATCAACGATGCCCGCATGGAGGAATTGCTGGCGGAGTTTTCCAGGCGCAGCGCGATCACTCCCATCGTACTGGCGGACCGGTTAAGCTGGGAACAGTTCAGCTCGATTGCGGTCAACGCGCCTGCACTGCCCGGTGTGACACCGGAATCGGGACTTTCTCGTGTCTATCCGCGGGCCTTTGATCTGGCACATGTGCTTGGTTATGTGGGGCCGGTTTCGGATTATGACCTGTCCAAGATCGAGAACCCCGATCCTGTGCTGATGCTGCCGGAATTCCAGCTTGGCAAGCTTGGTGTCGAAGCCAAGATGGAGGCCGATCTGCGCGGCACGGCGGGACAGCGGCGGGTCGAGGTCAACAGCGCCGGGCGCGAAATGCGAGAGCTCAGCCGGAAGGAAGGGGAACAGGGAGCCACGGTGCAGCTGACTATCGATGCGGGCCTGCAGAATTACGCCGGGCAACGCATGGGAACGGAAAGCGCCGCCGCTGTCGTTCTCGATGTTCAAACCGGGGAGGTGCTTTGCTCATGCTCTTCGCCCAGCTTCGATCCGAACAAATTCGTGCGGGGCATTTCCAGCGCCGATTACCGTTCGCTGATGGAACATGATCACCGTCCCCTGGCCGACAAGACGGTTCAGGGGGTTTACCCGCCCGGCTCCACCTTCAAGCTTGTCACCTTGATGGCCGGTCTCGAGTCGGGGGTAATCAATGGCGGTTCCAGTTTCTTCTGCCCCGGCTATCTCGAGGTTGGCGGCCGGCGTTTCCATTGCTGGCGGCGTGGCGGTCATGGCCATATGGATGCCCTGCAAAGTCTCGAGCAAAGCTGCGATGTCTATTACTATGAACTGGCGCAACGTGTCGGGATTGATCGTATCGCCGAAATGGCGCGCAAGCTGGGTATCGGCGTGCGGTATGATTTGCCGATGTCTGCAATCGCCCAGGGAATCGCGCCTGACCGGGCCTGGAAGCGCGAACGATATGATGAGCAATGGCAGATCGGCGACAGCCTGAACGCTTCGATCGGGCAGGGCTTCGTATTGGCATCGCCCATGCAGCTTGCGGTAATGACCGCGCGGGTTGCCTCGGGCCGGATGATCGAGCCGCGCCTGCTGCGCGCCATCGACGGGGTGCCGCAGGTCGGCGGAGAGTTTCCGGATCTGGGGTTCAATCCCCGGCATCTGCAGCAGGTTCGGGCGGGAATGGATGCTGTCATGAATTCGTCTCGCGGCACCGCCCGCAGCGCGCGTATCATCGCGGAAGAATGGCGCATGGCGGGCAAGACCGGCACAAGCCAGGTTCGCAACATCACCGCGGCCGAACGCGCCCGCGGCGTCGTCTCGAACGAGCAGCTTCCATGGGAACGGCGCGACCACGCCCTGTTCGTCTGTTTCGCGCCCTATGAGGCACCCCGCTATGCCGTTTCGGTCGTGGTCGAGCATGGTGGCGGTGGATCGACCGTTGCCGCGCCGATTGCCCGGGATATCCTGCTCTATGCGTTGGCAGGCGGGTTGCCGCCATTGACCTCCGTGCCAGAGGGACAGCGCGCCGCGATGGAGGCCCGTCACAACGCGATGCAGCTTTATACCCCGGAGCCGCCCAAGCCCGGCCGGTCGCAGGCCTGAGAGGCGGGCATGGCTTATCTCGATTACCAGGTCGCGCAGACCCCCACCGGCTGGCGAAAGATCCTGTATCTGAACTGGCCGTTGGTCTTTCTGCTGACCGCCGTTGCCTGCTACGGCTTCGTCATGCTGTATTCGGTGGCCGGCGGGAATGCCGAGACATGGGCCGAACCGCAGATCTACCGCTTCATTATCGGGCTGGTCGCGATGATCGCCCTGGCATTCGTGCCGATGTGGTTCTGGCGCGGCGTGTCGGTGTTCAGCTATATCCTGTGCCTGTTGCTGCTGGTCGCGGTCGAGCTGATCGGCGATATCGGCATGGGGGCGCAGCGCTGGATCGATATCGGCCCGATCCAGATCCAGCCATCCGAACTGATGAAGATCGCACTCGTGCTGGTCCTTGCGGCCTATTACGACTGGCTCAATGCCGGAAAGATCTCACACCCACTCTGGGTTCTGATCCCGGTGATCCTGATCCTGATGCCGACCGGCCTGGTGCTGATGCAGCCCGACCTGGGCACCTCGATTATGCTGATTGCCGGGGGGGCGATCGTGATGTTCGCGGCCGGGGTGTCGCTGTGGTATTTCGGCGCCGTGATCCTGCTGGCCGTGGCTCTCGTGACAACGGTGCTGGAAAGCCGCGGGACAGAATGGCAGTTGCTCAAGGATTACCAGTTCCGCCGTATCGATACCTTCATCGATCCGTCGGTCGATCCCCTGGGGGCGGGCTACAATATCACGCAGGCGCAGATTGCCCTAGGCTCGGGGGGCTGGTCGGGTCGCGGCTTCATGCAGGGAACGCAGTCGCGTCTCAATTTCCTGCCCGAGAAACACACCGATTTCATCTTTACCGTCCTTGCCGAGGAATTCGGTTTCGTCGGCGCCGGCTCGCTTCTCGTGCTTTATACGTTGATCATCGGCTTCTGCCTTTTCTCGGCGCTCAGCAATCGGGACCGCTTCGGCTCCTTGCTGACCATAGGGATCGGGGGTACGTTCTTCGTCTATTTCGCGATCAACATGGGCATGGTCATGGGCTTGCTGCCGGTGGTCGGCTCGCCCCTGCCTCTGGTCAGCTATGGCGGGACCGCGATGATGATCCTGATGATGGGATTCGGCATGATCCAATCCGCACATGTCCACAGACCGAGGTAATACGATGCAGGTCCTTTTCGCCGCACCCGATTCAAAGTGGGACGAGTGGTCTATGGCCCTCGTCTCGGCCTGTCCCGAGATGCGGCTTAGCCGTAGCGGCGATCCGGAAAATTTCGATGCAATCATCTATGCGCCGGGCGGTGAGATCGAGGATCTGTCCCCCTATCGCAATGCCCGCCTTGTCCAAAGCCTCTGGGCCGGGGTCGAGCGTATCGTCGGCAATCCCACATTGACGCAACCGTTGGCGCGCATGGTCGATCCGGGATTGGCGCGAGGCATGGCGGAATATTGCTCCGGCTGGACGATGCGCGGGCATCTGGAAATGGACAGCTATGCTCAGGACGGTATCTGGCGCAATGGCCAGGTTCCGCCCCTGGCGCCAGAGCGTCACGTGACCATCCTCGGCATGGGATCGCTTGGCCGCGCCACCGCAGATATGTTGACGGGAATCGGCTTTCGGGTGACTGGCTGGAGTGCGTCCGGAAGACCCGTCGAAGGGATAGAGATCTTCGGCGCCGCCGATCTGGACCGGGCATTGGAGCGGGCCGAGATCCTCGTCACCCTGCTGCCCGACACGGCGGCCACGCGCGGGTTGATGGATGCCGACCGGCTTGCCCGCCTGCCGAAAGGCGCTTGGCTGATCAATCCCGGCAGGGGAAGTTTGCTGGATGACGACGCATTGATCGGATCGCTTGATGCCGGGCATCTGGGTCATGCCGTGCTGGATGTGTTCCGGACCGAGCCTCTGCCCCATGATCACCCGTTCTGGAGCCATCCCAAAGTCACCGTCACGCCCCATATCGCCGCCGACACCCGCCCGGAAACCGCCGCCCCGGTGGTGGCCGAGAATCTGCGCCGCGCCATGTCCGGGCGGCCGATCCTGAATCTCGTGGATCGCGAGAAAGGTTACTGAGGCCCCTTCTTCTTCATCTCAATATCCCCGGGGGAGTCCGCAGGACGGGGGGCAGCACCCCCCTTGGCACTGCTTTCGACAACTGACGTAACCTGCACGATGCTGCTCGCCCGCACCCGCGCAATCCTTGCGGCCATCTTCTTTTCCCGGCGCCGGTGATAGGCGCGGATCACCGGGATAGTCAGGTAATGCGCCACGATGCTGACGGCCAGTCCGATGATCACCCCGCCAACGACATATGGCCAGTAGACCTGGTAAAGGAAGTTGCCCAGATTTTGCCAATGCGCCTCCTCCGGTCCGAAGACGGATCGGATATTGTGCCAGAGCTCGACGCTGGCTTGGGCGAATTCCCCGAAAATCAACTGTGGCGACAGGTGGCCGCCAAGCCCCAGGATCTGGCGGCCGAGGCTGACAGAGAGGACCGCGATGAAGGGAAAAGTCAGCGGATTGCCGACAAATGTCGCAAGGAGCGAGGCGAGGATATTGCCACCAATCAGCCATGCGCCTGCTGCGGCGCTTGCGAAGTGGAGACCGAACAGGGGAGTGAAAGACACGAAAACACCCGCGGCGACACCACGTCCGATGCGATGGGGCTGATCGGGCAGGCGGCGCAACCGGTGCAGCACATAGGTTCCCGCCCTGCGCCACCCGCCGCGCGGATAGAACATGTCGCTGGCCATCTGGCCGTAACTGCGAGGTTTGCGGCGTTTAAACACCTTGTTTTCCGATCCCTGCCTCTGCCTCGTCCCGCTTTACAAAGAAATCGTGACGGATGTCTTACGGTTTCAGTGCCGGGTCGCGGATACGGGCCACCTGGGCCACGTCGCTCTCGGCTTCGAGTGCGGTCAGCAGCGCATGCAGATGCTCGTAATGACGCAACTCCACCTCGATCGCGATGCGGTAGAAGTCCGGCTTGCGGTCGAGGAACACGAGATCCGAGATATTCGCTCCATGCTGTCCGATCAAGGTGCAGATGCGGCCAAGGATACCAGCGTCATGACGGATCGTCAGATGCAGCGTGGTGGAGTAGGCGGGGGGGTGACGTCCCTCGCGCCAGCGCAGATCGACCCAACGGTCCAGGTTTTCCTCGAACTCGGCGAGGACGGGGCAGTCGATCGCGTGAATCACCACTCCGCGGCCCCGATAGGTGATCCCGACGATCCGTTCGCCGGGAAGGGGGCTGCAACAGGGCGCGCGGGTAAAACTCTGATCGGCGTCCAGTCCCGCGATAGGGCGGCGACCGTCCAACTCGTCCGACGTGTCGGCGAGATCGGGATAGAGAACCTCGAGCACCTCCTTGGCGGAGTTCTCGGCGCTGCCGATCCTGGCCAGAAGCTCTTCGGCGCTGTCCAGTCCCATCTGGGTGGCCGCGGTGCGCAGCGCCTTGTCGGTCGGCTTGCGCCCGACATGCTCAAAGCTGACCCGCACCAGTTCGCGTCCCAAGCGCATGAAACGGTCGCGATCCTCTTGCCGCAGCGATCGCCGGATGGCCGCCTTGGCGCGTCCGGTCACCACGACGTCCAGCCATGTCGCTTGGGGCCGCTGCCCCGATGCTGCGATGATCTCGACTGACTGCCCATTCTTGAGGCGGGTCCATAGCGGCACGCGGATGCCGTCGATCTTGGCGCCAACGCAGGCGTGGCCCAGCCTGGTATGGATCGCATAGGCGAAATCGATCGGTGTCGCGCCGCGCGGCAACTGGATCACATCGCCTTTCGGAGAGAAGCAGAAGACCTGATCCTGATACATCTCGAGTTTGACATTCTCGAGGAAATCGTCGTGATCCTCGCCCTCGAAATGATCGGTCAGGGTCTCGATCCATTCGGCGGGATCGGCGGCAAAGGGGTTCTTGGCCCGGACCCCGTCGCGATAGGCCCAATGCGCCGCAACGCCGGCCTCGGCGACCTCGTGCATCTGGCGGGTCCGGATCTGCACCTCGACCCGCTTGCCGTCCCGGCCTGAAACCGTGGTGTGGATCGAACGGTAGCCATTGGATTTCGGCTGGCTGATATAATCCTTGAACCGTCCCGGAACCGCCCGCCAGCGGTGATGGATCAGCCCGAGGGCCCGGTAACAGTCGCCTTCGTCACGGGTGATGATCCGAAAACCATAGATATCCGACAGCCGGGAAAAGGCGAGTTGCTTTTCCTGCATCTTCCGCCAGACCGAAAAGGGCTTTTTCGCGCGTCCGAACACATCCGCCTCCAGCCCTTCGCGTTCCAGTTCGGTGCGGATATCGGCGGTGATCTGGCTGATGATATCGCCGGATTCGCGTTGCAGGCTGACAAAACGGCGGATGATCGAGTTGCGCGCCTCGGGATTGATGACCTTGAAGGCCAGGTCCTCCAGCTCTTCGCGCATCCACTGCATCCCCATCCGCCCGGCCAGAGGCGCATAGATATCCATGGTCTCGCGCGCCTTCTGAAGCTGCTTTTCCGGGTTCATCGAGCGGATCGTGCGCATATTGTGCAGCCGGTCGGCCAGCTTGACCAGGATCACCCGCAGATCGCGCGACATGGCCATGAACAGCTTGCGGAAGTTCTCTGCCTGCTTGGACTGGGTCGAGCTGAGCTGCAGATTGGTCAGCTTGGTCACGCCATCGACCAGCTCGGCGATCTCATGGCCGAACATCGCCTCGACTTCGGGCATGGTCGAGCGGGTGTCCTCGACCGTGTCATGCAGCAGGGCGGTGGCGATGGTCGCGTCGTCCAGCCGCATCTCGGTCAGGATGGCGGCGACAGCGATCGGATGTGTGAAATAGGGCTCGCCGGATCGGCGGAATTGTCCCTCATGCATCCGCATGCCGTATTCATAGGCATCGCGGATCAGCTGCAAATTGCTGCGCGGGTTATAATTGCGGATCAGCGCAATGAGGTCTTCGACGTCGATCATACTTGACGAAGACCTCCGTAAAAACCGATCAGCTGCGCTGGCTGGCTTCCAGCATCATGCGCAGCATCCGCTCTTCGGATTCCTCGTCGGCAGGCTTGGGGCGGTCGACCTCGGCACCCAAGAGCAATGCCATGGCGTCCTCCTCGGGCTCGTCGACCTCGATCTGGGTCTGGCTGGCTTCGATCATCCGCTCGCGCAGATCGTCCACCGGCTGAGTCTCGTCAGCGATTTCGCGCAATGAGACAACGGGGTTCTTGTCATTGTCGCGATCGACCGTGGGCGCGCTGCCCGCCGCAATCTCTCGTGCGCGATGCGAGGCCAGCATCACCAGATCAAAACGATTGGGAACCTTGTCGACGCAGTCTTCGACCGTTACGCGGGCCATTCTTCACCTGTAGAGTTACGAATCGGAGTTCTAGAACGAAACAGGATAACTGGAGATCATCACAAGAAATGTCAAGGTAATACCGGCATTTCCAGCGCCGTGAAGGGGGTCATTCCCCGTATCGCCTCATCGGGGAGGCCGGCCAGCATTTTCGTGACGCTCTGCCCGGTGACCGGATGAATCCATTCCGGGGCGATTTCCGCAAGGGGCGCCAGCACGAAACCGCGATCCTGCAGCCTTGGATGCGGCAGGATCAGGTTTTCGGGCGTGTCGATCTTTTGGCGTTCGGGGGAAAGAGCCATCCAGTCCTGCTGGATGTTCCGGTCCGGCAGGACAAGATCGTCATAGCCGATCAGGTCTAGGTCCAGCACGCGCGCAGACCAACGTCCGGTCCCGCGATCCCGGCCGAAACGCGCCTCGATGTCATGCAGCAGAGCCAACAGGTCCGGTGCCGATAATGTCGTGCGCAATGTCAGGGCCGCGTTCACAAAATCGGGACCCGATCCCGCGGGCATGGCGGGAGTTTTCCAAAATCGACTAAACGTGGTTATTGTAGTATTCCGGTTTTCGTGCAGAATGCGCGCCGCCGAGCGCAGCGTTTCACCCACGTCAGCGGCGGCAGACGGCAGGTTGGCGCCTAGAGCAATAAGTGCGAGTTTATTTTGGATCATGTGAACCTGCTGAAAAACTCAAGTCGTAGGATCGCGACGGTCCGCTTGCCAGGGCATTCTTCTGGCAGGCATCGTTCGTCGATTCACTCAAGAACGTCTCATTGAAGGCAAATAAAATGTTTTACAAGGACGACAGGTTGGCGATTTTCATCGATGGGGCCAATCTTTACGCAGCAGCCAAATCCCTGGGTTTCGACATCGATTACAAGCTTCTGCGTCAAGAATTCGACCGCCGCGGAAAATTGATGCGTGCCTATTATTACACAGCGCTTATCGAAGGAGAGGAGTATTCCCCCATCCGCCCCCTCGTCGATTGGCTGCATTACAATGGATATTGCGTCGTAACCAAGCCTGCGAAGGAATATACCGACAGCATGGGGCGTCGGAAGGTCAAGGGCAACATGGATATCGAGTTGACGGTCACCGCCATGGAATTGGCGGAGCGCCTTGACCATGCCGTGCTGTTCTCGGGCGACGGAGATTTCCGCCCGCTGATCGAGGCCCTGCAACGCCGCGGGGTGCGGGTTTCGGTGGTTTCGACGATTCGCTCGCAACCGCCTATGATCGCAGATGAATTGCGTCGCCAGGCCGACAATTTCATCGAGCTTGACGCATTGCGCGATATCATCGGACGCCCCCCGCGCGAGACACCGCAAATGCAGGACGAAACCTGAGCGACCGGGGCAAAGATCCCGCCTTCGTCGAGCGGTGGCGGGCGCTTGTGCTGCTCAGCACGGGGGTGGTTTTCGCCATGGCCTGCTGGTTTTCGGCCACGGCGATCATTCCCGAACTTACCCGTGACTGGGACCTGACGCAAAGTCAGGCCAGTTGGCTTACCAATGCCGTGCAACTCGGTTTCGTGCTGGGGGCTCTGGCCTCGTCGCTGGTGAACCTGCCCGATCTGATGCCTCTGCCGCGCCTGATCACCGTCTCGGCTTGTGGCGCGGCGCTCGCCAATGCGGTTTTGCTGATCGAGCCGGGTTGGACTGCCGCCCTGATCGCGCGTTTCGTGACTGGCATGGCGCTGGCGGGGATTTATCCGCCCGCGATGAAGCTGATGGCGACATGGTTTTCCCGTGGTCGCGGCTTGGCGATGGGGGTGCTGATCGGTGCGCTGACGCTTGGTTCGTCGATGCCGCATCTGTTCCGCGCGGCCAGCGAAGGGCTGGATTGGCGGATGGTGGTGATCCTGTCCAGCCTCGGCGCAGCTTTGTCGGCCGCGATCTTCGGGTTTCTGGTCAGGGAAGGGCCCCATGCATTCGGCCGGGCTGTCTTTGACCCGCGCCGGGCGCTGGTCATCTTTCGCAACCGTGGTGTGCTCTTGGCCAATCTCGGCTATTTCGGCCATATGTGGGAGCTCTACGCCATGTGGGCGTGGTTCCTGGCCTTCGCGACCGCGGCAGAGCGGGGCGGTGTAGGGCCCTTCGGCTCGCCGTCGCTTTTCGCCTTCCTCGTCGTCGCGTCGGGCGCGGTCGGTTGCGTGCTGGGCGGGTTGCTGTCGGATCGCATCGGGCGCTGTTTGACGACCGCCGGAATGATGGCGGTGTCGGGGGCATGCGCGCTGCTGATCGGCTTTGCCTTCGACGGTCCGGCATGGTTGCTGGCCTTTGTCGCGGTGATCTGGGGAATCTCGATTGTCGGAGACAGCGCCCAGTTTTCGGCAGCAGTTACCGAATTGGCCGATCCGCGTTTCGTCGGGACGGCGCTGACATTGCAGGTCAGCATCGGCTTTGCGCTGACGGTGCTGACCATCTGGATCATGCCCCATATCGCCGCCGCGCTTGGCGGCTGGCGATGGGCTTTCCTGGTCCTGCTTCCCGGTCCCGTCGTTGGTGCCTGGGCAATGCTGCGCTTGCGCGGATTGCCTGAGGCGAGGAAGCTGGCAGGAGGAAAGGGCTGATCAGCCCCTTGCCTGCTGACCCTTGGGCTGACGCGACGGGCGACGTGTGGGGCGCTTGTGACCGCCGCCATTACCACCGGGCCGGCCGCCCCGGTTGCGCGACCCGCGCTCGGCCGCGGGAGGGGCTGCGGGCACCTCTCCGCCGATCACCGGGATCGGCGATTTCATCGCGCGCTCGATCGCCCGCAATTCGCCCAGCTCTGCCGGCGCACAGAAGGCAACGGCCCGGCCATCGCGGCCGGCGCGGGCGGTGCGGCCGATCCGGTGAACATAGTTCTCGGGCACATTCGGCAGATCGTAATTATAGACATGCGCGACTTCGGGGATATCCAGCCCACGCGCCGCGACATCGGTGGCGACGAGGATCTGCGTCTCTCCCTTGCGGAAGGCTTGCAGGGCGCGTTCGCGTTGGCCCTGGCTCTTGTTGCCATGGATCGCAGCTACCGCGAATCCCCATTTGTCCAGCAATTTCGCAAGTTTGTCCGAACCGTGCTTGGTGCGGCCAAAGACCATTGCAAGCTCGCCCGAATGTTTCGACAGATATTCGGCCAGCAGCGTGGCCTTGTCGCCCTGGCTGACGAAATGCACGCCCTGCGCGATCTTTTCTGCGGCCTTGCCCGGAGGGTTCACGGCCACGCGGACCGGATCCTTCAGATAAGTGTCGGCCAGTTCCGACATCAGCTTGGGCATGGTGGCCGAGAACAGCAATGTCTGGCGCTTCGGAGGCAGCATCTTCGCGATCCGCCGCAGCACGTGGATAAAGCCGATATCCAGCATCTGGTCGGCCTCGTCCAGCACCAGGTAGGTCGTTGCCTCAAGCGAGATCGCGCGACGCTCGATCAGGTCGATCAGGCGGCCCGGCGTGGCGATCAGCACATCGACCCCGCGCGAGAGCCGTTCGGTCTGCACATTGATCGAGGCGCCGCCGACGACGCGATAGCTGCGGATCGGCGTGCCTTCGGCATAGGCGTCGATATTCTGGGCGATCTGGGTCGCCAGTTCGCGGGTGGGCGCGAGGATCAGCGCGCGGCAGGTCTTGGGGTCGGGTTTCTTGCCGTATTTGATCAGCCGGGTCAGCATCGGCAGGCCGAAGGCGGCTGTCTTGCCGGTGCCGGTCTGTGCCAGGCCCAAGGCGTCGCGGCCCTCGACGACCGCTGGAATGGCTTGCGCCTGGATCGGTGTGGGCTCGGTCAGCCCCATTGCGGCGATATTGGCGTTGATGCGGGGGTCGATCCCCATATCCGCGAATGCTCCGGTCGGCAGCGGATCACGGGCAATGGCACGGCGTCCGGCATTGGGGGCGGCATGGTTCTGCGGATTGCGGGTCTTGGGTTTGCCACCACGGGAAGGGCGGCGTGTATTTGTCTGTTCCATAAAGATTCTTTCGTCCCCGCATCCCCCGTATCGGACGCAAGGGCAGGTGCCGCGACCCGGTTGGGGTGGCGGCTAACACAGGGATGCGAGCGTGATACGAGGATGCCCGCAAGCCTCCCCGCGTGAATGGGAAACTGAATGATTGGTCGCGCCATGAGCGAAATCTCGCGGCTGCTCACGCGGCAACGGGCGGCGACCCGTGGGAGATGAGGGCTGCGGGGCGATAAGTCAAGACAATTCGGAAGTTCAGCCTGGCAGCGTCCCGGATTTTGCGCCGCTCGCGGGTGTTGCGCAACAGGGCGTGCGTTGCAGCAGTTGGGCTGCGCAACGGCCAACCCGGCATTGCCGCACCAAGGCCGGTATGAAAAACATACCTAACCTGCCGCCATCCGGGCCTTTCCCCCCTTCTTCTTCATGGAAATATCTCCGGGGGTCCGGGGGCAGGCAGCCCCCGGCCATCGCGGGACGCAAATATTGCGATGACCGATCAGGCGCTGATTGACCTTTGAACCTGAGCCGCGACCGTGGCGAAGGCAGTCACCACCGACCGCTGAACCCCGAATCCTATCTCAGGCTTGCCAATATCCGTGCCCAGCTTCGCGCGCCCTTGGTGAAGCTCTGGACATCGTATTTCTCGTTCGGCGAATGGATCCGGTCATCGTCGCGGCCAAAGCCGATCAGCATCGAATCCATATCGAGGATTTCCTTGAAATCTCCTGCGATCGGGATCGAACCACCCGCGCCGATATAGGCCGCCTCGCGGCCCCATTCCTCGGTCAGGGCCTGCTTGGCGGCAGTGAAGGCCGGGTCGGAAGTATCCATGACGCTTGCCGTGCCGCCGCCATGTTCGTGAAACTCGACGCTGCAATCCCTAGGCAGGAAGCCGCGGATATGGGCGCGGAAGGCATCGCGGATCTTCTGTGGATCCTGTGTGCCGGTCAGGCGGAAGCTGACCTTGGCGCGGGCCTCGGCGGGCAGGACGGTCTTGAAGCCTTCGCCCGCGTAGCCGCCCGCGATACCGTTGATCTCGGCGGTGGGGCGGTTCCAGACCATTTCCAGCGGCGTGCGGCCCTTTTCACCGATGGGTTCGGACAGCCCGACCTGGCCCAGGAACTCTGCCGCGTCGAAGCCGAGCGCTTGCCAGTCGCGTGCCAGTGCATCCCCCAGATCCTCGACCCCGTCATAGAAACCAGGGAGCGTCACGCGCCCGTCGGCATCCTTCAGCGCCCCGAGCGCCTGTGCAAGGATCATGACCGGATTGGCCGCAAGCCCACCGAAACTGCCGGAATGCAGGTCGCGGTCGGCGGCGCGGATGATTGCCTCTTCGCCCACCAGCCCGCGAAGCTGGGTCGTGATGGCGGGGCGGCCATCCGCATACATCCCGGTATCGCAGATCATCGCCAGCGAGGCGCGCAGATCCCCGGCATGGTCGTGCAGGAAGGGGCGCAGCGACGGCGAGCCCGATTCCTCTTCGCCCTCGAACAACAGGACCAGGTCCGAGGGCAGACTGCCATGCACGGCTTTCCACGCCCGGAAGGCTTCGACGAAGGTCATCAGCTGGCCCTTGTCATCCGATGCCCCGCGACCGCGGATCACCACGCCGTTATCGGTCGCCTGGATCTCGGGCTCGAAGGGGGGACGATCCCATAATTCCAGCGGATCGACCGGCTGCACATCGTAATGGCCATAGAACAGCAGTGGACGGGCATCGCCGGGGGCCGAGCGGGCCACGACCATGGGATGGCCCGGCGTGTCATGGATTTTAGCCTCGAAACCAAGGCTTTCCAATTCTTTGCACAGCCATTGCGCGGCATCGCGGACATCGCCGCGATGGGCCGGGTCGGTCGAGATCGACGGGATGCGCAGAAAATCCAGCAACCGTGCCTGCGCCGCATCCTGCCCCGCATCAAGCTGTGCCAGGATTTCGTCGAGCCTTGTTTGATCCGTCATTCCCTCATCCTTTCTGACTGAAACACTTTGGTTTTTGCCTTGGCCTTTAGTCGTGCTGCGACAATTTTGACCTGTTATTTTCGGCCCGCGGCATGTAACAACATTAGGCGCGCGAGATCGGAAGAATGATCGCACCCAGCAGGCAAAGCAAGGGAACGCCAGACATGAATTATGATGCGGCTCTGGATCAGGCCATCGGACAGCTTCACGAGGAAGGCCGCTATCGGACCTTCATCGATATCGAGCGTGCGAAGGGCCGGTTCCCGCAGGCGGTCTGGACGCGTCCCGATGGGGAAAAGCAAGAGATCACCGTCTGGTGCGGCAATGATTACCTTGGCATGGGCCAGCATCCGGCGGTCATGTCGGCGATGCACGAGGCGCTGGATTCCGCCGGCGCCGGATCGGGTGGCACGCGCAATATTTCCGGCACGACGGTTTATCACAAGCAGCTCGAGGCCGAGCTTGCCGATCTGCACAAGAAAGAGGCGGCGCTGGTGTTTTCCAGTGCATATATTGCCAATGACGCGACGCTTTCGACGCTGCCCAAACTGTTTCCCGGCCTGATCATCTATTCCGACGCGCTGAACCATGCCTCGATGATCGAGGGGATCAGGCGCAATGGCGGAGCAAAGCGCATTTTCCGGCATAACGACTTGGCGCATCTGCGCGAATTGCTCGAGGCCGACGATCCCTCCGTGCCCAAGCTGATCGCCTTCGAGTCGATCTATTCCATGGATGGTGATTTCGGCCTGATCGACCAGATCTGCGACCTGGCCGATGAGTTCGGCGCGCTGACCTATCTGGACGAGGTGCACGCGGTCGGCATGTATGGCCCCCGCGGCGGCGGCGTGGCCGAGCGTGACCGGCTGACCCATCGTCTGGACATCATCAACGGCACATTGGGCAAGGCGTTCGGCGTCTTTGGCGGCTATATCGCCGCCTCGGCCAAGATGTGCGATGCGGTTCGCTCCTATGCGCCGGGATTCATCTTTACCACCTCACTGCCGCCCGTGGTCGCGGCCGGGGCGGCGGCTTCGATTCGCTTCCTTAAAGGCGAGGGGGGGCAGGAATTGCGCGATGCGCAGCAGCTCCATGCCCGGATACTTAAAATGCGCCTTAAATCGCTCGGGATGCCGATCATCGACCATGGCAGCCATATCGTGCCCGTTCATGTCGGCCACCCGGTGCATTGCAAGTCTCTGTCGGATTTGTTGCTGCGCGATTATAACATCTATGTGCAGCCAATAAATTTCCCGACCGTGCCGCGCGGAACCGAGCGTTTGCGCTTCACGCCGTCGCCCGTGCACGATCCCAAGCAGATTGATCATCTTGTGCGCGCAATGGACGCGCTGTGGTCACAATGTGCGTTAAATCGCAATGAATTGACTGCCTGACGATTTCAATAGGTGAACTGCTCTCGCTGCCGTGATAATATGATAGTGCTTACAAGTAGGCGCCGTATTGATTCGAGCGGTGTGTTTAACGTGTGATGAGGCAGAGAGCATGAATAAACTGCGGGCAGAAAGTCCGGCAGATGAGAGTTCGCAGATGGAGGAGATCGAGTATTTCCTCGACGATGATACGCGGCTTGGCGATATCATGCGCGGTGAGAGAGCCACCTTGGGTAAATCGCTGCTCGACGTGCAGCGGGAACTGAGAATTCGTGCCTCCTATGTCGCCGCAATCGAGAATTGCGATATCAGCGCCTTCGATGCGCCCAGTTTCATCGCGGGTTATGTGCGCTCTTACGCCCGTTACCTGCATATGGACCCGGACTGGACCTTCCGCCGCTTCTGCCTCGAATCCGGCTTTCAGCCAACGCATGGCATGGCGCCCATGGCATCCGGCCCTAAACCGACGCGCAGACCATCGGACCCGGCCGAGGCCCTGGCGAATCCCCATGCGCTGTTCATTCCGCAGCAGCAAAGTTTCTGGTCCGATATCGAGCCCAGAGCGATAGGCTCGATCCTTGTGCTGGCGGTCCTGGTCTGCGGCCTTGCTTATGGCGGGTGGACGGTTCTTCAGGAAATTCAGCGCGTTACACTGACGCCTGGAAATGATTCACCCAGTATCACGGCATCGCTCGATCCGACGCAAGGGGCCAGTCTGCCCGCGCCCGCGCTTTCTCCGGAGGATGCGGCCACATTGGTGCGTGAACTGCCTCAGCCCGAGGTGCTCGACCGCGTGTATCGCCCACAGATTCTCGAGGCGCCTGTGCTGAATGCACGGGATGGACCGATCGCCGCGATCGACCCCAACCTTTCCAGTTCTTTCGAGGCAGCCGAAGCGATTGCTTCGAACGGGCCGGAGAACGAGGAAACCCTGCCTCCATCGGGCGCCGCCAACACGGTATTGGCGAAGGCGATGCAATATGGTCCGCAAATGCCGGAAGAGCAGGTGGCGGTGCGGACCGTTGCGCCGGATGCGCCGGAACTGCAATTGCTGGCGGCGCGCCCCGCATGGGTCCGCGTGACCTCGGCGGATGGCACGGTTCTGCTCGAAAAGATCATGGATGCGGGCGAGCGGTTCACCCTGCCCAAGCTGGAAGAGCCGTCGATCTTGCGGACCGGCAATTCCGGAGCCGTGTATTTCGCGGTAAGCGGCCGGACTTACGGCCCTGCCGCGCCGGGTCCGCAGGTGGTCAAGAATATCGAATTGTCGCCTGCGAACCTGACCTCGAAATATGCCGTTGCCGATCTCGAGGCTGATCCCGAACTGGCCGAAATGGTCGCGGTCGCGCAAGCAGATACCGGCGGGATCACCCAAGAGCCGCGGGCGAGCGAGTAACCGATTTCGTGCATCCGCTTTGCAAGCGACCCGTTGAGGGTCGCTTGACCTGATGCCGCCTGTCAGTTTCCCCAGGTTTTACGGAGCAATGAAATCCAGTTCTCGCTGGATATTTTCTCTATAAGATCATTTCTGTATCCGTGATTCCTCATGGCTTGCACAAGGTTCTGCAGGGCCGATGCATCGGCCAAGTCCTGCGGCATCAGCGCCCCGTCGAAATCCGAGCCCAAGGCAACGCCATCCTCGCCCAGGATTTCCAGCAGATGATCCAGATGCCGCAGCATGACATCCAGGTTTTCCAGTGGCAGGCGCTTGCCATCCTCGCGCAGGAAGCTCGAGGCATAATTCAGCCCGACCAGCCCGCCGGTTTCGGCGATGATCCGCAGCTGACGGTCGGTCAGGTTGCGGGCACTGGGACAGATGGCATGGACACAGCTGTGGCTGGCCACCAGCGGGGCGTCCGACAGTTTCGCGATATCGTCGAACCCGGCCTCGTTCAGATGCGACAGGTCCAGCATGATCCGCAGCTGATTGCATTCGCGGACCAGCGTCTTGCCTGCCGCCGTCAACCCCTCGCCAGTATCGGGCGAGGACGGAAAGGCGAAGGGCACGCCATGACCGTAAGCCGTCGGTCGCGACCAGACCGGCCCGAGCGAGCGCAGCCCCGCGGCGTGCCATAGATGCAGCGCATCCATGTCGCGGATCGCCTCGGCCCCTTCCATATGCATGATCGCGGCGATGCGGCCCTCGGCCACCGTCCGGCGCAGCCCCGCCGTGCTGGTCACGATGTCCAGCGTGCCGGTCCGTTCCAATGCGCGCAATGCGGCCGCTTGCCGGAACGCATGGGGCAGGGCGGCATCATGCGGGATCTCATCAGTCAATGGCATGGAAAAGGGCGGGTTCTGCATCAACGCCACCGCATCTTCGTCATTCGGGCTCGACTCGGCGGGAATCCAGATAGCGAAGAAACCGCCGATCATCCCGCCCGCCTTGATCCGCGGCAGGTCCAGATGGCCGGTGCCGTCGCCGTCCAGCCAGATCCCGGTGCCATTCTCTCCTGCCGCCACGACGCGCTGAATGAAATCGTTATGGCCATCGAATACCGGGATCATCGCCTGCTCCTGTGCTGTTGTCGCCCCGAGCATGCACCTTGCGGCGACCGGCGGCAATGGTCCGGATAGATGGCTTGCGCGGGACCGGATTCGGCCTGCATTGATGTCTTGGCGCATTTCCGGACGCAAAACCGGTGTCCATTTCTGCTGGAAATGCTTTAGGCTGGATGCAGAACCAGCCAGAGGGAGACCAGCCATGCCCGATATCAGCCCCGATTTCGACGGCCAGACCGTCATCTGCACCTTCGAGGTGACGCCCGGCACAGCTCATGACGTTCTGGAGATGCTCAGTGACGCATGGGAACATGTCATCAGCCGCCAGCCGGGGTTCGTTTCCGGTGCGATCCATCTGAACGACGCGCAGACCCGTATCGCCACCTATTCGCAATGGCGCGACCGCAAGGATTACCAGGCGATGCTGCGGACCGAGGAAATGCGCCGCCGAAACCGTGACATTCACACGATGTGCAAAAGTTTCGAGCCGGTCATGTACGAATTGCAGTCAGTCTTCCGAAGCTGATGCTGCAGCTGCAAAAACTCCGTGCAATCGTGGGGACGGGCGGCTAACCTGCCCCAAATTCGCGGTGAAGGAGTGTTGATGTCAGGCAGGATTATCACTGTGGCCCAGCAGAAAGGCGGCTCGGGCAAGACGACCCTGGCGGTCAACCTTGCCGTCAGCCTGCATCGCCTCGGGCATTCGGTGGCCCTGGTCGATACCGATCCGCAGGGCAGCATGGGGCGCTGGTTCATCGAGCGGATGGAGGCGCGGGGCGAGGACGAAGCCCTGGATTTCTCGACATCCTCCGCATGGGGCGCCAGCTATGAATCCGAGAAGCTGAAGAAGCGTTTCGATTATGTGATCGTCGATACGCCCCCCAAGATCGACAGCGATTTGCGCCCGGCCCTGCGCGTTGCCGACCTGGTGATCGTGCCGGTGGCGACCAGTCATGTCGATCTGTGGGCGACCGAGGGTGTGCTGGATCTGGCGCGGCGCGAGAGATCTCTGGTGATGGTCGTCCTGAACAGGGTCCGGCCGAATACGCGGCTGGCGGTAGAGGTGGCTGCAAAGGCCGCTGAACTCGGCGCGATGGTGGCTGATACCCAAATCGCGAACCGGGTCGGCTATGCTGAAACCCTGGGGCTGGGGCTTGGCGTGATGGAGCATTCCCGCAATGGCGCGGCCCGCGATGAAATGGATGCGCTGACGGCCGAGGTTCTGGCCGCGATGGCGTAGCCCTCCACCGCGGCCCCACCGCGCATTCGCCCCTTCTTCTTCATGCAAATATCCCACGGGGGTCCGGGGGTGTGAAACCCCCGGCTGTCGCGGGACGCCTGTTTTACTCTGCCAGCGCCTTGTCCGTAATCGCGTGGGTCCATGCGCCTTCGGGCGCCTCGGAAATCACCGGGTCCGAGCCGCCCGCCAGCAATGTATCGACCGTGCGCTGGTAATCGGCCTCGTCCAGCGCGCCGTTCGATCCGGCGGTCAGCTTGCCGATTTCGGTCATCATGCGGGTCTGGTGCTCGATGGTCTGGGCGCCGGTCTCGTCGTTCTCCAGCACGATCTCGGCGGCTTCCTCGGGATTCTCCTCGGCATATTTCCAGCCCTTCATGCTGGCGCGGACGAATTTCTCCAGGTCGGCGACCTTGGCTTCGTCCTCCAGCGTGCTTTCAAGCACATAGAGCCCGTCTTCCAGCGTGGCGACGCCCTGATCCTCGTATTTGAAGGTTACCAGGTCGTCGGGCCCGATACCGGCATCGATCACCTGCCAATATTCGTTATAGGTCATGGTGCTGATGCAGGCCGCCTGTTTCTGCAGCAGCGGATCGACATTGAAGCCCTGTTTCAGCACGGTGACGCCGTCCGTGCCGCCCTCGGTCGACAGGCCGAGCGTGTGCATCCAGCTCAGGAACGGGTATTCGTTGCCCGCGAACCAGACGCCCAGGGTCTTGCCCGCGAAATCGGTCTTGGGATCGCTGATGCCGCTTTCCTTCAGGCAGGTCAGCATCATTCCCGAAGCCTTGAACGGCTGCGCGATATTGACCAGCGGCAGGCCCTTTTCACGGGCGGCCAGCGCGGCGGGCATCCATTCGACGATCACATCCGCGCCTCCCCCGGCAAGCACCTGCGTCGGCGCGATATCCGGGCCCCCAGCCTTGATCGTGACATCGAGCCCTTCTTCCTCGTAGAAACCCTTATCCTTGGCGACGTAATAGCCGCCGAACTGCGCCTGCGTGACCCATTTCAATTGCAGGGTCAGCTCTTGCGCATCGGCCGCGCCCGCGAATGCGAGGGCGGCACAGCCAAGCATCAGTCTTTTCATCTTCACTCTCCTGTTGGGGGGCGTTCAGCCCCGTTGACCGCGCTGCGACGGGTGCCAGAATGTCACCTTCTTTTCGATCAGCGCCACGATACCATAGAATAACGATCCGGCGATTGCCGCCACAAGGATCTCGGCCCAGACCAGCGGCAGGTCCAGCCGCCCCACCGCGGTCGAGATGCGGAACCCCATGCCCTTGGTCGGGCTGCCGAAGAATTCCGCGACGATGGCCCCGATCAGCGCCAGCGTGGTCGTGATCTTGAGCCCGTTGAACAGGAAGGGCATGGCGGCGGGCAGGCGCAGTTTCCACAGCGCATGCCGATAAGGCGCGGCCCATGTCGCCATCTGGTCGCGCTGCATCTGGTCGGTGGCCGCCAGCCCCGCGACCATGTTCACGAGGATCGGGAAGAACACCATCACCACGACGACCGCCGCCTTGGATTGCCAGTCAAAGCCGAACCACATCACCAGGATGGGGGCGATGCCGACGATGGGCAGGGCGGCGACGAAATTGCCGATCGGCAGCAGCCCGCGTTGCAGGAACGGGCTGCGGTCGATGGCGATGGCGGTCAGGATCGCCGCCGAACCGCCCAAAAGCCAGCCGACCAGCGCGCCCTTGACGATGGTCTGGACGAAATCCGCCCAGAGGATCGCGGTATTCGCCGCGAAGCTGGCCGCGATCTGTGTCGGTGGGGGCAGGATGACCGGCGGGATCGCGTATATCCGCACGATCATCTCCCACAGCACGACGATGGTCAGGCCGAAGATCAGCGCCACGAGAAACCTTGTCAGGCGGATCCCGAACCGCGCCAGCCAGATGTTGAGCCCCCATGCCCCGAGCCAGACCGCCAGAATGGACAGCGCCCCGGTCATCGCGACAGTCCCATGCGGCGCAGGGTGACGGATTCGATCCGCCCCACCGCGATGACCAGCCCTGCCGCCAGCGCTGCCGCCGCGAACAACGCCGCCCAGATCTGCACCGTCTGGCCGTAATAGCTGCCCGAGAGCAGTCTTGCGCCCAAGCCCGCGCTGGCCCCGGCGGGAAGTTCCCCAACAATGGTGCCGACCAGAGCGGCAGCAATGCCGACCTTCAGGCTGGCAAACAGATAGGGCAGGGACGAAGGCAGTCTCAGCCGCCAGAATGTCTGCGGGCGCGAGGCGCTCCATGATCGCATCAGGTCAAGCTGCATGGCGTCGGGCGTGCGCAATCCCTTCACCATGCCGACCAGCACCGGGAAGAACGACAGCCACGCCGCAATGATCGCCTTTGGAAGTAGCCCGGTGACCCCCATGCTGGCAAAGACCACGATCACCATCGGCGCAATCGCAAGGATTGGCACGGTCTGACTGGCCACAGCCCATGGCATCACCGATTGATCCATGGCCCGGCTATGCACGATTCCGACTGCCAGCAGAATACCGGCGAGACTGCCGATGGCGAATCCGGTCAGGGTCGCCGACAGGGTGACCCAGCCATGCCAGACAAGGCTGCGTTTCGAGGTGATCTTCTGCCCGGTGAATCCCTCCCACAACCCGACCGCGACCTGATGCGGGGCGGGCAGAACGGGGCGCTCGAGCGTCAGGGTCTGTGTCACCAGCTCCGCCGCGGAAAGCTCGACTTCCGCCCGCGCCGCCTGGTCCTTGACCCATGTCGAATTCATACCGATGGCAGCGATATACCAGATCGCGACGATTGCCGTCAGCACGACAAGGATGGGAACGGTATTCTTCATGTGGCGATCCCTGCGCCGCTGTTGTGCCGCTCACACATCATCGCCATGTCCCTCGCGCAGTCCTTCGCGCACCTCATGCGCCAATGCGATGAATTCCGGCGTGTCGCGGATATCCAGAGGCCGTTCGGCGGGCAGGGGGCTGTCGATGATCCGGGTGATCCGCCCCGGCCGCGGAGACATCACGACGATCTTGGTGGACAGATAGACCGCCTCGGGGATGGAGTGGGTGACGAAGCCGATGGTCTTGCCGGTCTTCCGCCATAGTGCCAGCAAAGCCTCGTTCAGCCGGTCGCGCACGATCTCGTCCAGCGCGCCGAAGGGCTCGTCCATCAGCAGGATATCGGCGTCGAAGGCCAGCGCCCGGGCGATGCTGGCCCGCTGCTGCATCCCGCCCGAGAGTTGCCATGGGAACTTGCCCCCGAACCCCTCGAGATCGACCAGTTCCAGCACCCGGCGCACGCGTTCCGCCCGATCCGCCTTGTCGAAACCCATGATTTCCAGCGGCAGCGAGATATTCCCGGCAATCCTGCGCCAGGGATACAGGCCCGGCGCCTGGAACACATAGCCATAGGCGCGGGCGCGCCGCGCTTCGTCCGGGCTCATCCCGTTCACGGTCAGCGTGCCGGAGGTCGGGCTTTCCAGGGCGGCAATGGTGCGCAGGAAGGTGGTCTTGCCACAGCCCGAGGGGCCGATGAAGCTGACGAATTCACCCGCCCCGATGCTCAGATCGACATCCTTCAAGGCATGGATCGGCCCGTCTGCGGTCTGGAAGGTCAGGCTGACGGCATTGGCCTCGATCACCGGCTGGCCCAAGTCACACCCCGCTCGCCGGAATGCCCGAGCGTTCGACCGGCCTTGGCGCGGTCAGGTCCTTCCACTTGGTGAGTGCCCGGTTGACCTGTCCGCGCGGCTCGCGCGCCACGAATTTCCCGTGCCCCTCGCGGCTGTCCAATGCGCCCTCGCGAACGGCCACCACCCCGCGCGTGAGGGTATAGCGCGGCAGGCCCTTGACCTTCTGGCCTTCGAACACGTTGTAATCGATGGCGGATTGCTGGCTTCCCGCGCTGATGGTCTTTTCCGCCTCGGGGTCCCAAACCACCAGATCGGCATCCGCACCGACCAGCACCGCACCCTTGCGCGGATAGAGGTTCAGGATCTTGGCGATATTGGTCGAGGTCACGGCCACGAATTCATTCGGGGTCAGCCGCCCGGTATTCACCCCATGCGTCCACAGCATCGGCATCCGGTCCTCGAGCCCGCCCGTGCCATTCGGGATCTTGGTGAAATCGCCGACGCCGTAACGCTTCTGCTCGGTGGTAAAGGCGCAATGATCGGTCGCTACCACCGACAGGCCACCTGATTGCAGCCCGGCCCAGAGAGAGTCCTGGTGCTTCTTGTTGCGGAAGGGCGGTGACATCACCCGCCGTGCGGCATGATCCCAATCGGGGTTGAAATACTCGCTCTCGTCCAGCGTGAGATGCTGGATCAGCGGCTCGCCCCAGACCCGCTTGCCCTGCTGTTTCGCGCGCCGGATCGCCTCATGGCTGTCCTCGCAGCTGACATGCACGACATAAAGCGGCACCCCGGCCATATCGGCCACCATGATCGCACGGTTCGTTGCCTCGCCCTCGACCTGCGGCGGGCGCGAATAGGCATGCGCCTCGGGCCCGGTATTGCCATCGGCCAGCAGCTGCGCCGACAATTCCGCCACCACATCGCCATTCTCGGCATGGACCAGCGCGATCCCGCCCAGATCACCGACCCGGCGGAAACTGGCGAAGAGCTCGTCGTCATTCACCATCAGCGCGCCCTTGTAGGCCATGAAATGCTTGAAACTCGTGATGCCGCGCTTCACGACTTCGGCCATTTCGTCGAAGACCTGCTCGCTCCACCAGGTGACAGCCATGTGATAGCTGTAATCGCAGTGCGCCCGCCCGGACTTGTTGTCCCACATCTTCAGCGCATCCAGCAGCCCCTGACCGGGCGATGGCAGGGCGAAATCCACCACCATCGTGGTCCCGCCGGCCAGCGCCGCCCGCGTTCCGCTTTCGAAATCGTCGGCGGAATAGGTGCCCATGAAGGGCATCTCCATATGCGTATGCGGATCGATCCCGCCCGGCATGACAAGGCAGCCGGTGGCGTCCAGCACCTCGTCGCCCGTCAAGCCCTCGCCGATCGCGGCGATCTTGCCGCCCTCGATCAGTACATCCGCCTTATAGCTCAAATCCGCCGTGACGACAGTTCCGTTCCGAATGACCGTGCTCATCGCGTGAACCCTTCTTCTTCAGAAAAATATCCTCTGGGGGTCCGGGGGGCGAAGCGCCCCCGGCCTTCGCGCGCCTCAGCGCGCAATCTCCGCCGCCTCGAGCACTGCGTGCAGCAGCACGTCGGCCCCGGCCGAGGCCCATTCCGGGCTGATCTCTTCCGCCTCGTTATGGCTCAGCCCATCGACGCAGGGGCACATGATCATCACCGTCGGCGCGAGTTTGTTGATCCAGCAGGCGTCATGCCCGGCACCCGAGACGATATCCATATGACTGTAGCCCAAACGATCGGCCGCGTCGCGCAGCATCCCGGCCAGCTTGGGATCGAATGTCACCGGATCGAAATGCCCGACCGGCTCGATCTCGATTCCCAGCCCCAGATCATCCGCGATCTCCGCCGCCTCGGCCTCCAGCCTCGTGCGCATCGATGTCAGCTTGTCCAGGTCCGGCGAGCGGAAATCGATGGTAAACACCGCCCGGCCGGGGATCACGTTGCGGGAATTGGGATAGACATTGGCCTGGCCGACCGCGCCCACGGCGTTGGGCTGGTGATCCATGGCGATGCGATGCACCGCCTCGACGATCCGGGCCATGCCCAAGCCGGCATTCACCCGCATCTTCATCGGGGTCGAGCCGGTATGCGCGTCCTTGCCGGTCAGTGTCACCTGCAGCCACCACAGACCCTGTCCATGCGTGACCACGCCGATCTGCGTGTTCTCTGCCTCCAGTATCGGGCCCTGCTCGATATGGTATTCGAACATCGCGTGGATCTTGCGCTCGCCCGGGGCCTCGTCGCCGCGCCAGCCGATCCGGTCCAGCTCGTCACCGAACCGCTTGCCCTCGGCATCCTCGCGGCTATTGGCGTAATCCTCGTCATGCATCCCGGCGAATACGCCCGAGGCCAGCATGGCGGGCGCGAAACGGGTCCCTTCCTCGTTGGTCCAGTTGACCACCACGATGGGGCGGCGGGTCGAGATTTCCATGTCGCGGATCGAGCGGATCACCTCCAACCCCGAGAGCACGCCCAGCACGCCGTCATATTTCCCGCCGGTGGGCTGCGTGTCCAGATGGCTGCCAATATAGACGGGGTCGAGATCCGGTTCGGTCCCCTCGTGACGCATGAACATGTTGCCCATCCGGTCGACGCCCATGGACATCCCGGCCTCCTCGCACCAGCCTTGGAACAGGCGCCGACCCTCGGCATCGTCATCGGTCAGGGTCTGGCGGTTATTGCCGCCCGCCACGCCGGGACCGATCCTGGCCATTTCCATGATGCTGTCCCATAACCGGTCGCCATCGATTTTCATGTTTGCAGCTGGAACAGCCCCGTAAGGCTCGGTCATGCGTTTTCCTTCCTGTCTGATCGCCCCGTCTTGCCGCGAGGTCGAATGGATGGGTCTGGCCCCTCCGGGCGTTACGCCATGAAGTGCCGCCAATTATTGACCAAAGAGTCAGGATCAGGCTAGCACGGAGCCTTGTGCAGTCAAGCGTCGTTATCGTTGTGTTGGCGTCGCAAGGATTTCTGCCCAATAATGAGACAACACCGCAAGGGGCAGGTTATGAACGAACAGAGCGATAACGGGTTAACGAGAATTCAGCGCCGGAACCGGGAGATCATCCTAGAAGGTGCCTTGACCGCATTTTCCGTCAGCGGCTTTCGCGGGGCGACGATCGACCAGATCGCGGGAGAGGCGGGCTTGTCCAAGCCCAACGTGCTTTATTATTTCGCCTCCAAGGACGAAATTCACAAGACCCTGCTGACCACGCTTCTGGATATGTGGCTCGCGCCCTTGAGCGATATCGATCCCGAGGGAGAGCCCCTGCAGGAGGTGCTGGATTATGTCGCGGCGAAACTGCGCATGTCGCGGCAATATCCCCGCGAGAGCCGGCTTTTCGCCTATGAGATCCTGCGTGGTGCGCCTCATCTGACCGAGATCCTGGGGGGAAGGCTGCGCCAGACGGTAGAAGATGCAGTCGAGATCTTTCAAGGCTGGATGCAATCAGGGCAGTTGCGAACCGTCGAGCCGCATCACCTGATCTTCTCGATCTGGTCCATGACGCAGCATTACGCCGATTTCGACGTGCAGGTCCGCGCGGTGCTGGGGCAGGGGCATGATCCATTCAGCGAGGCGCAGGAATTTCTGGACGACCTGTATCGCCGGCTGCTCGCGCCCTGATCGAGCCTGCCCGTCCCGGATGCGATTGCTTCGGGAAGGGCGGCCGAGGCCACCATCTGGAGTTTCGACAATCCTGCCGGTCATGCCGTGAGACCTCTTCGCATCGATCCCGACGGAGCGAGATTCGTCACCGTTCTCGAATGTGCGTGCACCGCCGGATTGTGTCCCGGGCGCATCGCGTGGAAAACCTATGTCGCAAGCCGAAGCCGTTTTCCGATGTGATCTTCTGATCGAACGGGTTACATCTTGATCCGTGACCCAGGACCAGATCATTCTCTTTTCGCTTTTCGGCCTTGTCTTCGCGCTCTTGCTTTGGGGACGGTTCCGCTATGATCTCGTTGCGTTTTCCGCGTTGCTTCTGGGGGTAGTCCTTGGGGTCGTGCCGTCCGAGGACGCGTTTTCGGGCTTTGGCCATCCGGCGACGCTGGTGGTGGCACTGGTCCTGATCGTTTCTGCCGGCCTGGTGCGCTCGGGCGCGGTTTTCCTGATCACCCGGACGCTGGTCGACAGCTCGCGCAGCCTTGGTGCGCATATCACGATCATGGGGGGCATCGGGGCGGTGTTATCGGCCTTCATGAACAATGTCGCCGCATTGGCCCTGCTGATGCCGGTGGACATGCAGACCGCCAAGAAGGCCGGGCGCGCGCCGGGCCTGTCGCTGATGCCGCTCTCCTTCGCGACGATCCTGGGCGGCATGGCCACGCTGATCGGCACGCCGCCCAATATCATCATCGCCAGTTTTCGCGAGCAGGCTCTTGGCGAGCCTTTCCGCATGTTCGATTTCGCACCGGTGGGCGGAACGGCGCTGGTCGCGGGGCTGATTTTCGTGGCGTTGATCGGCTGGCGGCTGATCCCGGCCCGGACGGAGATTCGAGTGTCCGCCTCGGAGATTCAACAATATATCGCGGAACTGATCGTACCGGAGGAAAGCGACCTGATCGGGCAGCGTGTCCGGGAACTGGAAGAGGCGGCGGAAAAATCCGATGTCGCGTTGATCGGGCTGATCCGGGATGGCAAACGGCGTTACGGCACCGCCCGGAACACGCTGATCGAGGGGCAGGACGCGTTGGTCCTTGAGGGCAGCCCCGATGCGCTGGACGAATTCCGCGCGGCGCTCCGGCTGGATTTCGCGGAAAGCCAGCGCGAGGAACTGCTGCGGGCGGAGAACGAGGGGCTGGCACTGGTCGAGGTGGTGGTGCCCGAGGATTCGCGCCTCGATGGACGCAGCGCCCATTCTGTCGGGCTGGCCTGGCGGCGCGGAACGATTCTTCTGGGCATATCGCGGCAGGGCCAGAAAATCCGCGAACAGATACGCGGAACCAGAATCCTTCCGGGCGATATCCTGCTTTTGTTGACACCCAAGGAAACCTCTGGCGAAGTGCTTGACTGGCTGGGCGTCCTGCCACTGGCCGATCGCGGCCTCGCGGTGACGCAGAACACGAAGACCTGGCTTGCCATCGGCATTTTTGGGACGGCCGTGACGGCGGCCTCTGTCGGACTGGTCTATCTGCCGGTTGCCTTGGGGCTGGTCGTGACTGCCTATGTGCTGGCGCGCATCCTGCCGCTGACCGAGATCTACGACCATGTGGAATGGCCGGTGGTCGTCCTACTGGGATCGATGATCCCGCTCGGCGGTGCGTTGGAAAGCGCCGGTGGCACCGATCTGATCGCGTCGGCCTTGACCGGGCTGACGCAGGGGATGCCGGCCTGGGTGGTGCTGACCCTGCTGATGGTTGTCACGATGACGCTTTCGGATGTACTCAACAACACCGCGACCACCATCGTCGCGGCTCCGGTCGGGATAGAGATGGCGCGCAGCATGGAGGTTTCTCCCGACCCGTTCCTGATGGCGGTGGCGGTCGCGGCCTCGGCGGCTTTCCTGACCCCGATCGGGCACAAGAACAACACCCTGATCCTCGGCCCCGGAGGCTATCGTTTCGGCGACTACTGGCGCATGGGTCTGCCGCTCGAGATACTCATCGTTGCCGTTTCGGTTCCGGCAATCCTGGTTTTTTGGCCGCTGTGACCGACCCTGCCATGCTTGCGCCGGGCGGGAATGCATGTTTCCATTCCGCCGGATGACAGCGGGGGCCGATATGCCGCATGACCATGATCACGGAAGCGAGCTGGACGATATGACCGCGAGGGTCATGGCCCTCGAGAAGCTTCTGACCGACAAGGGAATGGTTGAGCCTGCCGCACTCGACCGGATCATCGATACCTACGAGAACCGGATCGGTCCCCGCAACGGTGCCCATGTCGTCGCCCTGGCCTGGTCGGATCCCGGGTTTCGGGACTGGCTGGAACGGGACGCGACCGCGGCCATCCATTCGCTGGGCTATACGGGCCGGCAGGGCGAACATCTCACCGCGGTCTTCAATACGTCCGAACGGCATAACATGGTCGTCTGCACGCTTTGCTCCTGCTATCCATGGAGCCTGCTCGGCCTGCCGCCGGTCTGGTACAAATCCATGCCCTACAGGTCGCGCGCGGTAAGCGAGCCGCGCGCCGTGCTGAAGGAATTCGGTGTGACCTTGCCCGAGGGAACATCCGTTCGTGTCTGGGACTCCACCGCCGAAATGCGCTACCTCGTCATCCCGATGCGGCCCAGGGGCAGCGATGACATGACCGTCGAAGAGCTTGCCGGGCTGGTGACGCGCGATTCCATGATCGGCACGGCCATCCTGCCGGATATCACCACGGGCGAAGAGGTCCGGGCATGAACGGGCCGCATGACGCAGGTGGGCGGCATGGCTTTGGGCCGATCGCTCCCGAACCGAATGAGCCCCTGTTTCATGCCGATTGGGAGGCCCGTGCTCTCGCCCTGACCGTTGCCGCCGGTGCGGCCGGGCATTGGACCATCGATGAATCGCGATTTGCCCGCGAAAACCGTTCGCCGGGTGAATATTACAGCCTGAGCTACTACCAGATATGGATTGCCGGACTTGAGCGGCTGCTGCTCGACAAGGGACTCATCACCGGGCAAGAGCTTGCCTCGGGGCGGGCCGGAGAAAACACCGTTCCTCCCAAGCGCAAACTCAAGGCGGAAGAGGTCGCCACTGTTCTGTCGCGTGGCGGGCCCGTTGACCGGGATCCGCAGGGGCGCCAGCCGATATTTGCCATTGGGGACCGGGTCAGGACCAGAAACCTGCAACCTGCGGGCCATACACGCCTGCCATCCTATGCCCGCGACAAGATCGGTAGGATCGCATCCGTCCAAGGCTTTCACGCCTTCGCCGATGCCAGCGCCCGCGGAGAGCGCGAGGCGGCAGATTGGTTATATGCCGTGGTCTTCGATGCGCGGGAACTTTGGGGAACAGATGCCGAAGCCGGGGATGAAGTCGTCATCGATGCCTGGGAGCCCTATCTTGAAGCCTGTTGATTCCTGCCTGGATGGCACGCCCCGCATTCCGGGACTATCGGACAACACCGCCGAACCGCATTTCCACGCGCCTTGGCAGGCAAAGCTTTTTGCCCTGACCCTGTCGCTGCAAGAGCGCGGCCTGTTCGATTGGCCGGATTGGACGGAACGGCTCGCCAGGCACCTGCGGGTCGCGGCCCACCTGCCGTCCGAGGCGGCCGGAGCCGAGCACGCGGCCCATTATTATACTGCCTGGATGCAGACGCTCGAGGAGTTCCTCGAGGAAGCGGGCGCGGCTGAGAACGGCAGTATCGAAGAGGTGACGGAAAACTGGAAGCGGGCAGCGCAGGCAACGCCGCATGGTCATCCTATCCTTTATGAAAACGGGTTGGCTGCGTCATCGAAGCAATGAGGGCCCGGTCAAAACGGCTCGATTGCGCAGGTTGCTATGGCAATCCGGTTCTGAACGGCAATCCCGGAACCCGGATTCTGCTAGACTCAGGCTCATTGATTTCATGTGCCTGTCGTGATTCATCGCTCGAAAACCGAGCGGTGATATGTGCGAACTTTCCTAGTCACGCCGCCCGCGACATGGCGGGCGGCGTGACAGGCCATCTTGTCCCGTCAGTCGTCCAGGATGAATGTGACCATCATGTTGACGCGATAGCCGGTGATCTGGCCACCATCGCAATCGACACTCTGCTCCTTGATCCAGGCGCCCTTGACGTTACGAAGGGTCTCGTTGGCGCGCTTGACGCCTTTCTTGACGGCATCCTCGAAACTGGTTTCCGATGAAGCCGAAATCTCGGTTACTCGTGCAATGGACATCGTGATGTTCTCCCTTTCACCTATTGAGACTATGACCAACGCATCGTTCTTGAAGGAGGTTCCTCGATGAGCTGGACCGACTATTCCTCGGCCCCCGCGCCGGGCACGCCGATCTGTGCTGCATCCGATATCGAGGATGTGCGGGCGCTGTCGGTAACCACCGAAAAGGGCAGCTTCCCCGTGCTGGTCCTGCGCGCTGGCGAAACCTTCCGCGCCTATGTCAATGCCTGCCCGCATCAATATCTGCCGCTGAATTATCGTGGCGATCAGCTTATATCGGCAGATGGCACGAAACTGATGTGCACGGCGCATGGTGCGCAGTTCGACATCCATTCAGGCGAGGTGCTGCAGGGCGCCGATTGCGGTCTCGACGCCGTGCCGATCGAAGTCAGCGATGGCCAGATCCGTATCGCGGCCACGGGCTGACCTTTTCTTCTTCATGCAAGTATCCCCGGGGGTCCGGGGGCAGGCAGCCCCCGGCTTCCTCAGAAACCGGCCTTGATCTTCTCGAACTCGGCAAGCTGCTTTTCCCGCTGTGCCGGATCGTTCGGGGTCTGCGCAAGAATCGGCGCATCGACCTCGCTCAACCCGTCCTTGACTGCCTGTTCATCCTCGATCGTCGCCATCGCCTCGGTCGATGTGTGGCCGTAACCGATCGTATCCAGCAAAGCCTTGCCCGCCGAAGGCTCCAGCCAGGCATTGATGAAGTCATAGAGTTTTTCTTCGTTTCCCGGACCGTTCTTGATGTTCACGAAGCCGCAGAAAAAGGTCGAAGACCCTTCCTCTGCCGCGCGCTGGAAACCAACGGGATAATCGTCCTCTTGCAGATAGACCACGCCATCGTTCCATGACCAGGCCACGTCCACCGCGCCCGAAGCCATCAGCTGCGCCTGTTCGCTCGGATCGGCCCAATAGGCGGCGACGTTCTGATGCGCCTCGCGCAGCCAGTCGGCGGCGGCCTGGAATTGCTCGTCCGTGACATCGGTCCAGTCGGTGGTGCCGGTTGCCAGATAGGCGAGCGCCCAGACATCGTCGGAACTGTCGGGCAGCGAGGTGCGGCCCTGGTATTTCGGATCGACGAAAACCTGCAGGCTCGCGACATCCTCTTCGGGCACCGTTTCGGTGTTGTAGGCCACCGCGGTGGCGCCCCAATCGGTCGGTATATACCAGACGCCCTCGCCATCCTTGAATATCTCGGAATCGAGGAATTTCGGATCGAGCTTGTCGAAATTCGGGATCTTCGACGTGTCCCATGGCTCGATCAGCCCGGCATCGCGATATTTGCTGACCATCTGGCTGCAAGGATGGACCAGATCGGCCTGGAAGCCCGAGGCGATTTTCTGGAAGGCCTCGTCGTCATCGCCGAAAAAGGCATAGGTCGGGCTATCGCCATGCTTGTCGATATAGGCCTGGAAAATCGACGGTTCCTCGAAGCCCGCCCAATCGAAGACCGTCAATTCGGGATCGGCGGCAAATGCCGGTGCCGCGAGGGCGGACACCAGCATGGTGGTGGAGAAAAGACGCATGTGAGGGGCTCCTGTTGGTCGCGTTTTACCTGACGCTAGCCGCAGCACCCGCACCGCGCAAGAGGATCGCGCATGGCGATTGTTCACCGCATGCGCAATGCGCCGTCCAGCCGGATCACCTCGCCGTTCAGATAGCCGCTTTCGACGATGAAACCGGCCATGCGGGCATATTCCTCGGGGTTGCCCAAGCGCTTGGGGAAGGTGACTTCTGCGGCCAGGCTGTCCTGCACATCCTGCGGAAGACTGCGCAGCATCGGCGTGCTGAAGATGCCCGGGGCGATGGCGCAGACGCGGATTCCCTGGCCAGCCAGATCGCGGGCGATCGGCAGCGTCATCCCGGCGATCCCCGCCTTCGAGGCGGCATAGGCCGCCTGTCCCTTTTGCCCGTCATATGCAGCGATAGAGGCGGTGTTGACGATCACACCTTTCTCTTCGCGCTGGTTCCTGACCATCTCGGCGGCGGCAAGCCGCAGCACGTTGAAAGTGCCGATCAGGTTGATCTCGACGGTGCGGCGAAACCCGTCCAGCCGATGCGGACCTTCGCGCCCCACGGTCTTTTCCCCGGTCGCGATGCCGGCGCAGTTCACGCAGATATCGATGCCGCCCATGATTTCGACCGCCTTGGCGATGGCGGCGGTCACGCTGGCCTCATCGGTCACATCGGTCTGCGCATAGCCCGCGCCGATCACGGATGCCGCCTCTGCTCCGGCCGCATCGAGATCGAGCACCACCACCTGCGCCCCGCAAGACCGAAAATGATTGGCCGTTGCGGCCCCCAATCCCGAGGCGCCCCCGGTCACGATGGCGCGCGCGTTCGACAGATCCATGCCGTCCTCCCTGTGATGTTCCTGATGATGTCATGCCATGTGGAGAGCCGTTCTACCAGCGCCCTGAAGCACCTCCGCCCGAGGATGAGCCGCCGCCAAAGCCGGCACTGCCATGATGATGCCTGGAATGGCTGTGCTCCTCATAGGAGGATGTTGAATGGGGGGAAAACATCTTGATCCGCTTGGGACGACTTTTCTGCGATGCCCAACCACATTCCGGGCAAGCCCGCCAATAGCAGATGCCCCGAACCTCCTGACCGCGAAAATTCTTGAAATCGGCTCCCCCGGACATGCGGACAAGACCACGATGGTTGCATTCCGGACAATTGCGGAAGCGAAGCAGGATCTCGCGAATGCCGCCTCCGATCAAACCGGCAAGCGAAGCCGCCTGCCACAGGACAAAAAGGCTGAATGGCACCAGGAACATCGCCAGCAAGGGCCATTGCCAGATGGGAGATTTGCCGGTGTCCGTCCCGATGTCAGAACCGGGTGGCGTCAGTTGTGATCCGCTATGGGCGGGGCGTGCGATGCGGTCGATGACCGCAAGTGTGCCGTCACGTATACCCTGCGACATCTGGCCTGCGCGGAAATCGGGCAGCATGGTCTTGTCCATGATGTCGCGGGCGATGGCATTCGCAGCGACAGGATAGCCCGCACCCAGTTCGATCCGCGCTTCGCGATCGTCGATCAGGACCAGTATCATGAAACCGTCATCGCGCCGGGCGTCACCTATGCCCCAATGATTGAATAGCCGCGTCGCGAAGGGCTCCAGTCCGTCACTTCCGCCATATTGCGCCCGGTTCTTCAAGGTGACGACGGTTCCCTGGGTGCCGGTGGAATCGTTCAGATCGATCAGCGCCCGATCCAGAGTGACAATGTCCCCTCCAGTCAGGATTTCCGCGAGGTCATTGACCCTGACATACTGCCAATCTGGCAGCTCCTGCCCGATTGCAGGCCATGCCAGTGCCAGCCATATCAGCGCAGCCCGGATCACCGTTTCAGCATCTCTGGCCCTCCGGCGATCTTCGGGTCGATTTCGCCGATGGCCTTTTCATCCTTGCCCGCGTAATCGACGGCGTTCAGCACCGTCTGGATCGCCGCGATCCGGGCCCGGCGCTTGTCATCCGAGCGGATCACCGTCCAGGGCGCGATGGGCGAATGCGACAGGTTGAGCGTCTCTGTGATCGCTTCGGTATATTCGTCCCATTTCGCCAGCCCGTCGACATCGATGCTGGACAGCTTCCATTGCTTAAGCGGGTCCTTCTCGCGGTCGAGGAAACGCTGCAATTGTTCGGCCCGGCCGACATTCAGCCACAGCTTGACCAGCACGATACCGTCATCGACCAGGGTCTGCTCGAAGCCGGGAAGCTGGCGGAAGAAGGCATTGCGCTGGACATCCGAACAGAATCCGAACACCTTTTCGACCACGCCGCGATTGTACCAGCTGCGGTCGAACAACGCGATTTCGCCTGCCGCAGGCAGCCAGTCCGTGTAGCGCTGGAAATACCATTGCCCGGATTCGCGCTCGGTCGGCTTGGGCAGGGCGACGATATAGGCCGAGCGCGGGTTCAGGTTTTCGCGGATGCGCTCGATCGTGCCGCCCTTTCCGGCGGCGTCGCGGCCCTCGAACAGGACCACGAGGCGCTTGCCGGTTGCGTTCACGTCATGCATCAGCCGCACGAGCTGAAGCTGCAAGAGCTTCATCTGGTCCTTGTAATCATCCTTGTCCATTTCTTCGCGGTAAGGATAGCCGGGATCGAGGACCTCGTCCTTGTCGGCCTTTTCAATGGGTTTGCGGATCTCTTTCGGGGCCTGTTCCTCCAGATATTCGCTGATCGCGCCGACGAGCGGAAGTTCCGGCATCTTGGACATGATCGTCATCCCTCTCCGATACGGGTGATGTCAAAGCTGGTCGTCTGGTAGATCTCGTTGATCCAGTTACCGTAAAGCAGATGCGCATGGCTGCGCCAGCGGTTCGCAGGCGCCTGCGCGGGGTTGTCATCCGGGTAATAGTTGCGGGGCACGGTGACCGGCCTGCCATTGTCCACGTCGCGGTCATATTCGTCCTTGAGCGTGGTGCTGTCATATTCCAGGTGATTGAAGATATAGAGCGCGCGATGACCGGTATCCTCGACCAGGCAGGGGCCGACCTCGTGGCTGGCCAGCAAGGTGGTCAGCGCGGGACGTGCGTCGATATCGCTTTGACGCACCTCGGTCCAGCGGCTGACCGGGACCAGCACATCATCCGAGAAGCCGCGCAGATAGGGCGAGGTGGGGAACAGGTTCCGGTGACGGAAGCAGCCGAAGGCCTTGTGATCCAGCATATGTTTTTCAAGCCCGTGGAAATGCCATGCCATCGCCATCCCGCCCCAGCAGACGCCGAAGGTGGAATGGACATGGGTCTGCGTCCAGTCGAAGACCCGCCTCAGCTCGTCCCAATAGGTGACATCGCCGAAGGTCAGATGCTCGATCGGCGCGCCGGTGATGATGACCCCATCGAATTTTTCGCCGGTTTCCTCGACTTCGCGGAAGGGGCGATAGAAGCTTTCCATATGATCGGCGGCGGTATGGCGGCTTTCATGTTCCGACATGCGGATCAACTGGAAATCGATCTGCAGGGGCGTGGCGCCGATCAGCCGGGCGAACTGGTTCTCGGTCTGAATCTTCTTGGGCATCAGGTTCAAAAGCCCGATGCGCAATGGCCGGATATCCTGCATTGCGGCCCGCCCCGGCGACATCACCATCACGCCCTCATCCGACAGGATGCGGTAAGCGGGGAGATCTTCGTTCAGGGTGATGGGCATTGTCATTATTCCTTGCGATCGATGGCGCGGGCCACCAGTTCGGTGAAGTCTGATGCGTCTCGTACCGCCGTGACTTCCTCGGCGGTGACGGTGATGCCGCGCTGTGCCATGGCGGCATAGCGCGGTTGGCGATGGGCCAATGCGCGAGCATAGGTCCAGCGGATGAAAGCGTCGGGATTGACCGGCGCGGGGTGTTTGTCGGTGTATTCCCTCCACGCGGCGCGAAGGAAATCCGGCTGGTAATACATGGGCTTGGGAGCCTTGTCGAAGCGGTGGACCAGTTCCGCGGTATGGTCGTCCGATCCCTTGATCCAGACCATCAGCATCCGGTCTTCCATGGCCTTCAGCACCGGGTCGTCGGAATTATCGGGGTCCACCACCTCGCAGACCGAGCCGCTGGTGTCGCAGATGAAATGGTCATAGCCATAGATGTCCTGCGCGCGTTCGATGAAATGGCCGGTATCCAGCATCGCGGCGATCTCGGCCGCGCGGTGCTGGTTCTGGCGCTTCATGTATTCGTCGAAATCCAGCCCGCCCTGCGCCGGATCGCCCGGCTTGCCCAGATAGGTGGACAGGGGCGCGAGGTTCTCGAAGGTGATATTGCTGGCGATATAGACACTGTCGGTCATCAGCAACTCGCGCAGCAGCGGCACCTGCATGGCGTGGCGCTTGAAATTGTCGGTGATCCGCTCGCCCATGTAGCGCGTGCCGATGCGGTAGTCGACCGAGTAATGGAACCAGTCGCCGGTCTCGCGCAGCATCGAGGACAGAAAGGTCTTGCCCAGCCCCGACATGCCGAACAGCGCGACGCGCTTATGCGGGGCCGAGAGCCATTCCTTGCCGGTCTTGTAGATCATGTTCCACCTTTTCGTGACCCGGGCATAGGTAATGCGGCGGGGGAAAAGAGGGAAGGGGGTGCGGGCAAATGCCCGGCAGTGCAACAGGCCGCGCGCCGCATTCGCATCGCAGGCAACGGCCTTCCCGTTTTCCCCAGCAATTGCTGTGAGTTTCACTGCACAACCCGTGCACCGCGCATGCACAGCCTGTACACAGGGCGCACACAGGCAGCGCCGGCTACTATGGGTTCAATGGCGATCCGGCGCGGCAAGGCGCGGAGACAGATTCCATTTGGCAAATAATCCCCCTCACTTTCGAGTAATCATTTCCCTCATGGAATAAATGATCGCACCGGAGAAAACCCGTGCCCCTTCTTCTTCATGCAAATATCCTCGGGGGGGCCGGGGGGCGAAGCGCCTCCGGTTTGCGCGGGACGCGAATTACCCGATGCGGTAATTCGGGCTCTCCCGCGTGATCTGCACGTCGTGGACATGGCTTTCCTTCAGCCCCGCCCCGGTGATCCGCACGAATTCGCAATTGCGGCGCATCTCCTCGACGGTGGCGCAGCCGGTATAGCCCATCGCCGCCCGCAATCCGCCGACAAGCTGATGGATCACCGTGCCCGCCGGGCCCTTGTAGGGCACCTGGCCCTCGATCCCCTCGGGCACCAGCTTGTCGGTTGCGGCGTCTTTCTGGAAATAACGGTCGGCCGAGCCGCGCGCCATCGCCCCAAGGCTTCCCATGCCGCGATAGCTCTTGAAGCTGCGGCCCTGGTACAGGATGATCTCTCCGGGGCTCTCGTCGGTGCCCGCGATGGCGCTGCCGACCATGGCGCAGCTTGCCCCCGCCGCGATGGCCTTGGCGAAATCTCCCGACAGCTTGATGCCGCCATCGGCGATGACCGGCACATCGCCCGCCGCGCTCGCGGCATCCATGATCGCGGTCAGTTGCGGCACGCCGACGCCCGCCACGACCCGCGTCGTGCAGATCGACCCCGGCCCGATGCCCACCTTGACCGCATCCGCACCGGCTCCGATCAGGGCGCGAACCGCTTCGGCGGTGGCGACATTTCCTGCCACCACCTGCACCTCGTTCGAAAAGGCCTTGACCCGCTCGACCGCCTTGGCAACGCCTGCCGAATGGCCATGCGCTGTATCGATCACCACCATGTCCACCCCGGCCTCGATCAGGGCCTGCGAACGCTCGAACCCGTCATCGCCGACGGTCGAGGCGGCGGCCACGCGCAGCCGGCCCAAATCGTCCTTGCAGGCCAGCGGGTTCAGCACCGCTTTTTCCGTATCCTTGAGCGTGAGAAGCCCGGTCAGCTTGCCCTGCCCATCGGTGACCAGCAGCTTCTCGATCCGGCGCTCCTTCATCAGGTCGATGGCCTGCTGGCGGTCGGCGGGCTCGGTCAGCATGGCGAGCCGGTCGGATGTCATCATCACCCGCACCGGCGTCCTGTCGTCGCTGGCAAAGCGCATGTCGCGATTGGTCACGATACCGACCACGCGGCCATCGCTTTCCACCACCGGGAAGCCGGTGACTCTATAGCGCTCTTGCAGCGCCTTGGCATCGGCCAGCGTCTGGTCGGGGGCAAGCGTGATCGGCTTGTAGACGATGCCGGATTCGAAGCGCTTCACACGGCGCACCTCGTCGGCCTGCTGCTCGGTGGTGAGGTTGCGGTGAATCACGCCTATTCCGCCCGATTGCGCCATGGCAATCGCCATCCGGCTTTCGGTCACCGTATCCATGGCCGAGGACAGCAGCGGGATATTCATCCGGATCGAACGCGTCACATGCGTCGTCACATCCGCCGTCGAAGGCAGGACGGTTGATGCGGCGGGAACCAATAGAACATCGTCAAAGGTGAGAGCCTCACGAATCTGCATGGCGGGGTCCTTGCGATCATGTCGTTTGGCAGTTTCCCCTTTCATGCAATGGCGGATTTGTCCAGAGCGGATATGCGGCGTTTCACGCCCCCCTCTGCAGGTTTCCGTGGCAAAAAAGAGTTGCCGCGAGGACACGGTGACGCAACGGCAGGTGGAACCGACGTTACGTCACATCTTCGTAACAATTGATTCGCACCGGCTTGGCGCTAGGCTGGATCACCAAGGTTGACCCGGGGCTGAGGAGGCCCGGACCTGTAGAGGGAGGTATCTATGAAATACGTGTTTTCCGGCGCCACCGCATTGCTGATCAGCGCCGCACCCGTCATGTCCGGCGGCATCGACCGCAGCGGCCAGTTCCTCGGCCCGCTCTGGGAGCCGGGTAATTATGCCGAGTTCAGCTTTGCCCATGTCAAGCCGACTGTCAGCAGCAATATTGCGGATGTCGGCGGAATAGGTATTGGCACGACCAATACTGCCGATGTCGCGGACAGCTACAGTCAGTTCGGTCTGGCATATAAAAGGCAGTTCAACGACAACCTGTCCGGGGCCGTGATGCTCGACCAGCCATTCGGCGCCGATATCGATTATCCTTTCGCCCCGGAAGGGTCGCCTTATTTGGGCGGCACAGGTGCGGATGTTTCCGCGACCGAGCTCACCGGGGTGGTCCGCTACGTGATGCCGGAAACCGGCTTCGGCGTGCATGGCGGTATTCGCGCCCTGAGCACCTCTGCCGATGTGCATCTGGGCGGCGCGGTATTCGCTGCGCAAGGTGCCGATGGTTATCACCTCAACCTCGACCGGGAAACCGATATCGGCTGGCTTGCGGGCGTTTCTTGGGAGAAGCCTGAAATCGCGGCACGGGTTGCGCTGACCTTCAATTCTGCCATCGAGCACGAGTTCGACTCGATACACAGGATCGGCGGGGTGCAGGTTGCGCCGAATGACAAAACCAAGGTGAAGATGCCTAAATCCGTGAACCTGGAGTTTCAGACCGGGATCGCGGAGGATACATTGCTGATGGGCTCGGTTCGGTGGGTTGACTGGTCCGAATTCAAGGTCCGGCCAAGTGTTCTGGGGGGAACGAGCCTGACCAATTTCGAGGACTCGACAACCTACACGATCGGCATCGGCCGGAAATTCACCGATCGCTGGTCGGGCGCGGTCTCGTTCCTCTATGAAGGTGACGGCGATGGGGTCGGAACCCCGCTGTCGCCCTATGAGGGCAAGAAAGGCATTACCCTCGCGGCTGTCTATACGCAGGACAATGTCAAGATCACGACCGGCATCAGCTATGTCAAGCTGGGCGCTGCGGATGTCGGAGTCGGCGAAGGAGCCGAAAGAGTTGTCATCGGCGAAAAGGACGAGGGCAAGGTCTGGGGCGTCGGCGTGAAGGTGGGCTACAGCTTCTGATCGCAATCTCCCATGAACTCGATAGGCCCCGGCATCCGCGCGGGGCCTTTTCATTGGCACCGGCGGTTTGCGTCCCGCAATGGCCGGGACGCTGCCGGTTGCCGGCAGGTCTCTTGACCCAGTGGCGCATCGTCCGGCAACCCATGGTGTTTGTCCAAGGGGCTATGCAAGCTGAACTTGTATGGATCTTGAATGAAGAAGAAGGGGCAGGGGCCTGACATGTCCCTGCCCGGATAGGGCTTGGCCCGACGGTCAGCCGGTTTCAGACATCCAGCTCTTCGACGAAACGCGCATTCTCCTGGATATACTGGAAACGCAATTCGGGTTTCTTGCCCATCAGCCGCTCGACCAGGTCGCCGGTTTCGCCGCCGGTCTCCTCGTCGATGCTGACGCGGATCAGCTTGCGGGTGTCGGGATTCATCGTGGTTTCGCGCAGATCCTTGGCATCCATCTCGCCCAGGCCCTTGAAGCGCTGCACGTCGATCTTGCCCTTGCCGCCCAGGCCCTTTTCCTCCAGCCGCACCTTCTCGGCATCGTCGGCGACATAGACGCGGTTCGCCCCCTGCGTCAGCCGGTAAAGCGGCGGGCAGGCGAGATAGAGATGGCCCTTGTCGAGCAGCGGGCGCATCTGGGTGAAGAAGAATGTCATCAGCAGGCTGGCGATATGGGCGCCATCGACATCGGCATCGGTCATGATGATGATCTTGTCGTAACGCAGGTCATCCAGGTTGAACTTCGTCCCCATCCCGGTGCCGAGCGCCTGGCACAGGTCGTTGATCTCCTGGTTCGCGCCCATCTTGCTGGAGGCGGCGCCGAGCACGTTCAGGATCTTGCCGCGCAGGGGCAGAAGCGCCTGGTTCTTGCGGTCGCGGGCCATCTTGGCACTGCCGCCGGCCGAGTCGCCCTCGACGATGAACAGTTCGGTGCCGTCGCGGGCCGAATTCGAGCAATCGACCAGCTTGCCGGGAAGCCGCAGCTTCTTGGTGGCGGATTTGCGGGCGGTTTCCTTTTCCTGGCGGCGGCGCAGCCGTTCCTCGGCCCGCAGGATCAGGAAATCGAGGATCGCGCCCGCCGATTTCGTATCTGCCGCCAGCCAGTTGTCGAAATGGTCGCGCACGGCCCCTTCGACCAGCTTCTGCGCCTCGGTCGTGGCCAACCGGTCCTTGGTCTGGCCGACGAATTCGGGATCGCGGATGAAACAGCTGACAAGCGCGCAGCCGCCGGTCAGCAAATCCTCGCGGGTGATCTGGGCGGCCTTCTTGTTGTTCACCAGCTCGCCATAGGCGCGGACGCCCTTCAGGATCGCGGCCCAGAAACCGGCCTCATGCGTGCCGCCCTCGGGCGTGGGTACGGTGTTGCAATAGGACTGGATGAAACCGTCGCGTGAGGGCGTCCAGTTGATCGCCCAATCGACCTTGCCCGGCGCGTTGAAGCGCTTGAAATCGACGCTGCCGGCAAAGGGACGCTCGGAATAGGTGGTGGCGCCGCCGAGCGTCTCGCCCAGATAGTCGGCCAGCCCGCCGGGGAAGTGGAAGACCGCTTCCATGGGCGTGTCGTCTTCCTCGATCTCGGATTTCCAGCGGATCTCGACGCCCGAGAACAGATAGGCCTTGGATTTCACCATCTTCAGCAGCCGAGCGGGCTTGAAGCGGTGATGGCCGAATATCTCGGCATCGGGGTGGAAGGTGACGGTCGTGCCGCGGCGGTTCGGGGCGGCGCCGAGTTTCTCGACCGACCCGAGCGGAACCCCGCGCGAGAAGCTTTGCTGGAACAATTCGCGGTTGCGCGCGACCTGCACCACTAGGCTGTCGGAAAGCGCGTTCACCACCGAGGCGCCGACGCCGTGAAGGCCGCCCGAGGTCTCGTAGGAATCGCCCGAGAACTTGCCACCCGCATGCAGCGTGCAAAGGATCACCTCGAGCGCCGATTTGCCGGGGAACTTGGGATGCGGGTCGATCGGGATGCCGCGGCCGTTGTCCCGGATGGTCACGCTGTAATCGGCGAGCAGTTCGACCTCGATCCGGCTGGCGTGACCGGCGACGGCCTCGTCCATGGAGTTGTCGAGGATCTCGGCGACCATGTGGTGCAGCGCGCGTTCATCCGTGCCGCCGATATACATGCCGGGGCGCTTGCGGACAGGTTCGAGCCCCTCCAGCACCTCGATGGACGAGGCGGAATAGCTGTCGACGCTGATGTCGGCGGCGGAAAGAAGATCATCGGCCATCTGGACTGCTCGTTTCTCGTTCGTGTTTGGTCGACTATCTCATGCGAGGGGTTATCGGCGCAAGGGCTTGTGGGGCGAGGAAGCGCTTGCGCAAGCCCTTGCGGGAGGTCAGGCGGTGCCGCGCAGCCATTCGGCCAGGCCGCCATCGTCGATCAGCCCCTGGGCAAGGGCGATGATCTTCTGGCCGATTTCCTCTGCCGACCAAGTGATCTGCACGCCGTTGAGATCGAGAAAGGCGTCCATGGATTGATGCGCCGTCCGCTTGTTCGCGTCGTTGAAGCAATGACCCTGCGAGATCGCCATCGCATACATCGCCGCGATATCGAACAGATCGTCAGTCATCCCGTAGGCGATGCGGTTATCGACCCGGGCAAGGGCTGAATCCAGGGATTTGTCCATGGCCATTCCCGGCAATTCACCGGGATTGAGAACCTCGTCATGGATCGCCTCGACCAATTCGGCGGTCAGAAGGAGCAATTCCATTACTTGTCTTTCAGATAATCCAGCACAGGTTGATTGACTGCCCGCCGACGCCGCAGCGATTCCATCACCTCTTCGCGGGTCGCATGGCGATGCTGTCCCTTGTCCGTCGCCTCTTCGGGCACGAGGTAACCGACAAGCTGCGAATTCTTCAGGATCGCCACCGGCTTGCCGCCCGAGCGTTCCAGCACCTTATGCGGTTCGCGCAATTCGGTCATGGTGCAGATATGGTTGGTCAGCAGTCGGGTCATGGCGGCATCCTTTCAGATGCCATTATATTATGCATTTGAGTGCATATTTCAATGGCTATGCGGGTTCGGCGTTCCGTGCTTCCCACATCTTCTGGAATGCCGGACGGGTCTGGCAATCCGCCAGCCATGCCTGGATCGCCGCGTAACGCTCCATCAGCGGATCGAAGCTCTGGGCATAGCGTAGCACCTCGGCCATGTTGACATCGGCAACGGTAAAGCGCCCGCCGACCATGTGGCTATGGGTGGCAAGATGGTTTTCCACCACCCGAAGCGGCCTTGTCAGCCGTTCGGCGGCATTCCGGACCGCGGCGTGATCGCTGGCCGACTGGGCTTTGCCGGAGCCATGCAGATAGAGCAGCGTCAGCGCGTCGGGCTCGATGGCGGTGGCGGCGTAGAAGCTCCACAGCATCATCAGTGCGTCCTCCTGCGGATCGGCGGGGCCGAAGGGCTGGCCGTATTTGCGCGCCAGATACAGGGTACAGGCCATCGATTCGGTCAGTATCAGTCCACCATCCTCGATCACCGGGATGGCGCTGGCGGGCGACAAGGCCAGGAATTGCGGCGAGCGGGTATTGAGCGGTGCGTCCGTGGCGTCGGGATCGGGCAGGCGATAGGCCTGGATCACCGGGACCTGCTCGAATTCGATGCCGATCTCGTGGCATAGCCAGATAATGCGCGAGGCGCGCGAGCGGGTGACGCCGTGGATGGTCAGCATGGAAAGCTCTCCTCTTTACATATCGACGGCATGGTGGGGGGATGTGACGCGGGGCCGGGGGGAACTGTCAAGCCGATTCATATTCATGCCGTTGTCAGGCAGCCGTGAATTGCATTGGCGCCGCAAGCGAATTAACAGAAGGCGCAGTTCCGCGCGAGGTCTACGTGTTACCCCACCGCCTGATTACCGCTTTGTGCCTGTCGCTGTCGCCCGCCGCGGCATTGGCCCATCCGCATGTCTATATCGATGCCGGGCTGACCCTGATCCTTGACGACAGCGGCGCCCTGACGGGGTTCGAGGTCGAGTGGAGCTATGACGAACTGTATTCGCTCCTGATCATCGAGGATATGGGGTTGGACCAGGACGGCGACGGCGTCCTGACCGAGGAGGAGAACGCCCTGATCCAGGGGTTCGACTCGGATTGGGAGCCGGGCTTCGATGGCCGGCTCTATCCGCGCGTGGATGGCAGGCCTGTCGTCCTTGAAGACGTGCGGGATTTCACGGCTGAATATCGCGATGGACGGCTGATCTCGCGCCATCTGCATCCGCTGGCCGAACCGCTTCCCATGGAGGCGCCGTTGCAGGTTCAGGTTTACGATCCTGAATTCTATGTGGATTTTTCGATGCCAGAGGTGCCGGTGATCGAGGGGCGCGAGGATTGCGAGGTCGAATTGATCCCTGGCGATCCGTCTGCCGCGCCCGATGCCTATCGCGAGGCGATCGAGGCCGTGCTGGGCGCCGGAACCGATCCGGCAGAGGCCGATGTCGTGACCGTCGATATCGGTTCGGCCGGAGCCGACGAGGCCGATATCCGTTGCGACCCGGGGCAGGGTGGATGACCCGCAGCGCCGCCCGCATCCTTGCCATCGCCGGTTTGCTGATCGCTGCCATCGTCATGCTCCTGTGGCAAAGCGGCGGTTTGGCCGGGATACAGCAATGGGCCGCGATGCAGCAGCGCGAGGCGCAGACGCTGATGGCCGGGGCGTTGCGCCGGCTGCGGGCGGGCGAGCCGGGGGCGAATCTCGCGCTGATGGGAATCTGTTTTGGCTATGGCTTCCTGCATGCGGTCGGGCCGGGGCATGGCAAGGTACTGATCGGTGGATACGGGTTCGGCACCAAGGTTGCCCTTGGACGGCTTGCGCTTCTGTCGGTGGCGGCCTCGCTGGCGCAGGCTTTGACGGCGGTGCTGCTGGTCTGGGGCGGGCTGACGATCTTCGATCTGTCGCGCGAGGCGCTGACCGACCTGACCGAGGACAGCATGGCCGATATCAGCGCCGCAATGATCGGTTGCGTGGGGTTGTGGCTGGCATGGCGTGGGCTGCGGATGCTGCTACGCGCCGGTCGCAGCGAAGGGCATCGCCACGATGAACATCATCACCACGATCATGTCCACGATGCCGATTGCGGCTGCGGTCATGCCCATGGTCCCAGCATCGAGGAAGCCGCCGCCACCCGCTCGCTACGCGATGCGGTCGCCCTGATCGCGGGTATTGCGGCGCGTCCCTGCACCGGTGCGATATTCCTGCTGCTGCTGACATGGCGGATGGGGTTCTTTCCTGCCGGAATCGCCGGAGCCATGGCAATGGGGCTGGGCACCGCCTCGGTCACCCTGGCGGTTGCGGTATTGTCGGTCTGGGCGCGCGAGGGCAGTTTCGCCATGATGCCCGACACCGGCCCGCTGGCCGCGATGGCCCGTTGGCTGCCCGGAATCCTGCAGCTTGCCGCGGGGGCGGTGGTGGCTATCGTCGCCATGACTTTGCTGGCATAATTGGCGCGGGCATATGTCCGCGCGCGCTGGAATCGTCTGGGCCGGGCCGCCCTGTAATCAGCGAGCCTGCGCCTGCTCTCATCCCAAGGTGAGAGATCGCCGATACTGATGCTTGCGCTGCGGTGCAGCATCGTTAGGATGCGCGAAATCGTCGATGGGAGACCGGCATGTTTCAAAAGATCCTGATTGCTAACCGTGGCGAGATCGCCATTCGAGTCATGCGCGCAGCCAACGAGCTTGGCAAGCGAACGGTTGCCGTCTATGCCGAAGAGGACAAGCTGGGCCTGCACCGCTTCAAGGCGGACGAGGCCTATCGCATCGGCGAGGGGCTGGGACCGGTCGCGGCCTATCTGTCGATCTCCGAGATCATCCGGGTGGCCAAGGAATCCGGTGCCGACGCGATCCATCCGGGCTATGGCCTGCTGTCCGAGAATCCCGATTTCGTCGATGCCTGCCGGAAGGCCGGGATCACCTTCATCGGCCCCAAGGCCGAGACGATGCGCGCCCTTGGCGACAAGGCCAGCGCCCGGCGGGTGGCGATCGAGGCGGGCGTGCCGGTGATTCCCGCGACCGAGGTTCTGGGCGATGATTTCGACGCCATCAGGACAGAGGCCGATGGGATCGGCTATCCGCTGATGCTCAAGGCGTCCTGGGGCGGCGGCGGACGCGGGATGCGCCCGATCAATGGCCCGGACGAGTTGATCGACAAGGTCCGCGAGGGCCGGCGCGAGGCCGAGGCCGCCTTTGGCAATGGCGAGGGTTACCTGGAAAAGATGATCCTGCGCGCCCGCCATGTCGAGGTGCAGTTGCTGGGCGACAGCCATGGCGGGCTGTATCACCTGTATGAACGCGACTGCACCGTGCAGCGCCGCAACCAGAAGGTGGTCGAGCGCGCGCCCGCTCCCTATCTGACCGAGGCGCAGCGCGAAGAGGTCTGCGCGCTTGCGCTCCAGATCGGCGCGGCCGTGGGCTATCAGAACGCCGGCACGGTCGAGTTCCTGATGGATATGGACAGCGAGCAGTTCTATTTCATCGAGGTGAACCCGCGCGTGCAGGTCGAGCATACCGTGACCGAAGAGGTCACCGGGATCGACATCGTGCAGGCTCAGATCAAGATCGCCGAGGGCGCGACACTGGCCGAGGCGACCGGGGCAGGGGCCCAGGGCGAGATCGAGCTGTCGGGTCACGCGGTGCAATGCCGGGTCACGACCGAAGATCCGCAGAACAATTTCATCCCCGATTACGGGCGCATCACGGCCTACCGCTCGGCGACCGGCATGGGTATCCGGCTGGATGGCGGCACGGCCTATTCGGGCGGCGTCATTACCCGCTATTACGATTCGCTGCTGGTCAAGGTCACGGCATGGGCGCAGACTCCGGATCAGGCGATCAAGCGGATGGACCGGGCGCTGCGCGAATTCCGGGTGCGCGGGGTCAGCACGAATATCGATTTCGTCATCAACCTGCTGAAACATGAGACGTTCCTCGACGATACCTATACGACGAAATTCATCGACACGACGCCCGAGCTGTTCACCTTCCGCAAGCGCCGCGACCGGGCGACCAAGATCCTGACCTATCTGGCCGACATCACCGTGAACGGCCATCCCGAGACGGCCGGGCGCGAGGCGCCCCCGGCTCAGGCCCGCGCCTTGCTGTTGCCGGCGCCGACCGCCGAACCTGCGCCCGGCACAAGGCAAATGCTGGAAGAAAAGGGGCCGCAAGCCGTGGCCGACTGGATGGCCGGGCAGAAGCGCCTGTTGATCACCGACACGACCATGCGCGACGGGCACCAGTCACTGCTGGCGACGCGGATGCGCTCGATCGACATGATCCGGGTTGCGCCGACCTATGCCGCCAACCTGCCACAGCTTTTCAGCGTCGAATGCTGGGGCGGGGCGACCTTCGACGTGGCTTATCGGTTCCTGCAGGAATGCCCATGGCAGCGGCTGCGCGATATCCGCGCGCAGATGCCCAACCTGATGACGCAGATGCTGCTGCGCGCCTCGAACGGGGTGGGCTATACGAACTATCCCGACAATGTGGTGCAGTTCTTCGTCAAGCAGGCCGCCGAAACCGGGGTCGATGTGTTCCGCGTCTTCGACAGCCTGAACTGGGTCGAGAACATGCGCGTGGCCATGGATGCGGTCATCGACACGGGCAAGATCTGCGAGGGCTCGGTCTGCTATACCGGTAACATGCTGGACCCGGACCGGTCCAAATACGACCTGAAATACTATGTCCAGACCGCCAAGGACCTGAAAGCCGCCGGTGCGCATGTGCTGGGGCTGAAGGACATGGCGGGCCTGCTGAAACCCGCCGCCGCGACGATACTGGTCAAGGCGCTCAAGGAAGAGGTCGGTCTGCCGATCCATTTCCATACCCATGACACCAGCGGCATGGGCGGCGCGACCATCCTAGCGGCTGCCGAGGCGGGCGTCGATGCGGTGGATTGCGCCATGGACGCGCTGTCGGGCAATACCTCGCAGCCGACGCTCGGTTCGGTGGTCGAGGCACTGGCCGGGACGGAACGCGATACCGAGCTGGATATCGGCCATATCCGCGCCATCTCGAATTACTGGGAGCGGGTGCGCGACAATTACGCGGCCTTCGAATCCGGCCTGCAGGCCCCGGCTTCCGAGATCTACCTGCACGAGATGCCGGGCGGCCAGTTCACCAATCTCAAGGGGCAGGCGCGCTCGATGGGGCTGGAGGATCGCTGGCACGAGGTCGCCCAGATCTATGCCGATGTGAACCGGATGTTCGGCGATATCGTCAAGGTCACGCCGTCGTCGAAGGTCGTGGGTGACATGGCGTTGATGATGGTCTCGCAGAACCTGACGCCCGAGCAGGTGATGGACCCCGAAGTGGATGTCAGCTTCCCGGATTCGGTCATCGACATGATGCGCGGTAACCTGGGGCAGCCTCCCGGTGGATGGCCCGAGGCGATCCAGAAGAAGATCCTCAAGGACGAGACCCCGATCACCGACCGCCCCGGCGCGCATCTGAAGCCGGTCGATATCGAGGCCGAGCGGGCCAAGCTGTCCAGGGAACTGGAGGGCAAGGCCGTCGATGACGAGGACCTGAACGGTTACCTGATGTATCCCAAGGTGTTCCTCGATTACATGGGCCGCCACCGAATCTATGGCCCGGTGCGCACCCTGCCGACGCGGAACTTCTTCTATGGCATGGAGCCGGGAGAAGAGATCACCGCAGAGATCGATCCCGGCAAGACGCTGGAAATCCGCTTT